>DXFS01000009.1 GCA_019114345.1 Candidatus Agathobaculum pullistercoris | reverse complement strand
CGTGGAACGCACTGCCCGGCGTGCGCGTCACGGTGGACAAGCAGCCCTATGACACCTATCTTTCCATGCTCCAGTCGGGCGATTTCGACGTATACTACGGTGAAACCCAGCTGACCGCGGATTTTGACCTGCGGCCGCTGCTGTCCTCCGGCGGCAGCCTGAACTACGGCGGCTACGCAAGCGAGTCCATGTCCACTGCAATCGCGGCGGCGCGCAGCGGAGACAGCGTAACCGAGCTGTACCAGACCTTCCTCGCGGAAATGCCCATCGTCCCGGTGGCATTCGAGCGCGGGCAGATGATCATCCGCAAAGGGCTGATCGATAACTATGCACCGACGCCGTACAACGCGTTCGCCAATCTGGAAACGTGGACATCGCTGGCGTAAAACTTCCTTTATAGGGGGCTTCAGCCCGTAGGCCACTATCCTCATTTGCCGTTATACGGCGTTTAATGAGTACAAGCCCCCTATATACGAAGAGCGGTTTCAAAGAAACCGCTCTTCGATACCCGAATGGCGCCGCCCAAGGCGGCTGAGTCGGGGTATAAAAAGTTAGCCCGTAGGCCTCTATCCGCATTTCTGCGCTTTGCGCAGTTTTCATGAGAGTGCACATGTCCTGACTTTTTATAAATGAGCGCTTTGCGCTCATTTTCTTTTTAAAGCGCGCCAAGGCGCGAGAGGTATCCCCCTTTTGATTTTGTAGGAGATTTTACAAGAATGGCAGAGAAAATTGTATTAGGATTATCCGGCGGCGTGGATTCCGCAGTCGCAGCGGCGCGCCTGCGCGCGCAGGGTTTTGAGGTGCACGGGCTGTTCCTCGAGGTCGGCCTCGGCGGCGAAGAAGCCGCGCAGGGCACCGCAGACGACCTCGGCATCCCGCTTTATATCGCGCACCGCCGCGAGGCGTTCGAGCAGCAGGTGTGCGCCTACTTTGCGGACGCCTTCCGCAATGCGCGCACGCCCAACCCGTGCGTGGTGTGCAACCCGCTCATCAAGTTCCGCGCGCTGACCGACTATGCAGACGAGATCGGCGCGCCTTATATCGCCACCGGGCACTATGCGCGCACCGGCAGGGACGCCGAGGGCCGCGCGCTGCTGCTGCGCGCCCGCGCGCCCAAGGACCAGACCTATATGATGCACCGCCTGCCGCGCAAAACGGTAGCGCGCTGTGTGTTCCCGCTCGGCGAGAGCACGGGCAAGGACGAGGTGCGCGAAAACGCGCGCGAGATCGGCCTTGCGGTTGCGGACAAGCCGGACAGCATGGACATCTGCTTCATCCCGGACGGCGATGTACACGGCTGGCTCGCGCGCCACGGCGCGGCCTGCCCGCCGGGCAATTTCGTGGACGAGGACGGCAATGTACTTGGGCAGCATAAGGGCATCCACTGCTATACGGTCGGCCAGCGCAAGGGGCTGGGCGTGGCCGCGGAGGGGCGGCTGTTCGTGCACGAGCTGCGGCCGGAGACCAACGAGGTCGTGCTGTCGCTCGAGGATGTGTTCCGCCGGGAGATCGAAGTGCGGGACGTGCACTATA
The DNA here is from genome assembly GCA_019114345.1 of Candidatus Agathobaculum pullistercoris. GTDB lineage: Bacteria > Bacillota > Clostridia > Oscillospirales > Butyricicoccaceae > Agathobaculum > Agathobaculum pullistercoris. The sequence continues at coordinate 14,965 of DXFS01000009.1, read as the reverse complement.
TCGCGCCCGAATACGCGGCAAACGGCGCGTTTTCCTGCGAAGTACGCGTGCGGTTTTCCAAACGCAGCGACCGTGCAACCGTCTATCCTGACGGCGAAAACGCCCGCATCGTGTTTGAGGACGCGGTGCGTGCGCCTGCGCGCGGGCAGTCCGCCGTGTTCTACGACGGCGACGTTGTGATCGGCGGCGGGTTTATCGTCTGAACAAGCAAAAGCCCCGCCGGGCGGGGCATGGGGTGAGGGAAATGAAAGAAAACCACAGTTTACAGGGGCACCTGCTCGCCATATTCACCGAGTTGGTCTGGGGCACGACCTTTGTCTCGACCAAGGTGCTGCTGCGGGCGTTTACGCCGCTCGAAATCATGATCGCGCGGTTTGCGCTCGGCTTTCTGGCGCTGCTCATCGCCGGGAAAGGGCTGATGAAGGCGCAGAAAAAGTCGCATGAGGCGCTGTTTGCGCTCGCCGGGCTGACCGGCGTGACGCTGTACTTTTTGATGGAAAATATCGCGCTGACCTACATTTCCGCATCGCTCGTCGGCGTGATCGTGGCCGCGGCGCCGCTGTTCACCGCGCTGGTCGCGGCTGTCCTGCTGCGCGAGCGGCTCAGCCTCTGGTTTTTCCTCGGCTTTGTGTGCGCGATGACGGGCGTAGCGCTCGCTTCGCTTGCAGGCGTCAGCGAGCTGGCGCTCGACCCGCGCGGCGTGCTGCTCGGCGTGGGCGCAGCCTTTGTCTGGGGCGTATATTCCGTGATCGTGCGCAGGCTGGGTGCGATGGGCTACCGCACTGTGCCGCTGACCTGCCGCATTTTCGGCTACGGGCTGCTGTTCCTGCTGGTCCCCGCCTGCATCGAGGGCTTCCCCGCCCCGCTTTCCGCGTGGACCGAGCCGCTGCATATCGCAAACCTGCTGTTTTTGGGGCTGCTCGCCTCTGCGACCTGTTTTGTGACCTGGAACCGCGCAGTGTTCCTGCTCGGGCCGGTCAAGACCAGCGCGTACATCTATGCCACGCCGGTCATCACCATTGTCAGCTCGGCCATCGTGCTGCACGAGACCATGACGCCGGTCATGTGGTTGGGCACAGCGCTGGCGCTCGCCGGCCTGATCCTCAGCGAACATAAAGAAAAAGAAAAGGCCGCCGGATAGGCAGCCTTTTCTTTTTATCCCCTTCCGGGTCAGTTAAACGCCTCGTCGTCCCGCGCGGCGAACATCCGCTCAACGCGCGCGCGCAGAACCGGATAGCCCCCGAGCGCAGGGTCGTGCTGCAAGATCGCCTCCGCTTCCTCGCGCGCATCCTGCATGAGCGCAAGGTCGGCCGCGAGATCCGCAACGTGCAGCGCGGGCAGGCCGTGCTGCCGCCGGCCGAAAAAGTCGCCCGGCCCGCGCTGGGCGAGGTCGGCGCGCGCGATCTCAAAGCCGTCGCCGGTTTTGCACAGGATCTTCAACCGCTCGCGGGCAGCTTCGCCCTTGTCCGCGCCGAAAAAGATGCAATAGGACTGCCGCGTGCCGCGCCCGACGCGCCCGCGCAGCTGATGCAGCTGGGACAGGCCGAAGCGGTCCGCGTCCTCGACCACCATCAGGTTGGCGTTGGGCACATCCACGCCCACCTCAATAACGGTCGTGGCGACCAGGATGTCGTACTTCCTCGCGGCGAAAGCCCGCATGACCTGATCCTTGTCCGCGTTTTTCATCCGCCCGTGCAGCACGGCAATGCGGCGGTGCGGCAAGGCCGCCTGCAAGTCTTTTGCATGCTGCTCCGCGCTTTTGAGGCCGGTCTCGCCCTCCTCGACCAGCGGGCACACCACATAGGCCTGCCCGCCCGCCTCGACCTGCTTGTCAATGAAGGCAGTGATGCGCTTTCGCATGTTCTGCCCCACCGCGTAGGTCTCGACCGGGCTGCGGCCGGGCGGGATCTCGTCCAGCACGGAAACGTCCAGATCGCCGTACATAATCAGCGCGAGCGTGCGCGGGATAGGGGTCGCGGACATGACCAGCACATGCGGCATTTCGCCCTTGGCGGACAGTGCGGCGCGCTGCGCCACGCCGAAGCGGTGCTGTTCGTCCGCGACGACCGCGCCCAGCCGGTGGAAGGTCACGCCCTGCTGGATGAGCGCATGCGTGCCGACCACGACCTGCGCCGCGCCGGTCTCGATCGCGGCAAGCGCCGCGCGCTTCTGCGCCGCGGTCATCGAGCCGGTGAGCAGGGTGCAGGAGATGCCGAGCTTTTCCAGCATGGGCGCGAGCGTCTCCGCATGCTGGGCGGCCAAAATTTCGGTCGGCGCCATGAACGCGGCCTGCCAGCCGTTCTGCGCCGCGAGCGCGCACAGCGCCGCCGCCACGACCGTCTTGCCCGAGCCGACGTCGCCCTGCACCAGCCGGTTCATCGGCCGGCCGGAGGCGCAGTCCGCCGCGATCTCCGCGATCGCGCGCCGCTGCGCGCCCGTTGGCGAAAACGGGAGCGTTTCAAAGAACGCATCCAGCCCGTTTTGCGCAAACACAATGCCCGTATCCGCTTTGCGGCGCTCCTTGAGCTGCTGCAAGCCGCAGCAGAGCAGGAACAGCTCCTCAAACACCATGCGGCGGCGCGCCTGCCCGACCTCGTCCGCGGTCTGCGGGCGGTGAATGGCAGCAAGCGCGTCCGCAGCATCCAGCAGGCGGTATTTCGCGCGCAGCACCTCGGGCAGCGGGTCGGGCCAGCCGCCCGGCACGGCCGCAAGCGCGGCGTCGGTCACGCGCTCCATGTCGCGCTGGGTCAGCCCGGCGGTCAGCGGGTAAACCGGCACGATGCGGCCGGGGTGCGCCGCGTCCGGCGCGACCTTCTCCGACTGCGGGGAAATGAGCGTGCGCCCGCGTCCCCAGCCCTGCACCTTGCCGTAGAATACATACTCCTGCCCCACGCGCAGCAGAGCGGCGGCATAGGGGTTGTTGAAGTATGTGACGTTCAGCGAGCCGGACTCGTCGAAGATCGTGCACTTGACCAGGGTCAGCCCCTTGCGGATGCGGCTGACCCTGGGTTCGGTGCCGACGACCGCGCGGATGGCATACTTGTCCTCCGCGTCGATGTCTGCGATGCGGGTGATGCGGGTTCTGTCCTCATAGTCGCGCGGATAGGTTTCAAGCGCGTCGCGCAGCGTGCGGATATGCAGTTTTTCAAACAGCTTTGCCTTTTTCGGGCCGATGCCCTTGACAAACTGGATGCTGTCGTCGAGTGCCGGCATAGGTCGCTCCTTTGCGCATACAGGGAAAAATCAGACAGAGACGCGCCCCCAAGTGGGGGCGCGCAGGGAAAACGGGATCATTCGTCCGCTTCGCGGTCGCGCTGCTCCTCGCGTTTGAGCTTTTGCTCGTTGGCGTAAACGCGGTGCTCCAGACGGCACAGCTCCTGTGCAAGCGGGTCGGGCAGGTGGATCTGGTCGAGGTCGTAGGACGGGGAAGAGACGCGCTGGCCGTTGATCTTGACCACGCGGGCCTTGACGCCGACGACCGTCGAGTCCGGCGGCACCTCCTGCAAAACGACTGCGTTCGCGCCGATGCGGCTGTTGTCGCCCACCTTGAACGGGCCGAGCACCTTGGCTCCGGTTGAGATCAGCACGTTGTTGCCGATGGTCGGATGGCGCTTGCCCGTGTCGTGGCCTGTGCCGCCGAGCGTCACGCCGTGGTAGATCGTGCAGTCGTCGCCGATTTCGGCGGTCTCGCCGATGACGATACCCATACCATGGTCAATGAACAGGCGGCGGCCGATGGTCGCGCCCGGGTGGATCTCAATGCCGGTCAGGTGGCGCGCAAACTGGGACAGCCAGCGCGCGAGGAAAAACCGCTTGTGCTTGTAGAGCCAGTGCGCCTGACGGTGCAGGATAAGCGCGTGGAAGCCCTGATAGAGAAGAAAGACCTCGAGCGTGGTGCGCGCAGCGGGATCGCGGTCACGGATCGAGCGCGCGTCATCGAGCAGGCCCTTAAAAATCATAAAACATACATCCTATCGTTTGGGTATGAAATCAGAACACTATCATTATAGCGGGACTGCGCGAAAAATTCAAACCTTTGATTGAAATTAGCAAAAAAAGTGGTATAATGAACAGAGAATGTCATTAAAGAGGTATCGATACTATGAAAATTACTGTCATGGGGCTGGGCTATATCGGCCTGCCGACCGCGATCACCCTCGCGGAGGCTGGCTTTGAGGTCTGCGGCTTCGACGTGAACCGGAAAACCATCGAAACACTCCAGGGCGGCCACATCCACATTGTCGAGCCGGGCCTGCAGGAGGCGTTTGAAAAGGCGGTCGCGCACGGACACCTGCATTTTTCCACTGAGCTGGGCAAGTCCGACGTGTTCTATATCGCGGTGCCGACCCCGTTCTATCAGGACGAGACAGGCAGCCACAAGGCGGACCTCAAGTATGTCGAGTCTGCAGGACGCATGGCGGGCAAGGTGCTGGAAGCGCCCAACCTGGTCATTTTGGAGTCCACCGTGCCGCCGCACACGACCGAGATGCTCGCGCGCGTGCTCTCCGAGGAGTCCGGCATCGATATGGACAAGATTCACGTTGCTCACTGCCCGGAGCGCGTCATCCCGGGCAACATGATGTATGAGCTGAAGAACAACGACCGCATCGTCGGCGCGCGCACGCCCGAGGCGGCTGAAATGGCGGCTTCGATCTACGAAAAAGTGCTAGAGAAAGGCGTGGTGCACAAGACCGACGACCTGACCGCCGAGATGTGCAAGCTGACCGAGAACACCTTCCGTGACGTCAACATTGCGTATGCAAATGAGCTGTCGGTCATCTGCGACAAGATGGGCATCGACGTATTCGAGCTGATTAAGCTCGCCAACTGCCACCCGCGCGTCAATATCCTGAACCCGGGCGTAGGCGTCGGCGGCCACTGCATCGCGGTCGACCCGTGGTTCATCTATGAGCAGTTCCCGGCCGAGGCCAAGGTCATCCTCGCCGCGCGCGAACGCAACGAGAACAAACCGCGCTTTGTGGCGGATAAGGTCGTGTCCTCGCTCGCCAAGGTGACAGACACTGTCGGTGTGCTCGGTTTGTCCTACAAGCCGGATGTGGACGACCTGCGCGAGTCCCCTTCGATCGAGCTCTGCCATATTTTGCAGGACAAGGGCGTCCGTGTCCTTGCCTGCGAGCCATTTGCAAAGGACAGCGAGGTACAGGGCATCCCGAACGTCTCTTTTGAGGAGATCCTGAAGAAGGCGGATTATCTGGTGATTACACTGGGTCATACCTTGTTTAAAGATAACAAAAAGTTGATTGCCGAAAAGCCGTATTACGACTGCGTCGGCCTGATGGAATAATACCGGACAACAGAAAACGGCACAGCATTTTGCTGTGCCGTTTGAGGCTGTCGAAAAACATAGTTTTTCGACAGCCTATCGATCGAAACCACGCTTTCGATCGAATCTTCCGCTGTCTGCGCGCGTCTTTTAGACACACTTGCCAGCGGTTTGAATAAAAACCCACGCACATGTCGCGGGTTTTTATGAAAATTGCGGTGAACCGCAATTTCCTATTTGATGCGCGCTGCAGCGCGAGGACTTTTTCGACAGATTGAAACGGCACAGCATTTTGCTGTGCCGTTTTTTGTTTCTAATTTGGTTGTAATGCGTGGGGGTGTAAAGTTCTCACAAGATGGAGTAGAGACAGAAGGGAAAAGGTGCGCATGGCCGCCCGTCCCGTGGTGCCAAATTCCGTGGAGCTGGCTTTGGACTGGATGGACGATAGACTTTGTCAACATCGTGACATCCTTGAGGACGTCGCCCTGGACAGGGAGCAGTAAAATGCCTGATTGTGACGATTTTGTGATTTTCCTTGTATCAGGCTGGAAAAAGTGCTATACTGATTAAAGTCTGTTTGAATCTTTGACTTGCAAGGAGAATCGGAACATGAGCAAAATGTTACAGCGCATTGCTGCGCTGGTCGTGATGGTGGCGGTCACCATGGGCGCTACTGTGTGGGGCGTCAGCAGTACGACCATCCACTATAAAAACATCCAGAGCGATGCGCCGGTGGTCATGACCATCAACGGTGACGAAGTGCACGCGGACGAATATGCGGGCATGCTGTATAACTACATGCTGTATTATGAGCAGATGTATTCCAGCTTCGGACTGACCGATATCTGGAACAACGAGGAACTCGGCCCGGCCATGCTGCAGACTGTGCAGGCGGATGCCTATAACCAGATCGTATCGACACATGTAGTGCTGCAGCACTTTAACGATCTCGGCATGTCGCTGAGCTATGCGGAGCAGAAGGCGCTTCAGCAGCAGCTTTCGGACACGATCGAGTCGGTCGGCGGCATGGAGATGTATACGCAGCTGTTGGCGGACATGGGCTTTACGCCGGATACTTATTCCAACATGTCGTACAGCAGTGCGTGCTACCGTGCGCTGGATGAATACTATTACGGCGAAAACGGCGTCAATCTGCCGACGGACGAGGAACTGATCAAGCAGTTTGAGGAAACCTATCCGGATGCGCTTGCGGCAGAGCATATCCTGATCTCGCTGACTGACCCGACGACGGGCGAGACCCGTACCGAGGATCAGGCAAAGGCGGAAGCACAGAAGGTGCTTGACCGGCTGAACGCAGGGGAGAACTTCGAGGATGTCATGAATGAGGTCAGCGAGGATCCCGGCCTAGCCAGCTACCCGGACGGCTACGTGTTTACGGAGGGCCAGATGCTGCAGCCGTTCTACGAAGCAACGCTTGCGCTGCAGGAGGGTGAGGTTTCCGGCCTGGTGCAGACGGAAGCGGGATTCCACATCATCAAACGCATCCCGGTCGATTATACGGCTATGCTCGAAAGTTACCGCAGCACGCTGATTTCGGCAATGGGGGCGACGATGGACAACCTGCTGGCGCAGTGGATGGAAGAAGCGGACGTGCAGACGACCGACACCTATGACCAGATCACCAATGAGAACGTGCGCGATTATCTGCCGGCTGAGGTGCAGGAGATCCTGAACCAGGAAGATGCGATTGAGCAGGCGGCGCAGGACGCCGCCGCGGCAGCTGGTGATCAGGACGCATCGGGCGCAGACGCAGCCGCTGAGGAAGATGCCCAGCAGGCGGCGGAAGAAGATGCATCCGCTGACGCACAAGCGGAGCAGGAAGCTGCAGGAGCAGCGGAATAAGAACAGAAACGGAAAAGGACGATCCGGCGGATCGTCCTTTTTTCTACGCTTATGGTTCGGCAGCCAGCCAGGACAGCGGGGTGCGGCCGAAAAAGCTGTTGTGGAACAAGGCAAGCGCTTCCCAGGTCGCGCGGTCGGTCACGCCGGTCTGCGGCAGCAGGAACACGCCCTGCGCCCGCCGGACGCCGGCGACGGTGTCCGCGTCGTACTCGCCGGTCAGAGGCACGGGAGCGGAAATGGAAAAGTGCGGCAGCGCCGTACCCAGCATGAGCTGCAGCACAAACACAGATGGCCCTTTGTCCCCGGCTTTGAGTTCAGCTGCCGATCCGCTGGGGAAGAAAGTAACGCTTTCCGGCAGCGCATCTCCGGAAAGAAGCACGCGGTAGGCCTGATAGATCGCGGTCCAGGTACCGTAGTCAGCTGCCCCGGTCACGGGCAGGCTGTTTTGCCGCTGGAAATCGCGGACCGCGGCAGCGGTTTCCGGGCCGAAGATCCCGTCCGGGGCGATGGGGTTCGGATATCCCTGATCCCGCTGGATGCGGCGCAGGAACGTCTGCAGGTCATAAATATGGCTGCGGCGCTGTTCATCGGTATACATTATGTGTTTTCCCCCTCTCCGACCGCATAGCCGGGATATTGCCCTTCGCTGGTCTGCGCGGATGCAAGCACGTCGCGCGCGAGCTGCGCCATGCCCTCCCATGTCAGCGGGCCGATGGCTCCGGTCGCGGGCAGGCCGAGCAGCGACTGGATGACCGAAACTGCGTCGCGCGTTGCGCTGCCGAAAATACCGTCCACCGCGACCGCGGGCACCTGCGGGTTGCCGCGCGCGATCACGTTTATCAGCTGCTGCGCCTCACGAACCTCCTCACCGCGCATCCCTTCCACCAGGAAAATATCCGGGAAACCGACCGCCTGCTCCAGCCATTCCTGTGTGGGCTGTGCCGCGAGCACCGACTGGTAAGTGGAGACCAGCTCGTTCCATGTCGCGCGGTCGACTACGCCGGTCTCGGGCAGCCCCATCATGCGTTGGTAGGCGGTGACGGCCTCGCGCGTCTGTGGGCCGAACACACCGTCGATCTGCGCAGGCTGCCAGCGGGGCAGCTGGTCATAGTATTCGCCTACGATGGCAAGGAAGTACTGCAAAAGCTGCACCCCCGGGCCGGTCGCTCCCTCGCGCAACTCTTCGGGGAACTGGCGGGAGACCTCGTCGAGCAGCAGGCCTTCGCTGTCGAGCTCGGAAAGGCGCTTGACATTGTTATAGATAAATGCGATGCGGTACCAGGTCGCACGGCCGACGATGCCGTCCGCCGTCAGGTTAAACTGCTGCTGGAAGGTACGTACCGCGCGTTCGGTATCCGCATCAAAGATGCCGTCTGCCGGATAGATCTTCGGGATGTTGGGGTAGTTGGCTGCAATGCGGTTGAGGCGGTTCTGGATGATGCGCACCTCCTCGGAGATATCGCCCAGCCGGAAGGTTACGCCGGGCCACGAGCCGCCGAGGTTGGGCGAGATGGGTGCGTTGCGCACAAAGTTGATGTCGTCGCCGTAGAAATAGCGGACGATCTCCTCCGCGCTCATGCCCTGCTCAGCGAGAGGTACGGTACCCCACTGGCTGAGTCCGCCGGGACAGGTGGTGGTGGTGCCGTTGCAGTACTGGGCGAACAGCGGTTCAATGGCATTGCCCCGGGTCAGGTAGTCGTTGAACATATCGTCCACAATTTCTGAGATATTCTCGAAAATATCGCGCCCCTGCACAAAAGACTGGTCGTAGTGGGTAGAGTTGGTGATATCGAAATCATAGCCTTGCGCGCGGTACCATTCGGTGAACACGCGGTTGAGCACGTAGGAAATCTGCGCGTAAATATTGGCGCGGATGGCCTGCTCCGGCCAAGTGGGGTAAATCTCGGACGAGGCTACGTTTTTAATATAGTCGGCAAAGGGAACGGTGACATTCTGCGCATTGGAAGAAGGCGGGCCGAGGTGTACGGTGATGGTCTCCGGGATGGTAACAGGGGATGCAGGCATGGTTTCACTCCTCTCCGGTTATAGGATGGTACAGCACCTGCGGATCGCCTGTAGCGGTCAGATCGGTCTGGGACGAAGGCTGGTTTTCGTCCAGCGGGGTAAGCGCTACCGGAAGCACCGCCGGGACACCGGAAAACATGGTCACATGAAGCGCGGTAAGCGGGGTGTAGCCATCCCGCACGACCTCGACCGTGTACACGGCATACGGCGGTCCGCTGTCCGGGGAAAGCGAGTTGGACAGCGGCGGTGTAGACAGGGCCATGGGCGGCGTCATGCCGCCTGGCCCGGTGCGCACGGAGTACAGCAGCGTGCGCGCGCCGGTCTCATCCGCTGCGGTGGATACGGTGACGGAAGCGTTTTCGAGCGGCAGCGCTCCCAGCGCAGTGGTGACGACCACGCGCAGCACGGCGGAGCTGTCGTTGGCGATTGGCATAGCGAAAACCTCCTTGTCAAACAGGGATAAAATGGATTATAATGGCGGTAGAACCTACGAAAGGCAGGGAAACAAAAATGCAGGACAGTAAAACGATGCTCGCCATGTGCGAGGAACAGGAAGAAAAATTCCAATTTGATCATTTTTCGCGCGCAGATGCGCTTGCGTTCGGTCTCAAGCTGCACGAAAATGCGAAAAAGCAGCCCATCCCGGTAGCAATCGAGATCACGGTCAACGGCCTTGTCGTGTTCCGGTATTTCCCGGACGGCGCGTTGCCGGACAGCGAGCTGTGGCTGCAGCGCAAACGCCGCACGGTTGACCTGATGCAGATGTCTTCGCTGCACTTCCTCGCATGGCTGGAAGGGAACGGAGAGAGCCTGGAGAGCCGCAAGCTCCCTGCGGACGACTATGCTGCGGGCGGCGGCGGGTTCCCAATCCGTCTGCGCGGCACAGGCGTGATCGGATCGATCTGCGTGTCCGGCATGCCCGACCACATGGATGACCATCAGCTGGTGATCAATACGCTGGCGGAATTCCTGGCATAACCAGCGGAATCATGTTTGCGCCCTGCGGCGTGGAAAAATAGCGGCTGTGCCGCTATTTTTTGCCCGTCAAAGCGGATCAGACCAGCCGGATTTTGTAGCGCTTGAACCAGCGGTCGAGCTGGATGATGTATGCAAAAATTTGCGGCGTGCGCATGAGCTGGCCGTACCACGGCTCGGCAAGGCTCTCGGGCTGCTCCATCAGCGCCTCGACCGCTGCATGGTTGAAGAGCCGGGATGCGGCCGATTCGCTGTCCGCGAAAATGCGGCGCACGTAGTCTGCGCAGAGTTTGGTGTAGACCGGATGGAAGGTCTTGGGATAGGGGCTTTTCTTGCGCCAGACGATCGCCTCAGGCAGTTCGTGCTCGAACGCTTTGCGCACGATCCCTTTTTCCCGACCGTCCAGCGCTTTGAAGGCCCACGGCATGTTATAAGCGTATTCCACGATGCGGTGGTCGCAGAACGGCACGCGCACCTCGAGCCCGGAATACATACTCATGCGGTCCTTGCGGTCGCGCAGGGTTGCAGAAGGATACGGTGAAAATGCATCGGATGCGCAGACGTATTCTTTTGGGGAAATGTGGAAAAGCGCCCCTCGGGAAGAGGGACGCTTTTTTGATACGGCCGGCTGCTAACTGCCGTAGTCAGCCCGGAATATGATATGGATGGCATTGTCATCAACAAGCACCCGTTCGATCGCCGCTTTGGCGATTTTTTTCTTCTCAGCAATGGTGTAGTCCTGCCATTCCTCCAGCACAGCCTCAAAATACGGCTCCAGATCAGCAGAAGGGCCTTCATACAGCAATGCATCGCGCTGCGCTTTCAGCATAGCCAGCCGGTCATGTGCCGCCTGGATCTGTGCAGAGATAATATGTATCACATCCACTTCCCGGATGTGTGCGAGGTTTTGCGTCAACTGCTGGATTTCATTTTCCTGTCTGGCGATACTTGCCTCGAGCTGGTTGGCCCGGACATTGCGCCGCTGCCGGATCCGGATTTCTACTGCGCGGTAGCTTTTCAGAAAGATCAGAAGCTGGGCTTCGGCCGCGCTTTCAATCTCTTCCAGTGTGAGCACGCGGCTTCGCCCCGGGCAGATGGAATTGCCGCGTTTATGACCGCCGCAATTGATATAATGCCCATGCATGCCGCTGGGCTTGCGCACAACCGAAATGGCATATCCGCATTTTTGGCACTTCATCAAGCCGGAAAGCCAGCTGTGAGAGCCTGAGCCGCTGCGTTTCAGTGCGCGGTTCTGATCGAGTTTATGTTGGACAGCCAGCCAGAGGGCGGCGTCGACGATTCCCGCATGCGGGGCAAGGGTGACAAAACTGCCGGACAGGTCGGTGAACTTTCGCGTGGTAGGCCGCTTCTCTGGCAGAGCAGATCCGAGAGGGGCGTAGCAGTAGCAGCCGCGCTGCTGGCTGTATGCCTCGACCGGATCGTTCATAGTGGCACCTTTGGATTGCAGGTACTGGTAAACCGCTGCATCTGCCTGCACAAACGCGGGATTGCGCAGCAGGCGGCCGAGCGGGAGCGTTGACCAGCTGCCGCCGCGCGCGGTGCGGTATTCGTTGGCATTGAGCCAGCGCACCAGAGAGCCGAGTGTTGCCCCGTCCAGCAGATATCGCTCGTACAGTTCAGCCATCAGTGCGGCCTGTTGGGGATTGGGTACATAACAGGCTGTCCGCCTTCCGTCAACAAACGTTTCGCCTTTGTCGAATCCGAACGGGGGGCGGCCGCCCAGATACATGCCGGTTTTCGCGCGTGCAAAGTAATTGTCGGTCACACGGCGCTGGATGGTTTCCCGTTCGAATTGCGCAAATACCATCATGATCTGCGCCATAACCGTGCCGGTGGGGCTGTCATCCAGCGTAATGCCTTCTGTAACCGACTGGAAATGCACACCGTATGCTCCCAGCCGGGAGCAAAGCCCGGTAAAGTCGTGAACGGACCGGCTGATGCGGTCCAGCCGATAGGCCAGGATTTTGTCGATCTTCCCGGTTTCCGCATCAGCGAGCAGCTGCTGAAGTGCCGGACGGTCGATGTTCTTGCCGGAAAACCCTTTATCCGTATAGACCTTGCAGCTTTTAAGCTCGCGTGCAGTCAGCGCATCGCGGCAAATCTGTGCCTGCTGTTCGACAGAGATACTGTCCGCCCGCTCAACGGACTGACGGGTGTATATGGCGACTATCCTGCATCTCTCCCTTCAGGACATCGAATAAGGTCCGGCCTTTTACGGCCTGGCCTGCGGAAGAGAGCGGTCAAATCCCTGGCGGATGCGTACGATCTGTGCCTTCAGTTCCCCGGGGGTCAGTTCTGCCTGACAGATTATGGTTACGGTCAATATGTGTGCCTCCTATCTGCGGTTTGGGGTAACTGTGCTGTTTGGGACGGAAGCCCAAAGTGTGATAACATCACAGTGTTTTTTGAGAGGTTGGAGTATGCTGGTACCAATAAAGCGGTTTTGCACATGAAAAGCTGAGAGGAAATGGAGGGGGAACCAGGGTGTGGAGAAAAACGCGGAGAGGCTGCGGGAACCCCGCTCGCCTGAGGCTTTGGCTGGCCGGCGCGGCAGGAAGGCCGGCTGCGGCCCTGATTTTGGCTGCAAACGTCAGGGCCGTATACCGTAAATATATTGTGATAGGAGACAGCTTATGCGTATGGTGAAAAAGAGACGGCGGGCGGTAGTGGATCCATCGGCTTGTGTCGCCTGCGGCTGCTGCGTAAAAGTGTGCCCGCTGCAGGCAATTACAATCGTGAAAGGGATCAGGGCTCAGGTGATGCCGGAAAAATGCGTTGGATGCGGGAAATGTGCAGTGGAATGCCCGGCAAGTGTGATCACGGTACAGGAGGCGGAGGAAGTATGAGGAAGCGCTGGTATGATTATCTGTGGATTGTATCGTTGCTGTATCTGATTCTGGGTTTTTTTAATATTCTGTTTGCCTGGCTGGGGTTAGCCTGTTTCCTGATTCCACTCATGATATCGCTGGCGAAGGGGACGAAAGGGTATTGCAACCGGTACTGCGGAAGGGGACAGCTTTTCCAACTGCTCGGCGGCCGTTTCGGCTTTTCACGCAGGAGGGATATCCCCAAATGGATGAAAAGCAAAGGATTTCGGTATGGTTTCCTGGCATTTTTTCTGGCCATGTTTTTGGTAATGCTTTGGAACACCTGTCTTGTGTTTGCGGGAACGCAGGAACTGAGCCAGACGGTCACGCTGCTGTGGCGTTTCAGGCTTCCATGGCACTGGGCGTATCACGGGACAATATTTCATAAGGGTGTCGCGCAATTCGCATTCGGGTTTTACAGTGTGATGCTGACATCCACCATATTGGGAATGATTACAATGGTACTTTTCAAGCCCAGAAGCTGGTGTGTCTATTGCCCGATGGGCACGATGACACAGCTGGTTTGTAAAGTGAAAAACAGAAAGCCGTGATACAATTTCATCAGTGCAGAACCCTGCTGCAGGAAGAAACCAATAAAAGGACAAAGCTGGCGTGCAGAGAGGTATGGCGTTATGCAGTATTTTGTGATATAGTGGATACCAGCCTATACCGAAAAGAAATGAGGGATTACGGTGCCGCCGGTCAATATTTTAATCAAGCCTGCGTCTTCCGCATGCAATATGGCCTGTACATATTGCTTTTATAAGGATGTCGCGGAACATCGGGAACAGGCGTTCGAGGGAATGCTGACGCTCGACCAAATGGAGCGGGTCATAAGCGCAGGCATGGAATACGCAGAACATATCTGCTCCTTTGCTTTTCAAGGCGGGGAGCCGACTCTGGCAGGGCTGGAGTTTTACCGCGGTGTGGTAGAACTGCAGAAGAAGTATCAGCGGCAGGGTGTTGAAATACACAATGCAATCCAGACAAATGGCTATCTGATCGATGAAGAATGGGCAAAATTCCTGGCAGAAAACCACTTTCTGGTGGGTCTCTCGCTGGACGGCCCGGCAGACCTGCATAACTTGAACCGGCTGGATACAGCGGGGAAAGGGACCTTTAACCGCGTGATGAAAGCTGCGCGCCTTATGGAAAAGCACCACGTTGACTTCAACATCTTGTGTGTTGTGACAGGGCGAAACGCGCGATCCGTCGAAAAGATCTACCGCTTTTACCGGAAGCAGGGATTCCGGTGGTTACAGTTTATCCCCTGCCTGGAGCCGCTCGAACAGCAGCGCGGCGTAGAGAAATATCATCTTTCTGCGGAGAACTATGGTGAATTTCTGATCCGCCTGTTTGATTTGTGGTATGAAGATCTGCAGCACGGTGAATATATCAGCATACGTCATCTGGATAACTGGCTGTCAATTATGCTGGGCGAACGCCCGGAAGCATGCAATATGTCGGGACAGTGCTCGATACAGTTTGTGGTAGAAGGGGACGGCGGCGTCTATCCCTGTGACTTTTATGTGCTGGATGAATGGCGTATGGGGACAGTCGGTGAAGCCAGCTTTGCAGAAATGCAGCAGGGTGAGGTCGCAGCCCGTTTTATCAGCGCATCGCTGCATGTCCCGGACCAGTGCCGCAGCTGCCGCTGGTATGGCTTATGCCGCAACGGCTGTCGGCGGGACAGGATGGTAACCCCAGATGGGGAAATCGATTTGAACTGCTATTGCGCAGCCTACCAGCGGTTTTTCTCCCAGCGGGAGCGGCAGCTGATGGATGCGGTGAGGCTGATCGGTCTGGCGCGCAGCCAGAACCAATGAGCTGGCTGGTGCGGCTCGAGGTTATAATAAAAATCTGCAGGACAAAAGGTGCGGTCTCCGCACCTTTTTGTTATGCATGCATTCGGTCAGGAAACTGTACATGA
>DXFS01000095.1 GCA_019114345.1 Candidatus Agathobaculum pullistercoris | reverse complement strand
TTGACGCCCGTGCGCTCCATCTCGCGGTAGACCGAGGCGATGATCTCGCTCATGGTGTAGGCCGTGACCGCGTATTCCTGCCCGCCGAACTTCTGGTGCTCGATGTAGGGCAGGCCGAGCGCGGACTGGCGGGTATGGTGGGTGAGCGTGTAGGACACCAGCCCCACATGGGTCTCGTTTGCGATCTGCTCCATGATCTGGGTCTTGCCGATGCCCGGCGGACCCATCAGCAGGATGGGGCGCTGCCGGATGGGCGGGATGCGGTACGCGCCGAACTCGTCGCGCGCGAGATAGGCGCGCAGCGCGTTTTTGATCTCGTTTTTGGCTCGTTTGATGTTCATAAACAGGCTCCTTGTATTTGGTTGCGGGGCAGGTGGGCGCACAGTGCGCGCCCCTACGGGGACGGGATAATTTCAGCTTCGCGCAGTACAGCGCGGATGCCCCAGGGCGGGATGTTTTCCGGGTGCGCTTCACCCTCGAGCATGACAAAGGCGGCGTCGTATTTGGGCCGTTTTTTCGGATAGATCCCCAGCCCGTCGGTGAAATAGATCATCCCGCGCAAATGGTGGAACGCGCCTTCAGCGACCAGCTTGTCCACATGCTCGAACACCGGGCGGAAGTCGGTCGCGGACTGGCCGATCAGCTCAAAGTGGTCCATATAGTCGCGCAGGTCGCGCTCGCTGGTAATGCGCCTGTCCGAGCGGAGCTGGTCGTCGCACTGTAAAATGCGCAGGTTGATGTGCCGGAAAAAGCTCTCGCTGTCCTTCAAAAGCGAGTAGGTGTAGAACAAAAAGCTGCGCACCAGCTCACCCGAGGTGGACATCGAAGTGTCGATCGCAATGACGAAATCCTCGATCTTGCGCACCTCGCGCGTCTCAAGCGGCTCGATCAGCGGCATGTTGCCGTAGTGCCGCAGGCCGTAGGCATAGTAGCCGTAGTCGAACGAATCCGCGTCGATCGCGACCTCCTCGCGCAGGGCGGCAAAGCGGCGCAGGAACGCGCGGTAGTCGGTGGTGGGATGGGCGGAGACGGCAAGCTGTTCGCGTACAGCCTCGCCGCCGGCCGCCTGGTCGCTGAACATGGTCTCCATCGCGGTCTGCGTGCGCGCGGCAGTGCGCTCCCACTGCTTGTCCTGCTGGCCATCGTCCGCGGTTTCCCACAGCGAGTGGTCGTCCACATGGAATACGCGGGCGAGCGTGGCGCAGTCGTAGCTGTTCAGCCGTTCGCGGCGGAACTGGCGGTAGACCGCCTCCGCAGTCAGCACGGGCATACTTTTCCGCAGACGGCGGTAGACGTTCTGCCGCCGGACGGAGGGCTTGTCCGCCTGCACGCAGCGGTAGTCGAGTGAATCGAGCATGCTTTCCACCGCAATATCACATGCAAGATCCCAGAGCGGCGTGTCGCGGTTTTTCGACTTGACAGGGTGCCGCAGCAGACAGTGGAACACGCTGTGCAGATAGGAGCGGTTGACCGCTGTGCGCGTATGCTCGAGCTGCATGGCGAGCCATGCGCCGCTGAAATACAGGTGTCTGGCGTCGGTCGCGAGCGTGTCGGTGTCGTAGCCTTCCTCCGTGACCGCAAGCGCGCCGAGCGCCGCGTCCAGAAAGGGCAGGCTCATATACAGTTCGGTACGGGCGGAAAACAGGATCTCCCGGCCGATCTTGCGCCAGCGTTCACTTTGGGGCATGGGGACACCTCCTTCGGGATGCGGTATCACAGGTCAAATGATTTTGCGCGCCCCTTGGGCTGCTGCTGTCCGGCCGCGGCCAGCAGCACGGAAAGCGCAGCGGTCTGCCCGTTTTCGCGTGCGGTGTCGCATGCGGCGGCAATGTCCTGCGCGGACAGCACACCGAGCGACAGCAGGAAGCGGAGTGCGGCGCTCTCGCCCGCCGCGGCGCAGGCACGCGCCAGCTCGCCGCCGTGCGCCCGCAGGCAGTCCAGATAGGCCGCGCGCGCCTTGTCCGACAGGCCGAAGGGGGCGGCCAGCCGCCGTACGGCGATGCGCGCCGCATCGATGAAATCGTGCCGCGCAAGCAGGCTCTCGAGCGCGCGGTCGTATTGATGGGGCTGGAAGACGCCGGTCTCAAAGCACTCGCGGTAGCCGTATCCCGCGCCGTGGATGCGGCGCTGGAAGATGTGCGCGGGTGTGACTGGTTCGAGCACCTCGCTGTAAGCAGGGAAGAGCAGCCGCGCCTGTGTGCCGCCCTGTCCGATCACTACGTCCAGCTCGCCCATGTGCTCGCCGAGGATCTTGCGCAGGCAGGTCGGCCCGGCGGGATCAGCGTGCAGGCGGATACGGTGCAGCGCGTGGCAGTTCATCAGCGTATCGCCGCCGAAGTCGCATACCGAGGCGGTGAGTTCCAGCTGCTCCAACCGGCGGCAGTTGTAAAACGTGTGCCCGCCCACACTGCGCAGATGCTTGGGCAGCGTGACTGCGCGAATGGCATTCGCGTCGTGCACGGGTTCCGGCCCGCCGCAGGTGATGCGGACGCGGAAGATATCGCGTCCGGCAAGGTCGGGAGCTCGTTCGCTCAGCGCGTAATTCCCGAGCGAGACCACCGGTGCACCGCCGATCTCGTCCGGCAGGCACACGTTGCCGTCGCGTGTCTCGCACCGCAGGATGGCAATGCCGTCCGGCTCTGCTTCGCAGGTCAGCAAAAGGTCGTTTTCGCCCTCGATCGTACGCATGGAGCGCCTCCTTTCACAGATTTCTGTTCGGTTTCGATTATAGCACAGACACGGCGAATCGGCAACCAAAGCAGTATGATTTAACCGGGCACTGGAGCGGTATGATGGAAATGATTTTTGCAATAATAAAATATCACGGTAATAATTTATAAAAATTCTCAAAACATGCTTGACAAACCTGGAAGATGAGAATATACTGTGGCCATACCGAAAAACCAATGACGAAGACGAGTAGCAGGGAGACCGAACCTCCAAGAGAGCCGCGGGCGGTGAGATCGCGGCAGGCAAGGACCCGGTGAATGGACTTCAGCAGGGCAAGGCGAAAGGGATCGTATCCCGAGTATCTGCGACGGGGACTCCGCCCGTTATCAGGGGAGCGTGCATTGTCGGATGCGCGAAAGTGAGCGGGCGCATTTCTGCGTCAACTTGGGTGGTACCGCAAGAGCTGTTTACAGGCTCCTGTCCCATGGAATACATGGGGCAGGAGCCTTTTTGTATTCCGATTCCGGCGTCTACAAATAACATGATCATAAAAGGAGAGAACCCATCATGGCTAAGATTCCGTACAGACTGTATTTGACCGAAGACCAGATGCCGCGGCAGTGGTACAACCTGCGCGCCGATATGAAGGAGCAGCCCGACCCGCTGATCCACCCCGGTACGCATGAACCGCTTCCTGTAGAGGCGTTATATCCGATTTTCTGTGAGGAGCTGGCGCAGCAGGAAATGGACTGCACCACACGGTATTTCGATATCCCGGAACCCGTTCTGGAGATGTATAAGCTGTACCGGCCGTCGCCGCTGTGCCGCGCGTACAATCTGGAGAAGGCGCTCGATACCCCGGCAAAGATCTACTACAAGTTTGAGGGAAACAATACCTCGGGCTCGCACAAGCTCAACTCGGCCATTGCACAGGCGTATTATGCCAAAAAGCAGGGACTCAAAGGCGTAACGACCGAGACCGGGGCCGGCCAGTGGGGCACGGCGCTGTCCGAAGCATGCGCATACTTCGGGCTCGACCTCAAGGTCTACATGGTCAAGGTGTCCTATGAGCAGAAGCCCTACCGCAAGGCGGTCATGCAGACCTTTGGAGCGGATGTGACCGCGTCCCCGTCCAATACCACAGAGGCGGGCCGCGCCATCCTTGCGCACGATCCGCACTCCGGCGGCTCGCTCGGCTGCGCGATCTCCGAGGCAGTCGAGGTTGCGACCACACACGAGGGCTACCGCTATGTGCTCGGCTCGGTGCTCAACCAGGTGCTGCTGCACCAGTCGATCATCGGCCTGGAGAGCAAGCAGGCCATGGAGATGCTGGACGAATACCCGGATATTGTCATCGGCTGCGCGGGCGGCGGTTCCAACCTCGGCGGCCTGATCGCGCCGTTCATGCAGGATAAGCTGACCGGCAAGGCTGACCCGCGTATTATCGCAGTCGAGCCGGCGTCCTGTCCGTCCTTCACCCGCGGCAAGTACGCCTACGACTTCTGCGATACCGGCCATGTCACCCCGCTGGCGCGCATGTACACGCTGGGCAACGGCTTCATGCCCGCCCCCAACCACGCGGGCGGCCTGCGTTACCACGGCATGAGCCCGATCCTGTCCAAACTGTACCACGACGGCTACATGGAAGCGGTCTCTGCCAAGCAGACCGACGTGTTCGATGCGGCGGTGCAGTTCGCCAAGGTCGAGACCATACTGCCCGCGCCCGAGTCCTCGCACGCGATCCGCGTTGCGATCGACGAGGCGCTCAAATGCAAGGAGACCGGCGAGGCGAAAACCATTCTGTTTGGCCTGACCGGTACGGGATACTTTGATATGGCGGCATACGAATCCTACCACAACGGCACAATGAAAAACCATGTGCCCACGGACGAGGAACTGCAGACCGGCTTTGATACCCTGCCTCCGATGGACTAAACAATGTGCGGACAGCAGAACCGGCGCACCAAAAGCGGTGCGCCGGTTTTTGCATGCGCCGGAGCCGGATGCGGCATACTACGCCTGTATGAAAGAGGGAGATGCGGATGGAAGGACTGCACACTGCGCTCAGCCTGCTGACAGGCAGTGCGATTTTGCTGTTTGAATATACGGGGGTAGGCGTGATCATTGCAACGGGAATCATGGGTATTATGCGCTGCCTGCGGAGGGATCCGGCAACCCGTCTGCAGCTCGCCAAGGGGATGGCGCTGGGGCTGGAATTCAAGCTGGGCAGCGAGATCCTGCGTACGGTGATCGTGCGTGAGTTCCGGGAGATCTGGCTGGTAGGCGCGATCATCCTGCTGCGGGCATCGCTTACGCTGCTGATCCACTGGGAAATCACAAACGAGGAGCGTACCGCGGAAACCACTTCGCCTGAATAGCAAAGCGGCCGCCCTTTCGGGCGGCCGCCAGTCTGTCGGAACGGGTCAGTCCCTGCGGCCGAACAGGCGGCCAAAAAACTTTTTCCAGCCCGGTTCGGGCGGTTCGGGGTGGGAAGCCTGCTCACGCGCCTGGTTGATGGCCTGCTGCATGAGCAGGACCTGTGCGCACAGCGGATCGGGTACAGGCGTTTTTTTGTGATAGGTGCCGTCCGGCTGGAGAACGCGCGCCTTGACCGTGTCGTGCTGCATGGCGTACAGGATGTCGTGCAGCCGCGCGCGCACCTCGGAGGAATCAACGGGGCAGGCGATTTCCACGCGGCGCTCTGTGTTGCGGGTCATCAGGTCCGCGGAGGAAATATACATTTTTTCCTCTGCACCGCGGCCGAACACATAGATACGCGAATGCTCCAGGAAGCGGCCGACGATGCTCGTGACCGTGATATTCTCCGTATGGCCTTTGACGCCGGGAAGCAGGCAGCAGATGCCGCGCACAATCATTTCAATCTTGACGCCTGCGCACGATGCATCCCGCAGCTTTTCAATCACATCGATGTCCGTCAGGGAGTTGAACTTGAGCAGGATATATCCCTCGCTGCCCTTGGCAATCTGTTCATCCATGAGTGCGAGGATATTGTTTTTCAGGCTGGTGGGTGCCACGAACAGCCGGTCGTACTTACCCTCGAGGTTGCCCAGCGCCATATTGTTGAAGAACGCGCCCGCGTCCGCGCCGATCGTCTCATCTGAGGTGATGAGCGAAACATCGGTATACTGCGTGGCGGTTTTTTCGTTGTAGTTGCCGGTGCCGACCTGGGTAATATGGCGTACCACGCCGCGTTCCTGCCGGGTGATCAGGCAGATTTTGGAGTGCACCTTATAATCCTCAAAGCCGTAAATGATTTTGCAGCCGGCTTCTTCCAGACGTTCGGACCAGTCGATGTTGTTCTGCTCGTCAAAACGGGCGCGCAGCTCGATCAGCGCGGTGACGTCCTTGCCGTTTTCTGCTGCCGCGCACAGGTATTCGACCAGCTTGGCCTTGCGTGCCAGGCGGTAGATCGTAATGCGGATAGAGAGCACCGCAGGATCGTTGGCTGCCTCGCGGATCATCTGCAGGAACGGCTCCATGCTTTCATACGGATAGGAGAGCAGGATGTCGCGCTTGAGCGCAGCCTTGAGCAGGCTCTGGCCTGCGGGCAGCATGGCGGGCTGCTGCGGGGTAAACGGCGGGTCGGACAGGGCGGCGCGCTGCTTCTCCGGCAGATGGCTGCCCAGCGAGAAAACATACCCCATCTGAAGCGGCGCCTTGCGGGACAGGAAAATCTGCGCATCCGCCACATCAAAGCGGCTGCGGAAGTATTCGCGGAAATGGTCGCTGATCGGGCGGTTAAGCTCGACGCGCACTACAGCCATGCGGCGGCGCATGCGCAGCAGCTTTTCCATTTTTTTGCGGAAGTCCCCTTCCTCCGCGCCGAAGGTTTCATCATCAGGGTTGATATCCGCGTTGCGGGTGACACAGAAAACGGTTTTTTCCAATACGTCGTACATTTCAAACACGTTTCCGGTGTATTCGAGCAGGATATCCTCGATTGGTACGTAACGCGCCCCGTCCCCGGGAAGGAACACCAGCGCGGGCAGCGAAGCGGGTACGGGCAGCAGGCCGAGGCGTTCGCTCTTTTTGTGGCCGAGCAGCGCGGCGATGTGCAGCACCTTGCCCTCCAGATGGGGGAAGGGGTGGTGTGCATCCACGATCTGCGGCGAAAGCACGGGAGCAACCACGTTTTTGAAATACTGCTTGATGTACTTATGTTCGGCAGGATCCAGATCGCTGATCGCCAGGCGGCACAGCCCCTCGGCGCGCAGCCGCTTATCCACATCCGCAAAAGCGCGGTCGCGGCGCTCATACAACGGCTCGACCGCCGTATAGATGCGGCGCAGCTGCTCCTTGGCGGTCATGCCGGATTTGTTGTCGATCCTGTCTTTGTCTACAGCAGCCATATCGCACAGGCTGCCCACGCGGATCATAAAAAATTCATCCAGATTACTGGTGAAAATGGACAGGAACTTGCACCGTTCGAGCAGCGGTACTGCATCATCCTCCGCTTCCGCGAGCACGCGGGCATTGAACTGCAGCCACGATAACTCGCGGTTCTGTGTATAGCCCTGTTCCCAGATGGCCTGTGTCATGAATATCCCCCTGTTTCGGTCCGTAGCATGCAAACGCATAACGGCCATATTATAAATCATTATATTGATATTATACTGCATTTTTGCGGAGGAACAATGTATTTTTCTGTAAAAATCATGTAAAATTGTTTTCGGCTTTCTGATCCTCCTTCTTGCAGCGGATGTCGGCCTTTGGTATACTAAATATAGGACAACAAAAGGAGGAGCGACATGAGAAATATCTGGCATGACATCGACCCGCGCTGTGTGACCCCGGAACGGTTTACCGCCGTGATTGAGATCCCTGCGGGCAGCAAGAAGAAGTACGAGCTGGACAAGCATACTGGCCTGCTGCGGCTGGACCGGATCTTATATACCTCTACGCACTATCCGGCAAACTACGGCTTTATCCCTCGCACGTATGCGGACGATGGTGACCCGCTGGACGTACTGGTGCTGTGCACAGAAGCGCTCGACCCGCTGGTTGAGGTGGACTGCTATCCGATCGGCGTCATCCGCATGATCGATGACGAGGAGATCGACGATAAGATTATCGCACTGCCGTTTGGGGATCCGACCTGGAACTTTTATCACGACATTGACCAGCTGCCGCCGCATTACGCGAGCGAGATCACTCATTTTTTTGAGGTGTATAAAGGCCTGGAACATAAGCATACCACAACGTCGGATGCGCTGACGCGCGAGCAGGCAGTCGAGGTTATCAAGGACTGCATGCAGCGGTATGAGGTGCATTTCTGCGGCGTGCGGCCGGAAAAGGAACCGCATGCCGCGCTGTAAGCCCGGTAGATACAAAAAATGCGAGGGATTGTTCCCTCGCATTTTTCGTTCACAGCTTTTTCAGCAGCTGCTTGAGCCAAGCCTCGTTCATGGCAGGGGTGTCCCGCAGGGGGAACTCGATCCCCAGCCGGTCGTATTTCTCAATACACAGTTTGTGGAAAGGCAGGAACTCAAGTTTCTGCAGGTTGGGACAGCTTTCTGCGCGTGCCTTGACCAGGCGCAGGTTTTCCAGGCTGTCGGTCAGCCCGGGCACGACCACATGCCGCACCCAGAGCGGCACGCTTTTCATGGCGGTCAGCTGCAGAAAGCGCTCGACCTGTCCAAAATCCGCGCGGCAGTATTGGCGGTACTCCGCTTTGGTAAGAAATTTCAGGTCGCACAGCACAAGATCGGTGTGCCGCAGCACGCGTTCGGCCGCCGCGAGGTTGCCCACGCCCGAGGTATCGAGCGCGGTGTGTACGCCGTGTTCGTGCAGCTTTGCAAAGAATTCCTCGACAAACGCGGCCTGCAGGAGCGGTTCGCCGCCGGTGACGGTTACGCCGCCGCCGTTCCGCCAGTAAGGGCGGAAGCGCAGCGCCTTGCGCACCAGTTCGTCGGCGGTGTACTCCTCGCCGCCCTCGGTCAGCCAGGTATCCGGGTTGTGGCAGTAGACGCAGCGCAGCGGGCAGCCCTGCATGAATACGACGTAGCGCACGCCCGGCCCGTCGACCGCGCCAAGCGACTGAATGGAGTGGACATAGCCTGTCATTTCTGTTCGCAACCTTTCATCAGTTTGCAAGGGGGTTCCACTTCCCAAGTGGGACGGAAGTGCCGCTGCGTGCGGCGGGTACACGCCTGGCAAGGCGTTGCGATGACGTCGCGGCTGTTAAGCCGCGCGCCTGTCCCTGGGAGCGGGAGAGCTTGCGAAGATGTATAAGCGCTCTTTTATCCCATCTGCACCCTCTGGGGTGGAACCCGTTTTTCTTGCCGTGTCCCCAAAGCTGGGCGCAGGCCGAAAACAGGTACTTACCTTTGCGCGCGCAGCGCGCCCTAAGGGAAAGTGGGTGATTGACAAGAGGGAGAAAACCGCAGGTTGTCTCCCTCTTGCCCGCAGTGTGGCCGCGCAGGCCACAAACTTCCGCCCACTTGGAAAGTGGGTACCATCTTCCTGCCGCTTGGCAAGCGGCCAAAAATCAAATCGCCTCGTGGAACGTGCGGGAGATGACCTCGCGCTGCTGCTCGCGGCTGAGCTTGTAGAAGTTGACCGCATAGCCCGACACGCGGATGGTCAGGTTGGGGTACTGCTCCGGGTGCTCATAAGCCGCCATCAGGGTGTCGCGGTTCATGACATTGACGTTCAGGTGGTGCGCCTTCTGCGCGAAGTAGCCGCCCATGATCGCGACCAGATTGTCCACGCGCTCCTCGTCGGTCTTGCCGAGCGCGCCCGGTGTGATCGAGAAGGTGTTGGAAATGCCGTCGCGGCAGTATTCATAGCTGAGCTTGGCGACCGAGTTGAGCGAGGCCAGCGCGCCCGACTTGTCGCGGCCCGACATCGGGTTCGCGCCCGGCGCGAGCGGCTCGCCCTTGCGGCGGCCGTCCGGCGTGTTGCCGGTCTTTTTGCCGTACATCACGTTGGAGGTGATGGTCAGGATGGACAGGGTGTGCACCGCGCCGCGGTAGAGCGGGTACTGTTTCAGCGCCTCGTAGAACTTTTCAACCTGCTCGCAGGCGATGGCATCCACGCGGTCGTCGTCGTTGCCGAACTTCGGGAAATCGCCCTCGATCGTAAAGTCCACGATGATGCCGTTCTCCGGGTTTCGGATAGGGCGCACCTTTGCGTATTTGATCGCGGAAAGCGAGTCCGCCATGCAGCTCATGCCCGCAATGCCGAACGCCATCAGGCGGCGCACCTCGGTGTCGTGCAGCGCCATCTGGCTCTTTTCGTAGGCGTACTTGTCGTGCATATAGTGGATGGTGTTCATCGCGGAGACATAGGTCTTGGCCAGCCATGGACGGTAAAAATCCATCCGTTTGATAACCTCATTATAATCCAGATATTCCCCTTCGTAAACCGGCATTTCCGGGCCGACCTGCTCGAACTTGTTCTCGTCGCGGCCGCCGTTGATCGCCATCATCATCAGCTTGGCGATATTGGCGCGCGCGCCGAAGAACTGCATATCCTTGCCTACGCGCATCGCAGAAACGCAGCACGCGATCGCGTAATCGTCGCCGAAGTGCGGGCGCATCACGTCGTCGTTCTCGTACTGAAGCGCATCCGTGTCGATCGAGGTCTTGGCGATGAACTTCTTCCAGTTTTCGGGCAGCTGCTCGCTCCACAGCACAGTCAGGTTGGGCTCGGCCGCGGGATTGAGATTGTAGAGCGTATTAAGCATACGGTAGCTGTTCTTGGTGACCATGTGGCGGCCGTCCTCGCCGATGCCGCCGACCGCCTCGGTGATCCACATCGGGTCGCCGCCGAACAGCTCGTTGTATTCGGGCGTGCGCAGGTGGCGCGCCATGCGCAGGTGCAGCACGAAATCGTCCATGATCTCCTGCGCCTCGGACTCGGTCAGGATGCCGGCCTTGAGATCGCGCTCAAAGTAGATATCGAGGAAGGTGGAGGTGCGGCCGAGGCTCATCGCCGCGCCGTTCTGCTCCCTGATGCCCGCGAGGTAGGCAAAGTACAGCCACTGGACGGCTTCCTTGGCATTTTCTGCCGGACGGGTGATGTCAAAGCCGTAGGAAGCGGCCATTTTGACCATATCGCGCAGCGCTTTAATCTGGTCGGAAAGCTCCTCAGCAGTGCGGATTTCGGCTTCCGTGGTCGGGACCGCGCCGAGCGCGTCCTTGTCCTTCTGCTTTTCTTCGATCAGACGATCCACGCCGTACAGCGCAACGCGGCGGTAGTCGCCGATGATGCGGCCGCGGCCGTAGGCGTCCGGCAGGCCGGTCAGCAGGCCGACGTGGCGCGCCTCGCGCACGTCCTTGGTATAGGCGGAGAACACGCCGTCGTTATGCGTCTTGTGGTATTTGAACTCCTCCTCGATCTGGGGGGAGACCTCGTAGCCGTAGGCCTTGCACGCCTCGCGCACCATGCGCATGCCGCCGAACGGGTTGCAGGCGCGCTTTAAGGGTTCGTCGGTCTGCAGGCCGACGATGATCTCGTTGTCCTTGTCCAGATAACCCGGACCAAATGCGGTGATGGTGATAACGGTTTCCGTGTCGATATTGCGCACGCCGCCCTTGTCGCGCTCCTCCGCGAGCAGCGCGTCGAATTTTTCGCGCAGCGCGGTGGTGCGTGCGGTCGGGGGCGCAAGGAAGGCGCCGTCGCCGTCGTACGGGGTGTAGTTTTTCTGAATGAAGTCGCGGACGTTGATCTCATCCTGCCAAACGCCGCCGTTGAAGGTGTTCCATGCGTTCATGTTTTGTTCTCCTCCTGTTTTCTGGCTGAACTGTCCTTTTTTGGCAAACAAAAAAGGACAGTATCGCTTTTTTGCGACACTGCCCAGACGGTCGGCATTTATTGCGGAACCCCTGCTCCCCGGTGGTTTGCGCTCCACCTTTGTCCGTCAGTTGCAGGGAATCTGTCTGCATTAAGGATACCACGAAGGACGGATGCAGGGCAACTGCCGAATCGCACAAAATTTTCGCTCTGAAACAGCTCCTCACTGGGAAAGCAGTCAAAAAAGGAATGGTTGAGCAGAGGTTGGACAAAACATACAAAAAGCATCTTCACAAGCGGGGGAAAAAGGGGTATGATAAACATAATAAATATGCAGGAGGCGATCTTATGAAAATCGGTATGCTGACAAGCGGCGGCGACTGCCAGGGTCTGAACTCTGCGCTGCGCGGCGTGGCCAAGACGCTGTACAACGAGCTGGGCAACAAGGTGACCATTTATGGCATCCGGGACGGCTACCGCGGCCTGATCGAGGGCGACTACCATGTGATGAGCCCCAAGGATTTCTCGGATATCCTGACGCTGGGCGGCACCATTCTCGGCACCTCGCGCCAGCCGTTCAAGGAAATGCAGAAAGCGGAAGAGGACAGTGAAGAGACCAAGCTGGAAAAAATGCTCAAAACGGTCCGCGACGAGGGCTTTGACTGCCTTGTCATCCTGGGCGGAAACGGTACGCATAAGACGGCCAATTTACTCTCTCAGAACGGTGTGAATGTGGTCACGCTTCCCAAGACGATCGATAACGATATCTGGGGCACCGAGATGACATTCGGTTTCCAGTCTGCAATGGATATCGCCTCCACGGTTATTGACTCCATCCACTCGACCGCATTCTCCCATTCGCGCGTGTTTATTGTCGAAGTCATGGGACATAAGGCCGGCTGGCTGACACTGTACGCGGGCATCGCGTCCGGCGCAGATATTATTGTTATCCCGGAGATTCCGTACAGCGCGAAGGCGATTGCGAAGGCGATCCAGAAGCGCGAGCAGAGCGGCAAGCGTTTTTCCATTATTGCTGTGGCGGAAGGCGCGATCAGCCAGGAAGAAGCAAAGATGAGCAAAAAGGAGTTCAAGGCGGCGCGCGAGAAGATGACCTATCCTTCGATTTCGTACCGCATTGCGGACGAGCTTAAGGAGCTGACCGGCCAGGAGATCCGCGTTACCATCCCGGGCCATTATCAGCGCGGCGGCGCACCCTGCCCGGCGGACCGTCTGCTGACCAGCCGTCTGGGCGCAGCAGCGGCGCAGCTGATCGAACAGAAGAAATACGGATATATGGTCGCAGTACAGGACGACAAGATCGTCCCCGTGCCGCTCTCCGAGGTTGCGGGCAAGCTCAAGACCGTCCCGCCCGACGGCGAGGTCGTCCGCGCGGCGCGTGCGCTCGGCCTGTCCATGGGGGACTGAACTGACATAACGAAAATCAACCGGCTGCCAGGAAAACTGGCAGCCGGTTTTTTGTATGACGGTATGGCTGCGGCTTATTCGCTGAAGATGTAGCGGTTTCGTCCCTGCTGTTTCGCAAGATAGAGCAGCCGGTCGGCCTTTTTATAGAGTTCTTCGAGCGGCGCCGGGTGGGAAATAATGAGCACACCGATACTGCAGGTCAGGCTGGAAGCTTCGCTGCTGAGCGTGTCGATCCGTCTGGCGAATTGATCAAGATTTTCCTCCAACTGCTGGCGCGGAACCGGCTTATCGATCAGAATGGCGAATTCGTCGCCTCCCAGCCGGCCGATCAGCCCAATAGGAGAAAAAATCTCTCGCAGGCATTTGGCAATGTCATGTAAGACACGGTCCCCTTCGGGATGGCCGAATTCATCATTGATCTGCTTGAACCAGTCCACGTCCACCATGATGAAATAGCCATAACAGGCGGCTTGACGATTCGTCTCGGCCAGCATGCTTTCCCCTCGCTGGAAAAAACTCCGCCGGTTCCACACACCGGTGAGCGTATCCAGGCGTATTTCATACTCCACACAGGTGTGCCATCTGCGGTTGAATACCTGGAATACCGTCAGCAGGAACATCAGTGCCAGTATGCCGATTAAAAACTGCGCCTGGAGCAGAACCAGGTCGTAAACGGTTTCATCAGAGACGGCGATCCCTTTCTGCACCAGCATGTACCGGATGCGTCCTACAAAATAGACGGTTACCGCGCAGGCAATGCAAAACTCAGTGGTGATAAAGATAGCCAGCGGCCGGTTTCGGTAAGTCTCTGTGAGCCGGAGGTTCTTTACCATACTCATACGCTGCACAAAACGTTTATAAGAGCGCGTGCGCAGCGCGCACCGGCAGCCCCAGATGATTGCGGCGGTTATAAGAAGGGAAAGTAAATTGCTGGGGGAAAAGAACCCCTGGAATACATCGGTTACCCCATAGCCCAGCTCCGGAAACAGTAAGGCCATGCAGCCATACACGAGGGCGGAGTGCATTGTCCTGCCGAAAAAGGAAATGATACAGATCCACAGGTCCGGATGGCGGCTGTGCTTTTTAGCCAGCGCATACAGAAAACCGGATATAAAACCGAACAGGGCGCGCATCCCTACACTGAGGATAATGCTGTTGACCGGATGGCCGCTCATCAGTGGGGAAAATACCTGGTCGCCGGCCATTACATAGCTTGCAGAAGCTTTCCCCATACTGATCAGGCCGAATACAACCCCCACTGCAGTGGACTCGGCGGGTCCCATCAGAACACCTGCAATCAGGATCGGAATATACGCAAAGGTGATAGAGATCGGTTCAATATGGATATATCCCAGGAAGGACTCGGATACAAGAATTTCAATGGCGATTATGGTACCCAGTATATACCATTTTGTGCTGTTGTCTTTGAAAAAATCAAATTTATTATTCACTGGCTTGCCTCTTTTCTGTTTTGCCGGCCCGAAGCCGTAGCGCTGCTGGGGGCCGGTACGGGGGATCAGAAATAATAATGTTTGCTCAAAGAACGCGACAGGCTATACTTGCCAACCGAAAGCTCACTCGCGTTGCACCGATCCATCATATCCTTGATATAACTGAGCAGAAAACCGTTATATTTCACTTCAACCACCACCAGGCCGGGATCAAACAGCGGGTTTTGAAGAAGATGGGGCGAGAAAATATCAAAACAGCTTTCAGTACCGGTTATATGGTGGTCATACGTGATACGGATTTTGTTTTCTTTCGCGATATACGCCTTCCTGCGATATTCTACGACCGATTTGGGACGATAGGCGTGCATCTGCAGCATCGCAAAACATTCCGCAGCAAAGGGCTCGGCATACTGCAGCAGAACGCTGTACTCACCGCGGATCAGGCGCTGCGCATCCGTGCGGGACATACGGAGCGAGCGCTTGCGCTGCGAATCACCCTGTTTCTGCTTCATTTCCAGTACGGCGAAATCCGCATCCGGAGAATAGCAGCGCAGCCGCATCTTGCGGCGCAGCTCAATGCCGTCTTCTTTTTCGTGGAAGTCTCGGTCATCGGGCGTATCAAAATACAGTGAACGGATCATATACCCGCTGCCGCAGTTGTGCTTATCCTCATGGAGGATCTGCGACAGGACATGGGTGTCACGGTACATTTGTTCCAGGTTGATAAGGTATTTGCGCTCTTTCCGCAGCACTTCATTCATGAGAGGGAGGCTCCTTGCTGTTGTTTGGTTCTTCAGCTGCAGTGCAGGGCAGACACCGCAGTTTGCCGCCGTTATAGGCCTGCTGTTCAAAATCCGCTACGGGCATGGGGCGGAAGAAAACAAAGCCCTGTACAACATCGCAGCCCATCCTGCGCAGCGCGCTGACCTGCTCTGTCTGCTCGATCCCTTCAGCTACTGTATGGATATGCAGCTGTTGCGCCAGATTTAGGATGGAGGATACAATCAAGCGGCCTTTACCGCCGTCCGGTACATTTCCGGCAAAAAAGCTCCGGTCCAGCTTGATGACGTCGATATCCAGATCCTTGAGCAGGCCAAGTGAAGAATAACCCGCCCCGAAATCATCCAGCGAACAGCGGAAGCCGAGCTGATGCATTTCCTGTACGAACTTTTGCATCCATGCCGTATTTTCCATGAAAATGCTTTCTGTCAGCTCCAGTTCAATGCTGGAAGGGGCGACACCATAGCGTTCGCAGATCGCACGATATTGCTGCAGCAGGTCGGGAATAGACAGATTTTGCCGCGACAGGTTTACGGATATGACGCAAGTTTCCCGGCTTTCCTGCTGCCAGCGCTGCAGCAGCAGGCAGACCTGTTCAAACATAAAATGGTCAAGTCGACTGATCATTTTTGCCTTTTCCAAAATAGGGATGAAGATCCCGGGCGATAACATGCCCTTTTCGGGATGGTTCCATCGTATCAGCGCCTCCGCGCCGCTGATACAGCCGTCGGACAGGCGCACCTTGGGCTGCAGATATACCTCAAATGCACCGCTGCGGAGGGAGGACGGCATATCGCTGATAAGTTCACGCTCAAGCTTTTGCTCCTGCATCCTTTCTTCGCGATAAAACGAACATTCCTGCCCGTCCCGGTATTTCCGGGCAAGGTTGGCGCTTTCTTCCATCCATGCTAGATTGCGGCTGCAATCGTGGATCAGATACACGCCGGCACGCAACTCGAACCGGTAGCTCCCGTTATCCAATCCGGTAAAGGCTTCGGCATTGCGTTTGAGGCCCGACAGCCTGCGGATGATTGCATCCCGGTCCTGCGTCTGAAGCAAAATATAAAAAATATCTGCGGAACTGCGCGCCGCAATTTCGCCCGGCTGCAGCATGTTCCTGATTTGTGCAAAGACATGACGGAGTACGGCATCGCCGGCCTGTGCACCATAAATATTGTTGAGAAAGGTAAAATCCGCGATATCCACCGATACTATGGACCAGGCAGCATCCGATGATTTCAGTATCTGTTCTGCTTCCAGCCGGAATCGAAGCTCATTCCAGCCGCCGGTTATCTCATCCATAAAAGCAATATCGGTTAAACGCCGGGTGTGTTTCCGCTGCAAAATGACAAGAAAGCCCCCGACACTTACCAAAAGCAATATGGTGACAAGCGTCAGCACCAGATTTTGCATTGTCAGATCCTCTATGCCGGCATTCAGCACGGAGGCGGGGATCACAGTGAAAACACACCAGTCTGAGAAGGAGAGCGGCTCATAACTGAGCAGCAGGCTTTCGCCGCTGCGCGAAGGGAAGGAGAGGGTACCGCTTTGGCCAGTACGCAGGTCTGCCCGCATTTTTTCAAACAGCTGCGGTACTTCGGCATATTCTGTCCCGGCATAGGATGCGGCGATTTCGTCAAAAAAGTTTTGTTCAATCTGCGATGTGATAACGGTGCCCTGCCGGGTGATGGTGAGTGTCAGCGCCTGGCCGTCAAAGCTGTTGTTGCTGAGCAGTTCTTTCAGCAGCTCGTTTCCCTTTTCCCCGATGATCACCGAAGTATCCTGATCGGCATGATCCGCAGTGAAATATACAACCATGCTCTTCCCGGGGATTGCAATCAGCTGGGCCTGCCCCTGCTGCAGCAAGTCGCGGTCCAGCACATACTGCCCGCCATAGTGCTGCCGGAGCCATGCCTCGGCCTGGTCGAAATCACTAACCAGGTGCAGGCTGTTAAAATTGGAAAAATCCGCAAGATCTGTCAGATAGCGTTCCCTTTCCTCCGGTTCGATTTCCAGCGCGCCGTTGCGGATCAGACGCAGCATCTCCAGCGAATTTTGGATCTGGGTTTCGATGTGCTCATGCAGCTGGTAGGTGATATCGATCAGATACTGCTTGGTGCGTCCGCGTGACTGTTCGTAGATATGAAGGGAATTCTGAAGGAACACCCAGGACAGCGCCAGTATGACTGCGCCGAATAAGACCGCCAGTATCCGCTGGCTGCGGCGGCGTTTTGAATACTTCTTTTCCATTGGTTCCTCCTGAAATGCGGTTTTCTGGACTTGTATCAGGGCTGGCCATGCTCATCTTTCCGCGTGGCAACCGGTTATAACGATGTCTGGGCTTGCGGTTTGCATGCCCGGTATATTCCTAAACGCGGAAAGAGCAGAAGCGGGTCGCATACATCGGCGAACAATGCTTCCGGCGCAGCCAAAGAGGGGAACTACATGGCCACAGCAGGGCAGCGGATTCGTCGGAATTAGCCGCGGGCGTCCGTCTCAGAATGTCCGGTTGATGTCCGGAACTGCTTGATGATCTTTTGCGCAGACTGCTCCGCAGGCATAGGGCGGGAGAAGTAAAAGCCCTGCAGCACATCACAGCCGAGCTGCTGCAGTACTTGCGCCTGCGCCGCCTGCTCTACGCCTTCGGCAAGAATGGTCAGGTCGAGTTCGTGTCCCGCCTGCACCATGGCGTTCAGGATAGAGCGGCCCTGCGGAGTGGAGATATTTTCCACCAGATATTTATCCAGCTTCAATCCGTCCATGTCGGATTCCTGCAGATCGTGGAAGGAAGAAAAGCCCACGCCGAAATCATCAAACAGTACGCGCACGCCGAATGCACGCATTTCCCGGATATGGGCATCCATCTGGGTCTGATCCCGGCTTTTTTCGCTTTCGGTAACCTCGAAAACCAGTAGTTCACGGGAAAAACGATAGCGGGAGATAATTTCTTTGCATTTCTCTACAAAGCTGGCAGAGGTGATTGTGCTGCGGGCAAAGTTACAGGAGATAAAGAAATTCTGCACGCCGTTCCGGCCAAGCATTTCGAGAAAAGCACAGACCTTTTCGAGACAGTAATAATCCAGCCTGCTGACCAGTCCCTCCCGCTCCATCAACGGCACAAACTGCCCCGGCAGCAGCAGGCCTTTCCGGTTATGTTGCCAGCGTGCCAGCATTTCGCCGCCCACTATTTCGAAGTTGGAGGCGTTGACATAAAACTGGAGATAGATCCGGAACTGCTCCTGCCGGAACCCTTCGCTGACATCTGCCAGCAGCTGCCGCTCCTCTTCAAAGGCCCGGCAGACATCCTGTGAGCAGAGACGCAGGCCTTCCCCTTCGCGGCAGGCAAGACGTGCGCATTGTTCCGCATAAAACAGCGCCAGATTCAGATCGTGGTCGCCGGGCTGCAGGGAATACAGACCTGCCGCTGCATCCAGCGGGTAAATATTCCCGCCTTCGTCGGTAAAGGCACGGATCTGTTCCAGCACGGACAGCGCCCATTCTCTGGCTTTTTGCGTGGTTCCGGCCAGAATCACGGCAGCAATACCAGCATTTGACGCCGTAGCAGCAGCGCTGCCGGGACCGAGACGTGCCCGGAGAACGGCAGACGCGTGGCGCCGCATTGCAGTGGCGGCCATGTGTCCTCCGAGCCGCTCGACGTGTCCGAGATCCAGATAAAAATAAACAACATGGTAAAGGACACGGTTTTTGTCATGAACAAAGGCAGGAAAACGGCGCTGCAGGTATTCCATGGTATCCAAACCGGTTTCCGGATCAATGGAACGAAAGCGTTCAGCCTGCCGCAGCTGCCTGCGGAACCGGCGTACAGACAATGTCAGTGCTGCCAGCAGCAGGCAGACCGTAAGGCCCAGCCCTATGGAGACAGGCAGCAGGGAAACGGACTGCGGGCTTTGGGAAACAGACTGCAGCATAGCCCCGGTCCATTCGGGCTGTGTTACCCCGGACAGATAGGAGCGCAGTGCCTGCACAAAGTCCTCTGGAGCCGAATCCGTGAAAATAAGAGAATATGTGACCGTTTGGCCGTCGATTTCTGCTTGGAACAGAGTGACCTGTTCTGCGCCGGATACCGCTTCCCGGTCCGTACAGCCGGAGACAGCGTCGATCTGCTTGTTCTCTGCCAGCTCCGCCCGGCGGTCGGTTGCGCCGGGCTGGTAATACTGCAGGTCGTAGCCGCTTTCCTGTGCAAACTGCGCCAGTACGGAAGGGATCGTTCCCTGATAGGTGCCTGCATCCGGGTCATAGTATTCCAGCGGGTACAGATCCGGATTGCCCGCGATGTAAATCAGACCGCCTGCGCTCACATTGCGTCCTCCTGCTCCTGGGCTTTCTGGAACAGTGTCAGATTCTCAGCCGGCGAATCAGATGCCAGCTGTTCTGCTTTCTGCGATGCATCCGCAGCAGCCTGCTGAAAGACCTGCAGCATTTCCTGCAAAAAGCTGCGCAATTCCGTGATCTTCCCCTGATACTGTTCCAACGCAGCCATCTCAGCGCGCAAGGTTTCCTGTATTTTTTCGCGCGCCTCCAGTTCCTGGCTGCGTGTTTCCGCTTTCATGCGTTCCGCGCAGGCCTGCGCCTCCAGCAGGGCATCGGAGATCATGTCCTGATGCTTCCTTGCTTGCGAAAGCTCGGTCTGCATGCGGCGCAGTTCCTCCTCCAGCTCGTCCACACGTTTCCGGTATTGCTGCAGCTGCTGCTCGGCAGATGCGGTTTGTTCCTGCAGCCTGTGGGAGTAAGTTTCCTCCTGCTCGGCGATATACTGAAAAACACTCTCCTTTTTATAGCCCCAAAAGCCTTTTTTCATTTCGTCTATCCGCATATATATCCCTCCTTCAAGACTCATTTGAACTCGATTTTTTGCCGCTCGATTTTGCCCCATTCGTCCTTTTTCTGCCGGTAGCCAATCAATGCTGTGATGCGCACCCACGCCAGGATAAACCGCAGGCAGGATACTTCAACGATGCACAGGCCAATGGCCTTGAGCATGTCCGTGATATGAAGCTTGAGATCCACTGTATGCACACGGGCGAAAAAGGCCGAGAGTGAAAGAACCGCGGAATAAACCACATAAATACCGAAGAATAAAATCATGAACGGAACATTGATCAGCCCCACCGCAAAGGCCAGCAGGGTGGCGAAAATACCGAATACTTCGATATAAGGGGAATACAGCTCATAGATCAGGAAGTAGAAATACGAGATAAAGCTTACTGCACCGTATTTTGGATTCCCCAGAATATTGCGGTGTTTCATCATGCTCTGAAACAGGCCGATATGCCAGCGGCGGCGCTGCTTACACAGGTCGCGCAGCCGTTCGGGAACTTGCGTCCAGCAGATCGCATCGGTCACATAGCGGATGCGGTAGGGGATACCGTGTTCGCGGCAGAAGACATGCAGCTTGACGACCAGTTCCATGTCTTCTCCCATGGTATTGTGGTCGTACCCGCCGGCATCGATCACCAGATTTTTCTGAAACAGGCCGAATGCGCCTGAAATAATAATATTTCCATTAAACTGGTCGAACAGGATGCGTGATGCCAGGAAGGACCGGTCGTACTCGAGCACCTGCATGCAGGCGATCAGGTTATTCGGCATCCGGTAGCGGATGACCGTGCCCTGTTCGATTTCCGCCCCGTTGCAGGGACGCACGGAGCCGCCAACGGCGATAACATTGTCGCTCTCGAGGACAGGCCGCACGATTTTGTCCAGCGAATCACGCTGCAGCACGGAATCAGCATCAATACACAGGAAATAAGGGTAGCCCGATACATTGATACCCATGTTCAGCGCGTCCGCCTTGCCGCCGTTCTTTTTGCGCACAAGGGTGATCGGCACTTTCCAGCTGCGTGTCTCATAGACCGCTTCCTGCGGCTGGCAGGCAATGCGCTGCTGGATCGGCCGGTCTATGCGCCGCATGCCAAATGCATGCTGGACCGTCTCGCTTGTCCGGTCAGAGGAACCATCATCCACGACGATGATCTCATACAGCCGGTAATCCAGCGCGAGCAGGGAACGGATGGTTGCCTCTATGGTCACTTCTTCGTTGTACGCCGGTACAATAACCGATACCGGCACATAATAATCGTTGGACAGCTCGTTTTTCAGCGCGTTGCGCCGCTTTGCCGCATACAGTGTGGATGATCCCACGGTGACGGACAGAAACAGAAAACTCGCATAGCCCACCATGTATAGGATAAAAAAGAATTCCACGCAGCGCAGGAATAATTGAATGAAATCCCTCATACCAGTAGTGTCTCCTCCTGCTGACGCCTGCTCTCCAGGCGGTACGCCAGCATTTCGCGTGCATAGCGGTCGCCTGGCCCAACGGCCGCCAGCATTTCTTCATAGGTCATCCCATGCGACTCGAGGCTGATGGCCGCATTGTAGCGCACGTACCAGTTCGAGCTGTGTATGGCGCGCACAAGCGCTGCATCCACGTCTTCCCCCGTGTAATTGGAAAGCGCTGTCGCGCTGATTGCGGCATATTCCCAGTTCAGCTCATCCGGGCTGGACACAAATTCCAAAAGCGGCTGTTTGGCCGGCAGGTAATAGTAGCGGCCAAAATAGCGGATTGCCGCAAGGCGCAGCTCCTTATCTGTTTTGGGATCAAGCATGAGGCCCAGCATCTGCTCGCAATACGCCCCGCTGTTGAAACGTATGTAATCCAGCAGCGCCCGTTTTGTCCCATTGGAAAAACGGTCAAACCGTTCCCAGACCAGCCGGATTAATTCCGCATGGTTCCCGGTGAAGGAGAGCAGGGTTTCTACCAGCACCTTGGCATGCAGGAAGCTGCTCTGCCGGTCGCAGTACAGCAGGGTATCCACAATGGTTTCCGCGCTGCCGAAAGCGCAGAGCGCCTTCAGCGCATTGACGCGGCAGTACAGGCTGTCGCGGGACGTAAAAGTAACAAGAATGCGTTGTATTTCATCCATCGGCATCTGACGCAAAATACGGTTCTGCGCCAAAAAATAACAGAAAAATGCCGCCTGAGTGTTTTCACGCCTGCGGTATTTGGTGGCGAGGTACAAGATGGTCGGCTCGATCTGATGCAGATAAGACTCTACTGCGGCGTCCTGCCGCGGCAATGCTTCCAGCGCGCGGTCGTATGCGAGCAGATTACTCACACGGGAAAGCCTGCGGTTGAGGGAGGCAAGGTGGCGCGTCTCTACGGGCTGCCCTGCCCGGATGTGCTGCAGCTGGTCGCTTACCGCGCGTGAAAAAAAGCTGACGCGCTGGTCCAGCTTTCGGTCGCCCAAACGCAGATATAAACTATAAACGATGTTAAAGGCCAGCATGCTCAGGCAGACCAGCCCGTAGAAATATAACAGGATCTCGGTTCCCAAGCCGCTTTCCCCCTTTTTTACCGGCCGCTATGCGGCGGTCCATAAATTTTGCAGCATGTAGTAGGATTCCTTCAGCCGCTCGTGATAGGTGACATCCGTACCCCAGCCCTCCAGTGAGAAAGGAGCGGTGCGGATCCGGGTACCGGCTGCAGCTGCTGTGGAGAATCCCACATACATCTCGTCGATCTGGATATATTCAACGCCAAAGTTTTCATAGTAATCATCATGGATCTTGCGCTCCGCGGGATCGCCGAAATTCAGCATCTGCCAGGGGATGCGGATTTCCACCCCTTTTTCAGTGAACATGAAGTCCGCCAAAGAATCGAAATCTGCAGATGCCGGATTGGTATTGCCGTAGCGCAGCTTACCGGTCTCATAGGTGACTGCGGGGTACCATTCTCCGATCGGGACAGGGTCCTGGCGCTGCACCATCAAGTTGATGGTCCGGAAAACCGGGGAACTGGCGGAACGGATCTCGTCATAGGCATCCGCGCGGCCAAGCTCATAGGCGTGCATCGCCCATAAGATCTCATAGCGTTCCTGCACCAAGACACGGCTGTTGTCCCGTCCGTCGATACAAATCACAAAATCACACGCCCGGTCAAAGGAAACGCCGTAGTTTTCACAATATGTGCTGCCGAGGGAAGAGAGGGTGTCGATCGGAATGTACAGGATATCCTGCCCGGGGTCGAACGCATCCGCCTGCACATAAAAGTACAGATATTTTTCGTCATACTGCATGGACAGGCTGCCTTGCTCATTTTCCAGCACAATATCCGCCTGTGTCCATTCGGATGCGTCTCCGCCCACATAGCAGGATCGTGTCTGTTCTCCGAGATAAAACTCCATCAGGCCATAGCCCTGCCCGTCCGATTGTGCATCCTGCCAGACCGGCATGACCGAATCCAGCGTCGCATAGCCGGTGTTCCAGGTGCGGCGGTTCCACACATCCTGCCAGGTAGAGATAAACACACCCGCCCAGCCGGCTTTTGTGGCATCCTGCCAGACACGGATGAGCGACTCGCCCTGCTGCTGTTCGGTCAGAGGCTCCTGTCCCTCATACAGTGCTGCGCGCGAGGTGGAAAAGCCATAGCCTGCTGCAATGACCGGCATGGTGTGATATTGTCCAAGCAGGTTCAGGTAGCCGTGGTAAATATCCGAGGTATCCAGCGCATCCAGTATGCCGGACAGCTCTGCCTTCTGCTGGTCGGAAAGATACTGCACAAACTCCGGGTTAATATAACTCAGCCGGTACGCTGCATAATAGCCGGACTGCAGCTCCTGCGTTGGCAGAATATTTTCGGCATCAATCTGGTTGTATTTGAAAAAGCGGGTGGAATACAGATAGCTGTATTCAAATGGATCGTTGTTGGCGTCGTTGACAAAACCGATCAGACGCTGGGTTCTATACTTTGCCGTCTCGTATCCAGTGATCTGATCCATCACCTGCGCTATGGCCGCTTCAAAGCGGGACGCATCCGGCCCGGTGGTAAAGTAAGTGCCCATATAAGAGGAGGGATAGGTGGTGCTGTTGTTGGTATAAGCGATGTTGCCGCTGTCCCATTCGCTGCCCACGAGATAGCCCACCACCCATTCGGAGACATCCCAGCGGTAAAAACCGGTGCCGCTGGTATCGCCCGGGCTGACAATCCGGTTCCCGTGGATAACGTCCACCACGGCCCTGCCGTTTTTCAGCAGCAGGCCGAAGAAATCCGAATCATAAACATCCTCCGCGCCGTAGTTGGCAGCGTCCGATACCTGCAGGCCCTGCAGCAGGTACAGCGGATCATCATGTGTCATATTATAGGTGTAAAAAGCGCTGTAAAAATCGTCGTCCATCAGCGTATAGGCGCGGATGGTGTTGGCGCCCATGGCGCCGATCTGCTCAAACCAGCGCAGGTAATCTTCCTCCTCCGGGGCGAAATCCATGGGCGGCTCGCCCGGCAGGTTGGAGGATACATCCACACCGCGTATCCGCATGCTTTCCCAAGCGCCTGCACCTGCCTGGCGCTGGATCTCAGTTCCCTGTGTGCGGAACAGCACAGTAACCGGCGTATCCGGGTTCAGGTCAATATACAGGCCGAAATAAAGGGATGCGTACCAGGTACCGCCTGCCAGCAGCAGGACAGCGCAGACTATAATAATAAACCGTTTCATTGCAGACCCCTTATCCCAGCCATTGCGAGGCGTTTTTGGACGGATGGCAATACTGGTAAAGCGTATCGATGTGCTCATCCAGCCATTCCGCGCGGGAGAGCATATAGCCCTCCATACGGCCGATGGCGTCCTCGTAGCTGCATGGATTGGCTTCCTCGAGGGTTTCGCCTTCATCGGGCTCTCTGCGCTGGCGCCGTTCTAAAAGGCTGGGGTTGTAGCTGTAGCCCCACACCTCATCGTTGCGTTCGATCGCGGGACCAAGAAACGCTATCACCTCGTCGATATAATTTGTCAGGTATTCGTCGGAAAGTACGCCTTGGCGCAGCTGACGGTAGCGGCCAATTACGCGTTCGACAAAATCTTCGCTTGTTATCAGCCGTCCGTACCAGCCGCGGTTGGCCAGCAGGAAGCCGCGGCGGGAAAGGTCGATGAAGAAATTATTCAGCACGTTGTTATAGTCCCATACCGGGCCCATGTGCAGCGTACCGCGGATATCGCGGTAGAGATAGGTGGAGCGGGAGAACGCATCGTTCACTGCAAGGAACTCCTGCAAAATGTAGTAATCGACAAAGGAGTCCACATCCAGTTCGCTTTGATAATCATAAGTACCAGTCACCATATCGGAGGAATACAGGCCGCGCTCAATGCGGCTGACATCCCGCTGGATATAGCCGACCACATCTTCCGAGAGGTACTCTTTTTGTGGATATAATATAGAAAAACCGGTCCGGGAAACTTCGCTGAACTCAGTCTGGTGGGTGTACCAGGTATAATTCTCCAAATAGACATCGGCGCTGTTCTGGTCTGCAGGCGTACCTACGGCGTCCAGCTGCAGAAGATAACTGGTAGCGGTCGAGCCTTCCTCATAATCGCTCAAATCGACCCGGTACTCGCTCTCCTTGATGGTTTCCATCAGTACGTAGACGCCCCGGTATTCGCCGTTGAGAATCAGTTCACAGAACCGGACATTGGGCGCATAGCCCATCACCTCAGCGGAAATATTCATCCACATGTAATTACGGAGCAGTGTTTTATCCAGAAATGGGCCGTGCAGCGCCCAGTCGTTGTCCGGGTTCATGCCGAGCAGCGGCAGGTCATTGCCGCTTGCAGCCGTTTCGTCCTCCACCAGCTTGATGCGGTAGCTTTTCTTGTCAAAATTCCTTGAGCTGTTGCCGCGGATGCGGAAGAGCGCCTGACTGCTCTGATCGGCAGGGTCGGAGGCATGGTGCCACTCGCCCTCGGTCTCAACGGTTTCGATGGTCACCAGGATCTCGCTTGCGCCGGATTGCGTGGTCGTGTAGCCAAGCACGGCTTCGCTGTTTTCCGGATCCCGGATGATCTCGCCGGGAATATACTGTCCTGCAGTATCAATGCGGATCAGCGGCAGGTGGGTGCAGAGCTCCATGCCGTCACAGGTGCACTCCGTTTCCGGCAGTTGGTAGCTGCGGTGCTGGTGGATGCGGTTTTGACTGTTGTCCTGATCCAGTGCAGTAGCCGCAAAGGAGCAGAAGAACATCAATGCCATCATGGCGAACCCCATTATTTTGTAGCGCATTGCGTTCTCCTTTCCAGTGCGGCTGCTGAGGGCGGTCAGCTGCTGATCTCGTCGCTCTGCATGACAATATTGAAGTATTCGATATTGCCGATCTCGTAAACCGCATCGGTAATGCTTTTTTGACCGGGCGGCTGCTTGCGGGAGTCCAGATAGCGTGCATTGAGTTCATAAATCAATTCAATACTGCTTTCTGTGGTGTTCTTCACACGTAAAATCGCCTTGCGCGCATAATACTGGAAAATCAGCGCCTCAATTTTTTCCTCATTGATGCGGGCTGTGCGCATAACCAGCAAGGCACGGTTATCGTTCCGGATGCGGCCGAACAAAAGAAGCACCAGAAAAACTACAGCGCTGCCAGCAGCGGCGATCAGATAATCGCCCGAGCCGCAGCAGATGCCCACAACGATCGCCCAGAAGATGTAGACGGTATCGCGCGAATCCTTAATCGCCGTGCGGAAACGGACGATGGACAGCGCGCCCACCATGCCGAGCGACAGCGCGATATTATTGCCGATTACGATCATAACTGTGGTGGTAATAACGGCCAGCGCCACCAGCGATACATTGAACTTTTTGCTGTACACGCTGCCGTTGTGGGACAGGCGGTAAGAAAGGAAAATAAAACCGCCGATTACGGCGGAAACCGCAAGCCGCAGCAGGATGGACTCCGCAGTGAGTTCGCCTGTGGATTCCAGAAGCTGCATCAAATATTCTCTCATTACCTTAGTGTTCTCCCCCTTATCTGTTTTGTAATGGCGCGGCCGCGCGCCCGTAGGCGCAGGTAATGCGCTCGTTCAGGGCAGAGACCGGCAACTGATCTGCTTTGCGGATCCCGCCTGTTCGGTCAACTGGTGACCATGATAAATCCGAAAGTGCATGTTGAAAGCGGAGTAGTATTATATAATTTTATCATAAAAATATGTTATCCACAATAGTCTGCATATAAGGATTCATGGGCCGGCGGTTAATCAGGGGTGAAAATGTAATAACGTCCTTTGCCGAGCCGTTTTGCTTGATATAATGCATGGTCTGCCAGCTCATAGAGCTTCCGGTATGCGACATCGGGGTGTGCTGTCCGGCAGATACCGATGCTGCAGCAGGCATGCACCGGTTCGTCCCGCCACTGCAGGCTGACGAGAGACTGGATCAGCTGCCGGCTTGCGGCTTCAGGGCGTGCGGCGGCTGGGCCATACAGCGCTACGGCAAATTCGTCCCCGCCGACACGGCCGATCCCCGCGGCATCCGGAAAGGCGGACTGCAATGCCTCTGCCGTCTGTTCAATGACATAGTCGCCGCATAAGTGTCCGAATAAGTCGTTGATACGCTTAAAGTTATCTAAATCAATCAGCAAAAGCGCAAAGGCATCCGACGAGCCGGCGTTCCGGATGGCCAGCTCTGTATGGCTTTGAAAGGCTGTTTTATTGAGCAGGCCTGTAAGCGGGTCTTTTTGCGACATTGCCTGCAGCTGGGCATTGGCATTTTCAAGCGCCCGGCGCTGGGAGATGATAGTAGAAAGATTGTGCATGTCAGTTAATGAGACGGCCAGCGCAACAATGGTGCTGAAGGTCAGATTGATGATATCCCCGCTCGTCATATTGGAGTGGGAAAGAAGCAGGAACAATACATAGGTCAGAACATAGGCGGTGATGCTGAAAGCCGCCGGCATGTGTATAAAAACTGCCAACGCAAGCACTGCCGTGACAAAAACGCCGGTGCCTCCGAAAGGATCCCGCATGAGGTCATAGGAATTGAGCAGTGCATGCCACAGAAAAAAGAAGAATACGGAACCATACTGTACGGCCTGCTGCAGCCGTGCAGAACGCTGCCGAAGAAGGCGGTCCAGCAACAGGTAAAGGGCTGCGGAAAGCAGCAGCGCGCAGTACAGCCCGAAATAGATCCGGTTGTTGACCGAATCCAGACCAGATCGGGACCAGAAAAGCACGCGGGCAATGTTAAACAGCTCCATGAAAAAAATCATGATACAGATCAAAAAAAGCGAACGCCGGTTTTTCAGGAAAGCATCCTGCCGCAATTCCGATCTGATTTCCGGCGGTGCAGACAAAAATTTCAGTATAGACTGCTTCATAAGACATTCCTCTCCACGGTTGCAGATTTCCATTTGAGCCGGATCACGGCACAGCTGCATTTTGTTTTGTTGAAAAAAAGTATTAAATAATATTTTATATTATAATGAACGGTGAGGGTGCGGGGAAGTGCAGTTGCAAAATTTGTTCATATATGCGCAAAATTCATCATGATTCGACGGCGCGGACACGCGATTTCCGGTCTGGCTGAAGACGGTCTGCCTGAAAAGATGGATCCTTTCTGGAAAAATTGCATTTCGGTGCGGGCAGAGGATGCTTGACGTACGGATGGTTTCGTGATATCGTCAAAATAAAAATACCAGGATAAAAAAGGATTTATTTCTGAAGATAAAATGGATGATAAAGGAGAAACACGCAATGCTGAAAATTGCCGCCTGCGACGATGAATCGGCACAGTTGGAACAAATGGAAAGGATGCTGCAAGACTATTTCCGGGCGCGGCCGGCGCTTCCGGGCCGAATCAGCGTGTTTTCAGACAGCCGCACACTGCTGTCCCGCGTCAGGGAACAGGGTGGCTTTGACCTGTATATTCTGGATATTATCATGCCGGGGCTGAATGGTATCCAGACAGGCATGGAATTGCGCAAAATGGGCGACGGCGGCGAAATTATTTACCTGACCACATCCAGCGAATACGCAGTGGACAGCTATATGGCGCGGGCTTTTTTCTATCTGATCAAGCCGGTAACCGAGAAAAAACTGTTTGGCTTGCTGGATGAAGCAGCAGAGAAGCTGCAGCAGCGCCGAAGCAGGGGGATTTTAGTGATGACGCCAGACGGGCCGAGACATATTCGGATGGATCATATTCTGTATGCGGAACGGATCGGACGACGTGTGCGGTACTACTGCACGGATGGAACAGTGGATACGCAGACGATCCGCTGCACGTTCCGTGATGCAGTCCATCCGCTGACGGAAGAACGGCGATTCTGCATGTGCGGGGCCAGCTTCCTGGTGAATATGGAGCATGTTACCGGCGTGGATGGCCGGGAGGCACTTCTGGACAATGGCGGGAGGCTGATACTGCCGCGCAGTGCGTCTTCATTTAAGGATAACTGGGGCAGATTCTGGCTGGAGGAAGATTCTGGATGTCCGATTGGGTAAGATTGTTCATTATGCTCTATATGACAGTGGTGGGCCTGTCGATGGGAGCCGCTTTCGTAGAGAGCCGTTTTTCACGATGCCGAACCGTATGGATTGTCTGCAGCGCTATAATAATGATCAGTGCATTGGTTGTACTGGTGTATCTGGAGGCGGGAATCGATACCCTGGTGCAGGCATATCCGCTGATTGTCCATTTGCCGTCCCTGCTGCTTTTTATGCTGCTCAGCAGTATCCGCGGATGGCGTCTGGTCTTTCAAATTTTCTCTGCGGTATTGTTTTGCAACCTGATCCACCATGGGGGAGGGCTGGTTTTTTATCTGACCGGACAGCAGTTCTGGTCGCTGCTGTCTGCATATCTCCTGCTTACTGCCGGTATGTTCTGGTTTTTAATGCGCTGGC
Source organism: Candidatus Agathobaculum pullistercoris (assembly GCA_019114345.1). Taxonomy (GTDB): domain Bacteria; phylum Bacillota; class Clostridia; order Oscillospirales; family Butyricicoccaceae; genus Agathobaculum; species Agathobaculum pullistercoris. The sequence continues at coordinate 4,899 of DXFS01000095.1, read as the reverse complement.
TTCGCCCGCTGTTCTACCGCGTCTGTCTGCTGCTGAACCGCGGGTGGTGGATGATGTGCCTGATCATTGCCATGTACTACTGGATTGGCATATATCTGATCCCTGGATATGTGGGGGAGTCGCTGAGCAGTACGATGCTGAAACCGGCGATATCCTGCCTCATGATCGGGTTTTACGCGGTGCTGATGGTTTTCCTTTCCCTGGTGCAGCGGGAGGAGGAAGCACGGCACGATGCGCAAATGTTTTCCATGCAGGTTTCCGCACTGCAGAAGCGTATGGATGCGATCCGCGGAGCGGAAGAAATGGTTCGGGTGGAGCGGCACGACCTGCGCCACAGACTGCTGACCGTGGGTGAGCTGGTGAAAAAGGGCAAAACCCGGGCTGCCCTGGATTTTATCGGGCTGTCTGAACAGCGGCTGAACGAGAAAAAAACAGAGCATTGGTGCCGGCCGCCCGTGATGGATGCGGTATTTACAGCCTATTTGGAAGAGGCAAAGCAGCAGAAGATCCGGACAGATGTCCGCATCGCGCTGCCGGATTCCCTTCCGGTAGCAGAAGGGGAATTTGCCATTGTGCTGGCTAACGCGCTGGAAAATGCGATCCATGCCTGCCTGGAACTGCCGGAGGACGAAAGAAGGCTGCAATGCAGGGTGATTGCCCATCCGCAGCTGATGATGGAGATAAAAAATACCTGCGCGGGGACTGTAAGGCTGGATGCCCGCGGCATGCCCGGGCCCAGTAAGGCCGGGCATGGATGGGGAACCCAGTCGATTGCTGCATTTTGCAGGAAATACCGGGCATCCTGCCAGTATGAAACCAGGGACGGCTGGTTCATCCTGCGGATCGTATTATAGGAACTGAAGTGTTTTGGACAGAAATATTCTCCGGAAAGCGCTGCTTACGGATCCTTCGGCTGCTTTCTGCGCTGGATTGCTATATATGTACATGCGGATCAAAAACAGAACGGAAGGCTGCCCTGTCTGGTCAGCCTTCCGTTCTGTTTTCAGGTATTCCATTTGGTGCCGCCAGCCGGAATCGAACCGGCACAGTATCGCTACCGGGGGATTTTAAGTCCCCTGCGTCTACCAGTTCCGCCATGGCGGCATAAAAAGATTATAGCAGACTGGATGCATGCTGTCAAACCGCAGGGTGAGATTTCCGCTCTGGTATGCAATACAGTATAGGGAAGATGCTGGTTGGTTTGCGGTTGGATCATGGCAGGGAAGCTGGTTACTGACAGGGCCGCGGCTGTTCAGTCCGCGCAAGCGCGCTTTCGACCGCATGCCGGTCGGGCAGCCAGGCAGAGAGCATAGCCGCAGTGCCCGCGGCGGCGGCAAAGCGCAGGGCGTCGGGGGCGGAGAAATGGTGCGCCTTGGCATACAGCCAGCCGGCGGCCATGGAGTCGTTCATGCCGACCGGCTGCACGGGTTCGACCGGCGCGGCAGGCAGGTACAGCGCGTCGCCTGACGCGGGGACGAGCACAGCTCCACCGTCCCCGAGCGGGATCAGGATATCCTGCGCGCCGGCGCGCTGCAGCTCGCGGGCGCAGGCTGCGATGCCCGCCGGGGTGCGCGGCGCGCCGCCGACCAGCTCGTCCAGCACTTGGAGGCTGGGCTTGATCAGATCCGGCGCGCAGGGCAGGGCGTTCTTGAGCGCGTCGCCCGAGGTATCCACCAGCGTTTGGACGCCGCGCCCGCGGACGCGGTCCAGCAGGCGGGCATAGGTGTCCGCGGGGACGTCCGCCGGCAGCGAGCCGGACAGCACCAGCCAGTCGCCCTCGCCGAGCGTGTCAAGCGTCGCGGCCAGCCGCTTGATCGCCGCCGCGGGGATAGCGGGGCCGGCGGCGTTGAGCTCGGTCTGTTCATGGGCGGAAACCTTGACATTGATGCGCGTCATGCCCTGTTCCAGACGGCAGAAATCGTATTCCACGCCGGTTTCGGCAAGCAGGGAAGCGAACATCGCGCCCGTGCGTCCCGCAATGAAGCCGAGCGCGCGCGTCGGCAGGCCGAGCGCGGCGCAGACAAGCGATACGTTGACGCCCTTGCCGCCCGGGTAGAGCGTTTCATCGTGGGTACGGCATAACGCGCCCGGGCGCAGTGCATCCGTACGGACGAGGTAGTCTAGCGAGGGGTTGAGCGTGACGGTATAGATCATGGCAGCAGCCTCCTTTGTCCTTGCTATGTACTATAATGATACCGCAGTTCGGCGCAGGAAGCAAAAGATTTTCAAGTGGATTATAAGCTCACAAGGATATCTTTAGAAAAATATGCAGGCTTCATAGCCAAGTGTCTCTGCAACATCGGGTTTATCAAAATAAATGGCATAATAAGGGTCGACGGTATGGCTGCACCATTCGCCGTGATAGATTTGCGTTTGGATATCGCCGGTATATTGCGGCGTTTTCCGAATGGTGACTACAGTCGGTTCTCTCTGGTAGGCATCATAACCATGCTCATAGCCGGTTTCATAAGAGTAAATGACGATAGAAAGCAGCAAACTCAGGGCGGCCAGAGTAAAAAGCAGGAATTGAAGCTTTGTAATATTTTTCATGAGAATCACTCCGCAAATATGATAATACTACTTTATACTACTTTAAGCGATAATACAATATTAAAAGCGATACAGTGGTATGATTCGTGCAGGGAGTGAAGCTGATGAGACCGCTGAAAAAGAAAATCTCGATCACGTTGGACAGTGACATCCTGGAAAAGGTACATGAACTGGCAGAAGAAGATGACCGGTCGGTTTCGCAGTATATCAATCAAGTGCTGCGTCGCCACTTGGAAGAAAAGGAAAAATAGGTGTCACACTGGGTGGAGTACTGTGCCCGCAAGAGCAAACATATATGAAATAGGTGAAAAAGGACGGCGAAACCGGAGTTTCGCCGTCCTTTTTTGCACACTTTACACAAGGTTTTGCGCTTAACGCGGATTTTACAAACATTCACTTTTGGATTTTACATAATCTCCGTAAGATGTTCATGTAGTAAAAAAACAAGATCAATTGCAAAGGAGAAATTACCAATGAAAAAGAGTGTTTCCCTGCTGCTGGCTGGCCTGATGCTGTGCGGCGCACTGGCAGGCTGCGGCGGCAACAACAACACCGCTGAAAACACCGATTCCCAGACCGAGCAGACCAGCGAGTCCACCGGCATGTCCGGCGCGATCCACGTTGTATCCCGTGAGGACGGCTCCGGCACCCGCGGCGCGTTCGTCGAGCTGACCGGCGTTGAGGACGACAACGGCGACAACACCACGGTTGAGGCTGAGATCGCAAACCGCACCGATGCGGTTCTGACCACGGTTGCGGGCAACGAAGCTGCGATCGGTTATGTTTCCCTCGGCTCCCTGAACGATACCGTTAAGGCGGTTACGGTTGACGGCGTTGAGGCGACTGTTGATAACGTAAAGAGCGGCACCTACACCCTGTCCCGTCCGTTCAACATTGCGACCAAGGGCGAGCCGACCGGCGTTGCGGCTGACTTCATCAACTTCATCATGAGCGCGGACGGCCAGGCGATCGTCGGCGAGGACTACATCACTGTAAACGACGAGGCGGAAGCCTTCGCTTCGGACGGATCTTCCGGCCAGATCACTGTCGGCGGTTCCTCCTCCGTATCCCCGGTTATGGAGCAGCTGATCGAGGCGTATAAGGCAGTCAACCCGAATGCACAGATCGACCTGCAGACCTCTGACTCCACCTCCGGCATGACCGGCGCAATGGACGGCACCTTTGCTATCGGCATGGCGTCCCGCGAGCTGCACGAAGACGAGGCGGGCCAGCTGACCGCGCAGGCGATTGCAATGGACGGCATTGCGGTTATTGTCAACCCGGCGAACACCGTTGACAACCTGACCATGGATCAGATCCGCAGCATCTACGTCGGCGAGACCACCGACTGGTCCGAAGTAGCGGAGTAAGCACAAGAAGAACAGGGAATGAAGGGCGGAATGGATTTTCGCCCTTTCCCACTGTATATAGGGAGATATTGATAATGAATGATTCCGCAACCCGGCAGCGGAGCGGCTGGATTAACCTGCGCGAGAATATCATGCATGCTGTGTTCTTTATCTGTGCGCTGGCGTCTATCCTGGCGGTCGCCCTGATCTGCGTGTTCCTGTTTGCCAACGGCCTGCCGGCCATGAGGGAGATCGGTTTCCTGAATTTCCTCACGGGTACGACCTGGCGGCCGGGTAATGATATTTACGGCATCCTGCCGATGATCGTCGGCAGTCTTTACATCACCGCAGGAGCGATCGTTGTCGGTGTGCCGATCGGCCTGCTGACCGCAATTTTCATGGCGTTCTACTGCCCGAAGCGTATTTACGGTATTCTCAAGCCCTGCACTGAACTGCTGGCGGGCATCCCGTCGATTGTATACGGCTTTTTCGGTATGGTCGTGATCGCCCCGGTCGTTCTGGATGTGGCCCAGTTTTTCGGGGCGGACATCTCCTCGGGTGCGACCATCCTGTCCGCAGCCATCCTGCTCGGTATCATGATCCTGCCGACCATCATCGGCGTATCCGAGGCTGCGCTGCGCGCGGTGCCTAACGCTTACTATGAGGGCGCGGTTGCCATGGGCGCAACCCATGAGCGCGCGGTGTTCTCGGTTATGCTGCCGGCGGCCAAGTCCGGCGTGCTGGCGGGCATCGTGCTCGGCATCGGCCGCGCGATCGGCGAAACCATGGCGGTTATCATGGTGGCGGGCAACCAGCCGCGCCTGACGGCCAGCCTGCTGGACGGCATCCGCACCATGACTGCGAACATTGTCATCGAGATGGGCTATGCGAGCGGCCTGCACCGTGAGGCGCTGATTGCTACCGGCGTTGTGCTGTTTGTGTTCATCCTGCTGATCAATCTGGCGTTCTCGGTGCTCAAAAGGAGGAAGGACGCATGACG
>DXFS01000094.1 GCA_019114345.1 Candidatus Agathobaculum pullistercoris | reverse complement strand
CGGTTTCTGCCCGCGCGCTGGCTGAAAAACGCGGCCACGCTCGTGCTGCTGGCATATGCGCTGCCGGTGTGGCTGGCGCTGCCGCCGCTCTCCGCCCTGCTGCCCGCGCGCAGCGCGCCACAGGCGCAGGACACGCCGCCCGCCGTCGCTGAGACCGCGCACACCATGCAGGCCGAACCGGTGCAGACAGCCGCCGACCCGGAGCAGGCACAGCAGACCATCCCGGTCGTGCATGACGAGGCGGCGGCGCAGCCGCGGCCATTCCCGTCCGGGCTGGTGCTTGCGGTGTGGGGCGCGGGCGCGGCGCTCATGCTGTACCGCATGCTGGTTTCGTACGCCGTGTTCCGGCGGCGGCTGAAAGCGCAAAGCGAGCCGGTCGAAGTGTGCGCGCTGCTCGAGGTCTGCCGCGCCGAGGTCGGCGTGCGGCGGCGGGTGCGGCTGTACCGCACGGCACTCGTGCGCGCGCCCGCGCTGGCGGGGCTGCTGCGCCCGGCCATCCTGCTCCCGTGGGGGGATTTTTCAGCGGATGACCTGCGCGCCGCCCTGCTGCACGAGCTGCACCACCTGAAAAGCCGCGACCTTGCCCGCAAGTGGCTGGCCGCGCTGGTGCAGTGCGTGCACTGGTGGAACCCATTCGCGTATCTGGCGACAAGACTGCTGCACCGGAGCTGCGAGACCGCCTGCGACCTCGCCGTGACCGGAACGATGGACAGCGCAGGGCGCGCGGCGTACATGAAAGCCGTGCTGGCGTTTGCGGCGGCGGGCGTGAAAGCGCCGCCGCTGACCACATCCATGAGCGCCGGAGGGCGCGAGATAGAGAGGAGATTTATTATGATCGCAAGACAGAAACCCGTTAAGTTGTTCGCAAGGCTGACCGCACTGGCGCTGACCGCGTGTCTGCTCGTGTCCGGGCTGGGCGTGGGGGCGCTGGCTGCCGATACAAGCGAAGGGAGACTCCTATCCTATTCGCAAAATGACTTTTTTCCGCATAGCGCGCTTCACTTCCAGGTGAATATTGGAAACAGCAAGAACTGGCCAAGCTGGCTTGGAAAAGTTGTCGGCGCGGATAAAAAGATCGATGTAACGCTCACCGTAGCTGATGTGCGGGATCGGAAAGGACAATATAGCCGTGCGAATTACATCACGCTGTCCGGCGCGAACGGCACATACCGTCTGACTGGGGCTGGCGGTCCGGGTTGGGGGGAACTTGATTACAGTGAAAACCCCGATATCTTTATCGTATCAACCTATGACCGGCAAACCTCCAACTGGTTTGCCGTCCCCGCAGCCTCGCATAATTACACCGTTCCATGCACACCTGACAGCGGCGAATCCGAAATGATACTGCTGCGTCTGGTTTACACAGAACCGGATGAAGTCCCGCAGATAGAGATCTGTTTTACCCGTGAAGATGATCAATCAAGAAATGTTACCTCAGACCCTCTCCTTTGCCGCGCAGACGTATTTCATGCGGTTGCAGGCAGCATCTCCTACACAGGTCTTTTGGCTCCGTCCAACGTGCTGAATGAGACCAGCCGGTACTACTATTCGCAAATTCCCACCATCTTCGGTATCTCTGAAGTGAATTACCAAAACGCTAAAGTCAATGGTATTCAAATCAGCTTGCAAAAGGCTTCTGCAAATCAGCTTGTATTCGGGTACTCCATTACCCGTCCTGAACCTGTTGCATATCGCATTGTTGTGCGTTCCATGACGGACTTTGTTCCTCTTGCTCTGACAGAGGGTTCGGGCTATTACTTTTCCGTACCTTTGGATGGCATGATTCATGCGACAACAGATTTTGAAGAAATGGTCTCCGGCGAAACCTACCGCGTGGAGATCGCCCTGCTGGACGCCTCCGGTTCGGTCATCTACCGCCAGCTCGAGCATGTGACCATCCCATGAGCAAAAACCTGTTGTTATTCTCCGCTGCCGTCCTGCTCTGTGCGCTGTTTGTGTTTGCCATCCTATGTTCTTTATAAAAGGCTGTCGCCCCGCGCGGCAGCCTTTTTGCTGCCTGCCCGCTTGACAAACCGCCGCCCGCGGCCTATGCTAAATAATAATTAAAAGGATGTAAAGGGGCGGTAATCTATGGAAAATGACGCACAGGCCCGCAAATATAAGCAGCTTACCGAAGCCCCGGTCGAGCCGCTGATCTGCAAAATGGCCGTGCCGACCATCATCAGCATGCTCATCACCTCGATTTACAACATGGCGGATACGTTCTTTGTCGGCTGGCTCGGCACGAGCGCGACCGGCGCGGTCGGCGTGGTGTTCCCGCTGATGGCAGCGATCCAGGCAGTCGGCTTTTTCTTCGGACAGGGCTCTGGCAACTACATCTCGCGCCAGCTCGGCGCGCAGCACCGCGAGGAGGCCGCCCGCATGGCCGCGACCGGCTTTTTCTCCGCCCTCGGCGCGGGTGCGGTCATTCTGGCGTTCGGGCTGGTGTTTCGGAACCCGCTGTGCCACCTGCTCGGCGCAACCGACACCATCTTTCCCTATGCGCTCGACTACATGTGCCTGATCCTGATCGGCGCGCCGTGGATGACCGCCGCGCTGGTGCTCAACAACCAGCTGCGGCTGCAGGGCAACGCGACCTATGCGATGGTCGGGCTGGTTTCGGGCGGCCTACTCAATATCGCGCTTGACCCGCTGTTTATTTTCGTCTTCCAAATGGGTATTTCGGGCGCGGCACTCGCCACTATTTTGAGCCAGTTCATCAGCTTCTGCCTGCTGCTGCTCGGCGTGCGGATATCGGGCGGCATCCAGATCCGCCTGCGCCTGTTTTCACCCAGCCGCGCGCGGTATGCGGCGCTCGCAGGTGGCGGCCTGCCCAGCCTGTGCCGGCAGGGACTGGCGTCCATTGCGGTCACCTGCCTGAACACCGCTGCCCGCCCCTATGGCGACGCGGCCATTGCCGCAATGAGCATCGTCACCCGCGTGTCGCAGTTCGCGGGCTCCGCGATGATCGGCTTCGGGCAGGGTTTCCAGCCCGTGTGCGGCTTCAATTTCGGCGCGCGCAAGTATGACCGCGTCAGCCGTGGCTTCTGGTTCTGCGTCAAGGTGTCGACCGTTGCGCTCCTGCTGCTCGCGGTCGTGGGCTGGATCTTCGCACCGCAGGTCATCGCCATTTTCCGCGCGGACGACCCCGAGGTCATCCGCATCGGCGCGGCGACCATGCGCTGGCAGTGCATCTCCTTCCCGCTCATCGCGTGGTCGACCATGTGCAACATGCTGCTGCAGAACATCGCCATGACCGTGCGCGCAAGCATTGTTGCAGCAGCCCGGCAGGGGCTGTTCTTCATCCCGCTCGCGCTCATCCTGCCTATTTTCTTCGGCCTGACCGGCGTACAGATCTGTCAGGCGGCGAGCGACGTGTGTTCCTTCTTCCTTGCGATCGCGCTGACCGTTCCGGTGCTGCGGCTGCTGTCCCGCGGCGTAGACCCGCACACAGCATGATTTCAATTTGTTATTTTTATAAATTATATTACATATAGGAGTTTTGATCCATGGACAATTTCACCCTTGACCCTACCGTGTACGACGGCCGCCCGGCCGACTGTTCCGGCCGCGACGCGGTCGAAATCGCGTGCTATGACTTCCTTGACGGCCTCGGCGTGCCCTACCAGCGCGTTGACCACAGCGAAACACCCTCCATCGAGGCCTGCGGCGAGGTGGAACGGCTGCTCGGCATTGAGATCTGCAAAAACCTGTTCTTGTGCAACCGTCA
>DXFS01000093.1 GCA_019114345.1 Candidatus Agathobaculum pullistercoris | reverse complement strand
TCAAACCATTTGAAAAGGAAAAACCCCGGAAACCGCGTAGTTCCGGGGTTTTTGACCACTTTTGATAAAGTTTAGCGCTTGCTGAACTGCGGAGCGCGACGGGCAGCCTTGAGGCCGTACTTCTTACGCTCCTTCATACGCGGATCGCGGGTCAGGAAACCGGCCGCCTTGAGCGCGGGACGGTACTGCTCGGAATCAGCCTGCAGCAGCGCACGGGCGATACCGTGACGGATCGCACCAGCCTGGCCGGTGAAGCCGCCGCCGGATACGGTGCACTCTACGTCGAACTTGCCAGCGGTGTTCGTTGCTTCGAACGGCTGACGGCAAACCATCTTCAGGGTCTCGAGACCGAAGTAGTTGTCGATGGTGCGGTTGTTGATCTTGATCTCACCGGTGCCGCCCGGGAACAGACGAACGCGGGCAACGGAGGACTTTCTTCTGCCGGTGCCGTAGAAATAAGCCTTCTTAGGTGTATACATCAGTTAGTTCCTCCCTTACTTATCCCAAACTTCGGGCTTCTGCGCCTGATGGTTGTGATTCTCGCCAGCGTAAACCTTAAGACGGGTAGCGGACTGGCGGCCGATCGAGTTCTTCGGCAGCATGCCCTTGACCGCGAGCTGCATTGCAAACTCCGGCTTCTCATGCATCAGGGTCTTGTACTGGACTTCCTTCAGGCCGCCAACCCAGCCGGTGTGGTGGCGGTAGTACTTCTGGGTGAGCTTCTTGCCGGTCAGAACCGCCTTGTCCGCGTTGATGACGATAACGAAATCGCCGCAGTCGACATGGGGGGTGAACTCAGCCTTGTGCTTGCCGCGCAGCAGCATGGCGGCGGTAGCAGCGGTGCGGCCGAGCGGCTTGCCCGCAGCGTCCAGCACATACCACTTACGCTCGACAGTCTCTGCCTTAGCCATAAAAGTAGACATGTTTCTTTCCTCCGTTTATTCTATCAAAAATATATTTGACAACATTTTCATGCGCTCTAAGCGAGCATATCTATTAAAACACATCGGTTTGCGCAAGTCAAGCGGAATTTTTAAAATTTATTACAAATCCGATACAATCTCTTTTATTCTCTTTATATCTCTATAATACTCTCATATTCTCATTTTGCAATTCAAAATTTGCAGTTGCCCGCAGGACGGTTTTCTGGTATATATAATAGGTATTTACGCGAAAACACAGAAAACCGAGGCACAAACCATGCAGAAAATGCTCTCTTATGTCCGCCGCGCGGTGGACCATTACCATATGATCGAGGACGGCGACCGTATCGCGGTCGGCGTATCCGGCGGCAAGGACTCGCTTGCGCTGCTGGTCGCGCTGGCAAAGCTCCGCGCATTCTACCCCAAAAAGTTCGAGGTCATCGCCATCACCCTCGAGATGGGCTATGCGGAGATGGACTTTTCCCCTGTCGGGGCGCTGTGCGACGAGCTGGGCGTCGAGTACATCCGCATCCCGACGCAGATCGGGCCGATCATCTTCGACATCCGCAAGGAGGAAAACCCCTGCGCGCTGTGCGCCAAGATGCGCCGCGGCGCGCTGCACGAGGCAGCGAAGGCCGCGGGCTGTAAAAAGGTCGCCCTCGGCCACCATTTTGACGACGTGGTCGAGACCTTCATGCTCTCGCTGTTTTACGAGGGACGCATCTCCTGCTTCCAGCCCGTGACCTATCTCGACCGGACGGGCATCACGCTCATCCGGCCGCTGCTGTACACACCCGAGTATTATGTCCGCTCGTTCGCCGCGCGGCATGAGCTGCCCATTGTACACAACCCCTGCCCCGCGGACGGCAACACCAAGCGGCAGGAGATCAAGGACCTGCTCAAAAACCTGGAACAGTCCATGCCCGGCCTGCGCGAGCGCATCTTCGGTGCGATCCAACGATATCCGCTCAAAGGCTGGGCGCCCGACCGCACCCGCACGCCCAAGCATCCACCCAAATAACGCAAATGGCCGCGGCCGTCTCCAACAGGCTGCGGCTGTTTTTTTGCTGAATTTTCTTTGTGTTTTCCATAGTTTTATGGCATACTAAAGGAAAGAGTATCAGGAAGGAGTTTTGGCAATGGATCAACGCAGCGACCGTTTGAAATATCTGCGCCTGCTCGCGATGCAATACCCCAACGTGCGCGCAGCAAGCAGCGAAATTATCCATCTGCAGGCCATCCTCAGCCTGCCCAAGGGAACCGAGCATTTTATGAGCGACCTGCACGGCGAGGCAGAGGCTTTTGTACATATCTTAAACAACGCTTCGGGCGCGGTACGCGAAAAGGTGGACAACGTGCTGCGCGACAGCCTGCCCGCGGACGAGCGCGCGCGGCTCGCGACGCTCATCTACTACCCGGAAGAAAAGCTCGCGGAGCTGGTCGAGGCCGCGCCCGACCGCGCAGAGTGGTACCGCATCACGCTCAGCCGTCTGCTCGAGATCTGCCGCCTGTGCGCGTCCAAATACACGCGCGAAAAGGTGCGCCGCGCCCTGCCGCGCTGGAACGGCGACATCATCAACGAACTGCTCAACAAGAATAATGACATTTACAATAAGCGCGAATACTTCGATACGGTTATTGCGTCCATCATCGAGACCGACCGTGCCGAGGAGTTCATCATCTCGATGTGCAACCTGATCAAGCGTCTGGTCGTCGATCACCTGCATATCGTGGGGGATATCTTCGACCGCGGCCCGCGTGCGGATATCATCATGGATTTGCTGATGGATCACCATTCTGTGGATATCCAGTGGGGCAACCACGATGTGCTCTGGATGGGCGCCGCGACCGGCAGCCGTACCTGCATCGCGACCGTGCTCAGCAACTCGATCACCTACAATAACCTGGACGTGATCGAAACCGGCTATGGCATCAGCCTGCGCCCGCTCGCGCTGTTCGCGGACGAAACCTACAAGGACAGCGACCTGTCCTGCTTCCAGCCCAAAATGAGCGAATCCGGCGAGCTGTCCAAAATGGATATCACGCGCGCCGCGCGCATGCACAAGGCCATCGCCATCATCCAGTTCAAGCTCGAGGGGCAGACCATCCTGCGCAACCCGTCGTTCGGGATGGACGACCGACTTCTGCTTGACAAGATTGACTTTGAGAAAAAGACCGTCCGGCTGCCCGCGGGCGAGTACCCGCTGCGCGACTGTGACTTCCCCACCATCGATCCGGCCGATCCCTACCGGCTGTCGCCCGAGGAGCATGCGCTCATGGCGCAGCTCAAGAATTCCTTCCTGCGCAGCGAGAAACTGCAGCGGCACATCAGCTTTTTATACTCCAAGGGCGGGCTGTACAAGTGCTTTAACGGCAACCTGCTGTTCCACGGCTGCATCCCGATGGACGACAAGGGCGGGTTCCTCAAATTCTCCTTTGGCGGGCAGGAGCTGTCCGGCAAGGCGCTGATGGACTGGTGCGAAACTGTCGCACGCGAGGGCTACTACGCCCGCGAAGGCACACCGGAACGCCAGTTCGGCAAGGATTTCCTGTGGTTTTTGTGGTGCGGGCGCAACTCGCCCTCGTTCGGCCGCGACCACATCGCGACCTTTGAGCGCCGCCTGATCGCAGACCAGTCCACCTGGACGGAGCCGAAAAACCCGTACTACTCGTTCTACAACGACAGCGAGGTCTGCGTACGCATCCTGCGCGAATTCGGGCTTGAGGGCGAACACTGCCACATTGTCAACGGCCATGTGCCGGTCAAGACCAAGGACGGCGAAAGCCCGATCAAGGCGGGCGGGAGGCTGATCGTCATCGACGGCGGCTTCTGCCGCGCCTACCAGCCGACCACGGGCATTGCAGGCTACACGCTCGTGTATGACTCGTGGGGCATCCATATCACCGCGCACGAGCCTTTCCCGGGCAAAGAAACCGCCATCCGTGACAACAAGGATATCCTGTCCACCTCGATGGCGTTCGACCGCTCAGAAAACCGCATCCGCATCCGCGAGACTGACATCGGCCACGCGCTCCAGCAGACCATCGACGACCTCAAGGAACTGCTCGCCGCTTTCCGCCGCGGCGAGATCAAGGAGGATAATTCGGACAATACCGCAGTCCGCGGCCCGGTCTCATAAGGGAGGGCAAACAAACAGGCCCGCAGCCGATTGGCTGCGGGCCTTTCCATTCTTTTGTTTACTCTGCGACAGCAAAGGACAGGAAGTTGTCCGCGTAGTAGTCGCCGTTCTCTTCGTCCATCACGACGCAGATCAGGTCGCCGTTGCTCTCCACGCGGACCTTATCCGGGTCAACACCAACGCACACCCACTTATACGGATCCACGCTTTCCTTAAGCTGTGCCTTGACTGCCTCCACGTCTGCTCCGTCCTTGAGGCGCAGCAGTACGACCGAATGCGCTGCCGATGTAATTGCGGATTCGGAAGCAAGGCCAGCCTCGAACTCGATGTCCGCTGTGCCGAGGTACCACTCCAAACCGCGGCTCATGCCGTCCGCACCCATGCCGTCATACAGAACGGTCTGCATGACCATGCCGCCGTACGGCTTGTCGCCGTAGACCTTTTCCATCAGGGAAGTGAGCGCCGCATCTGCCTCAGGTGCTTCCGGCTGCTCAGGCTCGGTCTGCTCGGACTTGACATAGCCCCACTCGGCCTCGCCGTACTGCTTCATGAACAGGTCATAGTTTTCGCCATAGCGCGCCGCATATACGCTTTCGATCTGCGGGTCAAAGGTATAGGCCACGCCGTCGATCGTGATCTCGGTCCAGGCGTGTACGGACTCGCTGCCCTTGGGGGAAACACCCGTGCCCGCGATCGCATGCGCGTCAAAGCCGACCTGGCGCGCCAGATAGGTAAACACGCTCGACCACGAATAGCAGTTGCCGCGCTTATTCTTCAGCATGCTGGTCGCCTGTTCGATCTCCCAGCCTTCCTTGCTGGTATCGACCTCGCCGATACCCAGATAGCCGAAGGTCTCCTTGGCGTAGTCATAGACCGCGCGCAGCTTTTCCATCTGGGTCATGTCGTCAGTGACCACACCCGCGACTGCATCCGCCAGCAGGCTGTCCAGTTCCTCGGAGCCGGTGGTGTAGCGGCCGTTGCGGTCGAGTTCGAGGCCGTCCACCGTGGTGTTGCGGTCAAACTGGCTGTCCGCATTCACATGGAACAGCAGGCCGTTAATGTTGTGCCAGCCCTCAGCCAGCCCGGTGGTCTCCTTATCGTAGCTGGTCCAGCTTTCCACGCCGTTCGCCTTGTCGTACTCGTGGTCAGTGGTCGCCTCGAGCATATCCAGATACGCCCAGTGGGTATCCGGCACGTCCGGCATCACGCGGATGCCCTCGCCGGAAGCTGCCATTGCCGCGTCCGCCGAGCGGCCGAGCACGCGGTTGAGGATGGTCACGACCTCCGCGCGGGTGATCGCCTCATCCGGACGGAAGGTGCTGTCTGCATCATCCGCCGAGACCCACCCCTGCGCAAGCGCAGTCTGCACAGCGCTGTACGCCCAGTGCGCCGCCGGCACATCGGCAAAGGACTGCTCGGTACCGATATCATCATGCGGGAAACGGGTCAGGATCGTAACAAACTCTGCGCGGGTGATGGTATCCTCCGGGCGGAAGCTCCCGTCCTCATAGCCGTTTACCAGAGAAAAGCCGGTCATTTCACCGACCGCAGCCGCGTACCACGCGTTCGCCGGTACGTCAATGAACGTATAATCTCCGCCGCCGGATTTCTCCACCAGCAGGCCGGTCAGCAGCTGACAGGCTTCAGCGCGGGTAATGGTCGCGTCCGGGCGGAAGGTGCCGTCCTCGTATCCATTCATATACTGCATGTGCTCAGTGGTGTTGAGCGCAGGCGTACGTACCGGCGCCTGATCCCCGGCCTCTGCTGCGCAGGCCGAGATCGGCATCGCGCCTGCAGCGATCAGCGCGGCAAGTGCCGCGGCAGTCACTTGTCTTTTCATTGTTGTTTTTCTCCCCTCATTGGATGTTCTGCGCGGTTAGACGGGATCAGCCGTCGTTTGGTTCCCCTTTAGGCGGAGTTTTTTCAATTTCTTTTTCCGCTTCCTCCGGTGTGTCTTCCGGATCAAGCACAATGGGAATCAGCGATGCTGCAAGCTTGCCTTTGCCGCGGTTTTTGACATAAAAGAACCCGATCACCGAGAATGCAACTGCACCGATAAAGTTGACTTGCAGATCCTTCATCGTATCAATCAGGCCGACATCCAGATAGCCGCCCGGGAATTCCATCCAGTCCTCCCCGTTAACGACCAAGCTTTCGATCGGCTCATGGATGACCGTATTCAGTCCCGAAGGATTCAGGGTAACCGAATTGACTTGGTGGACGATGAAATCCTTCTGCATATCTGTGCCAAGGAACTGGTCGGCGCCGAACTCAAAGAACTCCCAAAGCACGCCGACCGTCATAGAAAAGCAGAACGCAACAATCGCCAGGAACAGCGGCGACAGCTTGAAGGAAAAGCGTTCGCTTCGGTCAAACAAATCGACCAGGCAGAATCCCACCGCCGCGACCAGAAAGCCGTTAATGGTGTGCAGCATGGTATCCCAGCCTGGGATAATGGTATAAAACGAGTTGATTTCACCCAGGATTTCCGCAGCAAAGATAAAGCAGTAAATAATGGCTTCCATCAGCGGCGGAATGTCGATCGCCAGGCTGCGCTCGATCAGCATAGGGACGCAAAACAGCACCAGCGACAGGACGCAGACAAACACATTCTCATACCGCTGCATGAAGATCGAGCGGATCAGCGTCAGGATAATGAAGAAGGACAGCGTGCCGCGGATGGTCAGACGGCGCGTGCGGCGGCGCGCTTCAATTGGCTTGCCCGATTTTGTTTTTTTGAACATAGCAACTCCATTCCGAATTTGTCAATTATTCTTCCAGTATAGAGTATAGCATAGCGTACCACAAAAGAAAAGGACGCATACAGCGTCCTTTGTTGATTATCCTGCCTTGGGATACACACGGGCAGAGAGAGCTGGGGCAAGCCGCACCGCTGCCCCGGCTGCCAGCGCCGCCTTAAGCACGTCCACGCCGATAGTCGGCACAAAGCAGGTCACAAACAGCGTCCACATGCCGATAGGGTCATTTAAGTAAAACGCTTTGACGCACCAAAACCACGCCATGCCGATGACATAGACCACCGCCGTGTCTGCCAGTGCGGCCAGCAGGAACAAGCGGAAACCACGTGCCCTGCCCCGCCGCACAATCATACCGGCAAGCCATGCGCCAACAGCAAAGCCGACAATGCAGCCGAATGTTGGCTGGAAGATGTACTGCGGACCGCCGCCGCCCGTAAAAACCGGCAGTCCTGCGAGCCCGAGCACCATATAGGCTACGCATGACAGTGTGCCGTAACGCGGGCCAAGCAGCAGACCCGCCAGTGTGGTAAACAAAGTCTGCAAGGTAAACGGCCACATCGGCACCGGGATACGGATAAACGCACCCACTGCGATCAGTGCGGTGAACAGCGCACTGACTGCAAGCATGCGGACATTGGCCGGTTTGTTCTGCTCCATTTGGAATCCCCCCTGTTTCCGGTTTCGCTGGGTGCAGTATACCATGCCCCTTACGCATTGTCAACCTTTTTATTTATTTTGGTTTACATTATCTTTTGCTTGACAAACCACGCTCCTGCCAGTAAAATAGATACTGTTATCCGCGGGTGTAGTTCATCGGTAGAACGGCAGCTTCCCAAGCTGCATAGGTGGGTTCGACTCCCATCATCCGCTCCAAAAGAGCCTGTCTGGCGACAGGCTCTTTTTTTGTTCCCTCATCATAAAAAGCGTTTGAGCCGTCACATTTTACAGTCTCTCTGCATAAGCTGGCATTGAGACCACGATCCGAGGTGATGACCCATGACCTTGTATGCCACTGTGCTGGCTGTCCTGGACGGCGCTCTGCTCGTCTGCGACAGCTGCACCCATCGGCAGGTGCTGGTCCATACCCAGGGGACGCGCTGTTTCCGTCCGGGCGACCGTGCCCGCATCCGTTACAGCAGTTCCTCCACTATGCGTATTCCTCCACAGATTACCGCTATCGAGGTATGCCGTATCTGCCGGTAGGCAAAATGCTGCTTTGGTCAAAATTGAAACAACAAAAGGGAGCGGCGCATCTTTCACGCGCTGCTCCCTTTTGCTTTCTGCGGTCTATAAACCGTTTATCCGTCCGAATGTTCCTGTGGCACGAACCTGCTTTCCCCCCACGCGTTAGGCTGTCGCTCCAGTCAGGTAAGCGGTAAAATCCTTATCCCACTCATATCGCGTCAACTGTTCCGCTGAAACATTAAAGTAATTAAACCAATAATCCGCCCGTCCGCGGTCACTTGTTGCATCGAAATAGCGCCACTGGCCATCCAAATATGCGATATCCCACATGTGGTATTCGCCGCCCATGCTGCCGCTGACCGTGTAGCACGGGATCCCGGCCTTGTCAAACAACGTCTGCAGCGCCTGCGCATACCCGCCGCAAATCGCAAGCTGATCGTGGAACGCACCATAAGCCGTGCGCGAGTCGTACGGCATATGGTTGGGATCACTGTAATAACGGTGGTCGTAGAGCACATTCTCTGTCAGATAGGTGTACAGCGCCTCCGCCTTCTCGTAATCCGACATGCTGCTGTCGGTGCAATCTGCAATAATTGCATCCGCCAAACGATCAATCTCATCCAGCCGGGCAACGCAATCCGCATAGGACGCATTATTTGCCAGCGTATAGGTTATGGCTGTTCCGTCCTGGTTCAGCTGGCAGAGGATATAGCTTCCGCCTACCTGCTGCAATGCTTTATTCATGTTATCCACGGTCAGTTCCCGGTCTGTAATATATATCGGCGTGTCCTCCTGTGTCCGGATATTTTTCCAGGCAACTTCCAGTAAATCCCTGATGCCGGATACAGTTTCCCCATCAAACCCGGCCGGATAATTCCCCGTTCGATACGGCATATAGGAAAAAGTACAGGCAACCAGCCCATTGCCTGCATCGCTGACCTCCAGGTCGTAGGCATATTTCAAGGCCGGCTGCTCACTGAGAAGGGCGTTATAAAGATTTTGTATATCTATTTTCAGATCCGTACTGCCCGTCAGCGCCCCAACGTCAAAAACCGGCGGCTGCTCCGCTGCCTGCATGGCCTGCCGCAGCTGCGTTTTGATCTCCTCCAGGCTGGAAACCGAAACCGTCCCCTCCTCTGCAGCGCCGGTATCTGCACGCTGCAGCATCAGCGCCGCTTCCGCTACCATGATCGTATCGCGCGGCGCGAGCATGTTATCCGCTTTCCCGTTCATCAGGCCGGTACCGACGCACCAGCGCATGGCATCCCGCGCCCAGCCGGAAACGCTACCGACATCTGCAAAATCTTCCAAAGTGTATGCATAGGGATCGGGCGAGCCCGCTCCGCGGTACAAAATCACTGCAAATTCCTGGCGGGTTACCAGTGCCCAGGGTGCATATTTTTCATCTCCGATCCCTTTTACATACCCGTTTTCCGCCGCCCAGGTCACCGCATCCGCATACTCCTCCGGGATATCCACAAACGGGATTTCACCGGAAACGTACGGGCTGCCGGCTGCCTCATAGATCATCTGCGCCGCGCTGCCGCGCGTAACGTCCAAAAACGGCTGCGAAGTAAAGGTTTCGCTCAATTCCTTCTGCTCCGCCCATTGTTCCGCCTGCTCCGCCCATTGCGGCCACGAAGCTGCTCCGGCGGTACCGGTCAGCAGGGTTACGCCCAATGCAAGTGAGATCAGTCTTTTTCTCATTTTCATCACTATCGCTCCCAAAACAAACCGTTCAGTTTGTTTCCATGTTACACCAGCCGGACGGGGCGGTCAATATCTTCTTGCTGAAATATCAAAATTTTGCTATACTGTAACCTGAGAGGGGTACTATGCATGAAACGGACGGAGAGAAATAAAAAAAGCCGTGATTTTATCCTGATGCATGCATTTGCTGAATTTTCTGCACACGGATATGCCGGCAGCCGTTTGAATCAGATCTGCGCGCGGGGGAACATTTCAAAGGGTTTGCTGTATCATTACTATACGGACAAGGATGCGCTGTATCTTTCCTGTGTCGCCATGCTGTTTCAGGATATGGTGGATTATCTGCAGGAACGGATCGATCTTGCTTCGCTGACCGTCGACCAATACTTTTCCGTCCGGCTGCAGTTTTTTCAGCAGCATCCGCTCCATCGTCAGATGTTTTATGATGTGCTGATGTACCCGCAAAGCCATCTTGCCGAACAAATTGAGCAGTGCCGGGCGGCGTTTGACCAGTTTAACAATACGGCGCTGCGCACCATACTCGAAAAGGAGCAGCTGGCCGACTCTGTTACGCTTGACCAGGCGATCAAACAGTTCCGCGCATTCGTCAATTTTCTCGGCGTCTATATTCGGGAAGATTCTGCAGCCGATGCCGAGCAGAAAGCAGGCGAACTGCTGCACACGATGCTGTATGGATTGATCGCGCGATAACCAAGAATGTATCTATCCGCCTGTTTTCACCGGCAGGCTCGCCTGCGAAATACATCATGCTGTAATGAAAAGCGGAGAAACGAAAAGGTTTCTCCGCTTTTTCCGTGTTCTGCCCGCACCACACAAAAGTGTGATGCGGTTTCAGACAAAGATGTAATCTGCCATCACTGGCTGCAGGCCGTGCTCCTGAATGGCTGTATACACTTCGTCAACCGAGCGTCCGTCCGAGATTTCGAACTGCTCGTCTCCCTTTTCTTCGCCGGAGTGGCCGCCGATGCCGACGTCCACGCCCGCGGAAATCTTGGTCGCGGCAATGCCGATAATATTATCGCGGAAACCTGCGCGCTCGCGCGTCGAGATCGTGATGGACGCGAACGGCATGAAAATGCGATACGCGCACACAACCTGCAGCAGCTGCGGCTCGTGCACATCCTTGGGATTGATTTTATCGTTGTTGATGATCGGCCGCAGACGCGGGCAGGAGAACGCAATCTCCGCGTGCGGGTATTTGCGCTGGATCAGATAGGCGTGCATACCAGTTGCGAACGCATCCTTGCGGAAGTCGGACAGGCCGAGCAGCGCTGCAAAGCCCACGCCGCGCATGCCGCCCATCAGCGCGCGCTCCTGTGCGTTTAAGCGGTACGGGAAAATGCGCTTGTGCCCGCCGAGGTGCAGGGTCTTGTACTTGTCCGCATCGTAGGTCTCCTGGAACACGGTGACATAATCCACGCCGCATTCGTGCAGATAGGCGTATTCGTCCACGTTGAGCGGGTAAATCTCAATGCCGATCACGCGGAAATACTTGCGCGCCAGCTTGACCGCTTCGCCTATGTAGCTGACCGGCGACATCGAGCGGCTTTCCCCGGTCAGCATGAGGATTTCCTGTAAACCGGTATCTGCAATCGCTTTGAGTTCCTGCTCGATTTCGTCCATGTCGAGCCTCGCGCGGCGGATCTTGTTATGGCAATTGAAGCCGCAGTAAATGCAGTAGTTTTCGCAGTAGTTGGCAATATACAGCGGCGTGAACATCTGCACCGAATTGCCGAAGTGCTTGCGCGTCTCGGCCTGCGCGCGCTGCGCCATCTGCTCGAGGAAGGGCGCGGCCGCGGGCGACAGCAGCGCGGCGAAGTCCTCCGGCCCGAGCACATCCTTGTTCAGCGCACGCTGGACATCGGCGGCGGTGTAGCGGTCCGCGTCGTAAGCGTTCATACGGGCGATGACCTCGTCCTGGATCTCCGAGCCGATGTTGTCCATGCCCGGCTGGTAAGCCATGTGGTCGGTCTCGGCGGTGATATATTTCGCGGAGAT
Organism: Candidatus Agathobaculum pullistercoris; assembly: GCA_019114345.1. Taxonomy (GTDB): domain Bacteria; phylum Bacillota; class Clostridia; order Oscillospirales; family Butyricicoccaceae; genus Agathobaculum; species Agathobaculum pullistercoris. The sequence continues at coordinate 12,549 of DXFS01000093.1, read as the reverse complement.
GATCTCCTCTTTTGTCTCATTCATAAGGTAATACCTTCTTTTGTATTTGTATCAGATAAAATGTCGGGGGATATCCAGTGCATCGGGCGCGCAATGCGCGCCCCTGCGGGAGAGTGGCCGGCGTCGCGCCCCTGCGGGGTAGCAGCCGTTCTGCTTACTCTTTTTCCGCAACCGGGCGGCAGCCGTTCTGGGTCACTTACCCTTGCGCGCGCAGCGCGCCCTGAAGGAAAAGAGGTGATTCGCAAGAGGGGAAAAACGCAGTTTGTCCCCTCTTGTGCGCCCGCCGCGCGCAGCGGCATTTCCCCGCACACTTGGGGAAGTGCCCCTCCGCGCCTTGCAGGGGCGCACCAAGAGCCGTGTCCTCCTTAGAGCGGGGACTCAGTCCCGCAAAAACCCGGTCAGCGGCGAGGACGCCGCCGCGGTCTCCCGCACGCGGCCCAGCCCGGCAAGGTACGCCGTGCGGCCTGCCTCGATCGCCTTTTTGAACGCCTCGGCCATCGCCGGGATGTCTCCCGCGGTCGCGATCGCGGTGTTCGCCATAACTGCCGCCGCGCCCATCTCCATGGCTTCGCATGCCTGCGACGGGCGGCCGATGCCCGCGTCCACGATGATCGGCAGGTCGATCTCGTCGATCAGGATCTTGATAAATTCGCGCGTGGCAAGACCCTTGTTCGTGCCGATCGGCGCGCCGAGCGGCATGATACACGCTGCGCCCGCATTCACGAGGTCGCGCGCGACGTTCAGATCCGGATACATATACGGCATGACGACAAAGCCCTCTTTCGCGAGGACCTCGGTCGCCTTGATGGTCTCCTGATTGTCCGGCAGCAGGTACTTGGAGTCGCGCATAATCTCGATTTTGACAAAGTCGCCGCACCCGCACTCGCGCGACAGCCGCGCGATGCGCACGGCTTCATCCGCGTTGCGCGCGCCCGAGGTGTTGGGCAGCAGAGTCACGCCCTCGGGGATGTAGTCCAGGATATTGGCTGTGCCGCCCTCATTCGCGCGGCGCAGCGCCAGCGTGATGATCTGCGCACCGGCATTGTGCACCGCGGCGTTGATCAGGTCGAGCGAATACTTGCCCGAGCCCAGAATGAAGCGGGAGGTAAATTCATGCCCGCTCAGAACCAGTTTGTCTTCCATGTCGAATTTTCTCCTTTTTTTGTCCGCATTTATCTTGACCGGATGAAATCCGTCCGATATACTGTTAATAATGAAAAAATAAGGGGTGTAAGTATTGAAAAAGTTTATTGAAGAATTCAAGGCCTTCGCGCTGCGCGGCAACGTGATGGACATGGCGATCGGTGTTATCATCGGCGGCGCGTTTACCAGCATCGTGACCTCGCTGACCGAAAACCTAATCAATCCCATTCTTGGTCTTGCCGGCAACACCGACCTGAGTAAGTTTGTGCTCAACATTGCAGGGGTCGAACTCAAGTACGGCGCTTTCCTGACCTCGGTGATCAATTTCCTGATCATGGCGTTCGTGCTGTTCTGCATGCTCAAGGCGGTTAACAAGCTGATGAGCTTCGGCAAAAAGCCCGAAACGCCCGCTGCGCCGGCCACCAAAAAGTGCCCCTACTGCTGCAGCGAGATCCCGATCGAGGCAGTCAAGTGCGCGCACTGTGCCTCCGAGCTGCCGAAAGAGGAATAACTACATCAAAAAAGGCCTGCGGGCCTTTTTCTTTTGCCCGTTTACGGCTCGCGCTCGCCAAGCAGCAGCCGCATCGCCATGGTCGCCTGCTGCGCCGCGCATACCGCCACGCGCGGCGCCATCAGGCCGATGCCGTCAGCAATGTCGCTCATGCCGTCCCCGCAGACGTACAGGCGACTGAACTTCTGCTCAATGCGCATGGCGTTGGCGGAGCCATAGCCCGCCATGCCGCTGCCCGATACAATAGGCGTATCCGGCAGACGCACAAGCAGCGTCTCGATCAGCATGGCTTTTTGATCCGCGCGGTCAAACGCTTCACACACCACGTCGCACCCTGCGAACAGGCGCACAGCGTTGGCCGGGATCACGCGCTCGGTATACGTTTCGTAATTTAAGTATGGATTGATTGCTTCCAGTTGTTCCAGCAGCGCCAGCGTCTTGGGAATGCCGATGTCCTTCATCGTATAGTGCTGGCGGTTGAGGTTGGTGATATCGACTACATCGAAATCCACCAGCACCAGCCGCCCGACGCCCAGCCGCGCCAGATGCACCGCGATGTTCGAACCGAGCCCGCCCAGCCCCGCGATGCCGACAGAGGCGCGGTCGAACTTGTCCTGTATCTCCGCGCCGTGCCGCTCGACCAGAGCGGCGTGCAGCTCTTCCTGTGTCAGGTACATACTCAGCCCCCGCCGACAAACTGCACGATCTCCACCGTGTCCGCATCGCACAGCGCCTCGTCTGCGAAGCAGGCACGCGGCACGATCTGCCCGTTCTTCTCCACCGCGACGCGCTGCGGGTCGTGCCCCAGCTCTTCTAAAAGCGACCGTACGGTCATTTCCGGCTTGCAAGGATGATCTTTTCCGTTAATCTTCACAAATATCCCTCTTTTCCGCAAGAAAAATACCCCGGTTCACCATGCGGTAAACCGGGGCATTTATTTTTCTTGGATGCGACAGCTTCCCTACGATGGTGCTAACCAACAGGTTCAAAAGGTTAGGCTCTCGCCCTCTCAGCCGCTCATCACGGCACCCTTGCTTGCCTCTTCAGTATAGGCCTGCCGGGAACGCTTGTCAAGCGCAAAATTTCCGGGTATAATAAAAGAAACAAATGTTCGAAAGGATGGGGACAGACGTGGACCGTACGATCCTGCACTGCGACTGCAACTCGTTTTACGCTTCGGTCGAGACCCTGCTCGATCCCACGCTCGCGGACGGGCCAAGCGCGGTCTGCGGCGACCCGGAAAGCCGCCACGGCATCATCCTGGCGAAAAACGAAAAGGCCAAAGCGTTCGGCGTGCAGACCGCCGAGACCATCTGGCAGGCCAAACGCAAATGCCCCGACCTGCGGCTGGTCGCGCCGCACCGTTCGGAATATGTCAAATATTCGCGCAAATGCAATGAGCTGTATCTGCAATACACCGATCTGGTCGACCCGTTCGGCATTGACGAGTCCTTTCTGGATGTCACCGGGTCGATGCACCTGTTCGGCACGGGTGAGCAGATCGCAGACGAACTGCGCCGCCGCATGCGCGAGGAGGTCGGGCTGACGATCTCGGTCGGCGTGTCGTTCAACCGTGCGTTTGCCAAGCTGGGCAGCGACTACAAAAAACCGGACGGCACGACCGTGTTCTCGCGTGGAAATTACCGGGACAAGGTCTGGCCGCTGCCGGTGAACACGCTGCTGTATGTGGGCAAGCGCGCGGCCGACCGGCTCGCGCACCTGGGCGTGCATACGATCGGTGACCTGGCGGCCTGCGACCCGTCGTTTGTGCATCACATCTTCGGCAAAATGGGCAATACCCTGCTGCGCTATGCCCGCGGCGAGGATGACGAGCCGGTGCGTTCGTTCTATGCGGAACGGGAGGTCAAGAGCGTGGGCAACAGCATGACCTTTGCACACAACCTGCTGGGCGAGGAGGAATGTCGTTTGGGCCTGACTGCGCTGTGCGACAACGTCGGACGCCGCCTGCGCAAGCGCGGGCTGGTGTGCCAGACCGTGCAGCTCGGCATCCGCGACCCGGAATTCCGCAACCGCTCGCGGCAGACAACGCTCGAGCGCCCAACCAACTCCACCCGCGCGCTGATCGACACGTCCATGGCGCTGCTGCGCGCAGGCTGGCAGATGGACAAACCGGTGCGGCTGCTGTCGGTCACCGCGGCGAACCTGTTGCCGGAAAACCAGTCGTGCGAGCAGCTTTCCCTGTTCGAGTCCGCGGACGCTGTCATGCGGCGGGACAGACAGCACAAACTCGACCAGACGGTAGACGCACTGCGGCAGCGATTTGGTGACCAGTCGGTCGTTTTTGCACATTCCGTGAAGAAAAAGGACGAAAACAAAGAGAATACACAGAATAAGCCCGGCTGAAAAGCCGGGCTTATTTTTCGTGGCGTTCACGATATCCCTTACGACCATGCCTGCCGCAGCCGTGCGGCGGCCTCGTTGATCTGCTGTTCGGTCAGACCGGCGTAGCCAAGCACCAACGTTGCGCGCGGCGGCTCGACCGGCGGCAGGTAGTAGGCCGACAGGCCGTACACCCGCACGCCCGCAGCACGCGCCCGCTCGATCAGCTCGCGCTCAAGCATGCCGTTGCGCATGTGCAGCAACAAGTGCAGTCCAGCCTCTGAGCGGGAGACCTCATGCGGCAATCCCGCCAGCTCACGGTCGAGCGCAGCCATCAGGGCATCGCGACGCGCCTGATACACCTTACGGCTGCGGCTGATGTGGCGCTCAAATCCGCCGGTGCGCATAAAGGCGGCCAGTGTGTGCTGGTCAAAACTCGGCACGGTGGAGGAATAGAGCGAAAACCGCTCCCGGTAACGCGCCATCAGGGCGTCCGGCAGCACCAGATAGCCGATGCGCAGGCCGGGCGACAGGCTTTTGGCAAAGGTGTTGACATATACCACGCGTCCTGCGCGGTCGAGTTCGCCCAGCGCCGGAATCGGGCGCGAGGCATAGCGGAACTCGCTGTCGTAGTCGTCCTCGATGACATAGCGGCCGGGCGCAGCGGACGCCCAGCGCAGGATCTCCAGGCGGCGGGCGGCGGGCATGACTGTGCCCAGCGGGAAATGGTGCGACGGCGTCAGGTAGACGACCGATGCGTCGCTCGCCGCGAGCGCATCCGCGCGCAGGCCGCTTTTATCCAGCGGGAGCGGGCGCACCGCTGCACCGTTTGCCTCAAAGATCTGGTACAGCTTGCGGTAGCCCGGGTTTTCCAGCGCATACACCCGGTCGCGCCCCAGGAGCTGGATGACCAGATGCATCAGATATTCCGACCCCGCGCCGACCAGGATGTTATCCGGCGATACGTTGATCCCGCGAAAATCATGCAGATAGCGCGCGATCTGCTCGCGCAGCTCGGCCGCACCGCAGGGGTCGGTGGCACGCAGCAGGCGGTCGTCGTATTCGCTCAGCACGCTGCGCGACAGTCGCGCCCACGTAGAAAACGGGAAGCACCCGGTATCCACGATGTTGGTGCGGAAATCATACGGGCAGTCGTCCACGTGGACGGCAGCCTGCGCCCCGGCTGTGGGATGTGTTCCGGCAGGCTGCTGCGCCTGCGCAGGCACCGCCAGCTGCCGCTGCACGAAATACCCGCGCCGCGGCTCGGAGATGATATAGCCCTCTGCGAGCAGCTGCCCGTAGGCAGTCTCCACCGTGATCTGGCTGACGCGCAGATTGGCGGACAGCTGGCGCTTGCTCGGCAAGCGCTCGCCGCCCGCCAGCGCGCCGGACATGATATCCGTGCGTATCGCGCGGTAAAGCTGCTCATACAGCGGGGTTTTGCTTTGCGGGTCAAGATGGTAGGTGAGCATCCGTCATCCTCCTTTGCGGTTGTCCTTCCGGACGGCGCATGGTATAATGGGGTCAGGGAATCAGTGGGAGGGCTGCTCATGTCGCTGAAGCATCGTTTTTTCATCATGTGCGGGGCGTTCGTCGCAGGGATACTGATCGCCCTGCTCTGCGAACTTTGGCCAGCGCTTTCCGTGCTGATTCCGATCGGCGCCCTGCTGCCGCTGGGCGGCGTGATCTGGGGCGTCATTAGCATCCGCTGCCCGCATTGCGGTGCATTTTTGTTCCGCTGCTACTTTACGCCCTACTGCCCGCATTGCGGCAAGGATCTTGACTGGCACTGACTGCATAACGCATTCACCCGGAAAGGAGCGTTTCTCATGAAACTGCGCACCCGTTTTTTCATCATGCTTGGATTTGATCGTTTCGGGTCTTATGATTGTTTTCCTGAGCAGGCTGATCTATGCGCATTTGTATGTCCTGCTGCCAGCGCTGGACCTGGTCCAGATTGCGCTGATTGGAATACTGATTGCAGCTGTTGGACTGGCATGGGGACATTGTACAATCCGGTGCACGCACTGCGGCCGCGATGTGGACTGGCGCTGAGCCTCACTTTGCCGCCGCGAATGCGGCGGCTTCTTTGATCCAGCCCATCAGTTCGTCGTCCAGCTGCGTTTCGTCCGACACCAGCATATGGTGCGTCCAGCGGTTGGGATATGGCTCGGTCGCGACCCAGATGCGCGGCGAGTCCACCCGATAGGACAGGCCGAAGCTGACGACGATGGTCGGCTGCTGCACCTTGCGGCGCGGCAGGGAGACAAAGGCAAATCCATGTCGGTTGGCAAAGGTGATCTGGGTTTTCTGCACGCGGATATGGGTGTCCGGGCAGGCGGCGCACACCTTACGCTCAAAATCCTGATACAGCGCAAGCTCGCGCGGACGGCAGTCGAAGAACTGCATGGCATCGATATTCGTAAAATCCGGCATCAAAAATCCCCTCCAAGCTGGAATTGTTATTATTACAATACCAGCCCAGAGGGGCAATGTCAAGGCGGCGCGGCGCGCCGCCTTTTCTTATATCATCCCTGCTGTGCGCAGAATGAACAGGATCGCGGTCAGCGTCACCGCGCTGACCGCGGTGCTCAGCACCACGATCGAAGCCGCAAGCACATGGTCGCCGCCCATGTTTTTCGCCATCACATAGCCGGAAACCGTGCTCGGCGCACCGCACAGGATGACGATGGCCACCAGCGCTTGATCGCGGAAGCCCATCCACGCCGCAATGGGCAGGAAAACCGCAGGCAGCAGCACCAGCTTGATCAATGTTGCCGCGCAGGTGGGGCCCAGCTTTTTGAGCGCCTTTGCGCCTTCAAACCCGGCGCCGATGCTGATGAGCGCAAGCGGCGTGGCGCAGCCCGCGAGCAGATCCAGCCCCTTGGCAACCATGGGCGGGAAATCCACGGACAGCAGCGAAAACGGAAGCCCCGCCAGAATGCCCAGAATGATCGGGTTGGTGATAATACCGCCCAGCGTGCGCCCGATCAGCCCTTTCCGGTCCCGCCCCTGCTCCGCAGGCGCAGTGACTGCCAGCACGAGCACGGAAAAGATGTTATACAGCGGCACGCTCGCTACGATCATCAGCGGCACCAGCCCGGCATCCCCGTACAGGCTCTGCACGAACGCCACGCCCAGGATCGCCTGTGAGCCGCGGAATGCGCCCTGCGTGAACGCGCCGACCATGCTTTTATCCGGCAGCAGCTTTGCCGCGCCCAGCCAGATCGCGAAAAAATACACGATCGTAATGCCTGCGCAAAACAGGAAGAATTTCAGGTCGAACTGCTCGGTAATGCGCCCGGCCGCGATATCGCGGAACAGCAACACGGGCAGCAGCACCTTGAACGACAGTCGGTCGATATCCGCCAGCGTCTGCGGCGAAAAAAAATGCCGCCCGCGCAGCAGGCGGCCCAGCAGGATGACCGCGAAGATCGGCACGGTCGCATTCAGGCAGAAGATCAGGTTATCCATGCTCCTCCCCTTCCATTGCGGCCTCCTCCTGCCGGAAAAAGTCCTGCAGCTTTTCCAGGCTCTGCGCGAGCACAGCGGTCTGCTCGGGCGACAGGCTATCCAACACGGAAGCGATCATGCGTTCATGGAAGGCCTTGTGGTATTCATACGCCGCGCGCCCCTTAGCGGTCAGCGTGATGTTGACGACGCGGCGGTCCTCCAGACTGCGCACACGGCGCACCAGCCCCTTGGCGACCAGCTTATCGCACGCAACCGTGAGCGTGGCCAGCGTGACCCCGATCGATTTGGCGATCTCGCTCATGCGCACAGGCCCCTGCGCACCGATTTTCTCAATGATATGGATCTCGGTGATCGAGACTGCACTGCCCAGGCCTTCCGCCATGGTGCGTTCCTCGATCTTGTTGATGCGGCCGAACATATCGACCAGAAAGGAATTGAGCTGCTCCGCTCCGGTCATGCCCGCACCGCCCTTCCGTCAGTTAATTTAGCTTACTAAATATTAGCATAACAAACTAAAAAATGCAACCTTATCCCTGTTTCTCTGTCACCCGCTCCTGTTCCATAACCAATGTGCCGACAGCAAGCCCCTTATCCGCTTCGTATTGAGCCTGTATTGACAAAAAATCAAAACGCTTGCCAAACAAAGCAAGCGCTCCTATAATAAACAGCCGGAATATATTCTGGAGACCTATATCAGGGAATACGAAGTGCAGCACGGGGAGATCCCCTGTTCTGAGGAATGAGAAAAGCCGGACGCGATTGTCCGGCTTTTGTTACAGGTTCCACAGCGCCGCCATACCTGCGCGGAGCAGTGCGCTCAGCGCGGCCAGCGCCACGCACAGCAGGTAGGGGGTGCGGCAGGCGCGCAGGGCATACCGGCCCGCAGCCTCGCGGCTCTGCCAGACCATGGTACAGGCGGCCAGAAGCGCGGACACACTGAGCACTGCGGGCAACCCGGCGGAGCACAGCGAAAGCAGGACTCCCTCCCCCTGCCCGATGCCGACCGCCACGGTCAGCGCGAGCACGAAGCCACGCGCCGCCGTCAGCGCGGACAGGCAGAGCGGAACGGGACGCAGCAGAGCGCACACAAGCGGCAGCACGAGCCACAGTACTGCGCACAGCACGCTTTTGAGCACCTGCCCCGGCAGAGCGGCCAGCAGCGTCGTCAGACCGATGGCACTGTCCCCCTCGCCCGCATGCAGGCCGGTCAGCCCCCCGGCGAGCGCACCGCACAAAAACATCGCACACAGGAACAGAAACGCCGGCGTGCGCACCAAAGTGTCAAAAAAACCGAGAATATGCTGTTTGTTCATACGTCTCCCCCTTTTGGAAGGTCATAGAACAGCATATTCCCGGTTTGGTTTGATTAGAACATCAGCCCTCTTCGTTAATCATCGCGCACATGGCGTCTACCAGATCGCGGCAGGGCTGGTGCAGGAACAGGCGCGCCTTCTGGCTGATCTCGTAGGTCGCATACAGCTTGCCGTTTTCATCGCGATGCAGCACAGCTGCGATGAACTCGGTCGCGGTCGTGATACGCTCTTCAATGAATGCCAGATTGATCTGCTCACTGTCACACACCGTAACGATAACGCGTTTCTGCGCGCTGCCGGAGATCCGGGCCAGTTCGGTAGACATTTCGCGCCGCGGCGCAACGACCAACGCGATTTCACATTTAATCAGCGCGGAAAGATCATCCTCACAGATGGAAATTGAGTAACCCTCGGCCGCCTGACAGGCTGCTTTATTTTTAGCCGAAATAAACAGATTGCGCGACGGGATCACTTCTCGGCTTAAAATGGCGCGTACCATCTTGGGCATATACTCGCCTTCGCCGATTACGGATACCATAACGTTCTGCGGCATAGATACCATCTCCTTTACCAGGACAATAGAAAATACAGTTCATATTATACGTCACAAAACGTTCCGATTGCAATCACATTTACACATTTTTTGCATTATTTAGCACAATGGACTAATCCGCGCCAAGCTTTTCCATCGCTTTCAGATAGATTGCACATTCCAGGCGTTTCCGCTCCATTTCACAGCCGAGATCATACGAATCGTTCATGTCGTGGTTCATGTTGTAGTTCGCCGCCGAACAGCCGCCCGAGCAGTAGAACTTCGCCCAACACTTCTGGCACTTGGGGCGGGTGTAAATGTTCATGCCTGCAAACTTGGCTGCGATATCCATGTCGAACGACTGGTCGAGCACACTGCCCTGCTTGAACTCGTCTTTGCCGACGAACTGGTGGCAGGGATAGATATCACCGTCCGGTGTAACAGCGACATACTCATAACCCGCGCCGCAGCCGCGCAGTCGCTTGACCACACAGGGACCCTGATCCAGATCAACCATGAAATGGAAGAAAGTAAAAGGCTTGCCCTGCTTGCGGCGCTCCAGCATGATTTCGGTCAGGCGGTCATATTCCGCCTCGATCCTGGGCAGGTCAGCCTCGGTCAGGTCGTAACCGCAGCCGGGGTCGGCAGTTACCGGCTCAACCGAAAGGCGGTCAAAGCCCGCGTCCGCGATATGCACCACGTCGTCAGCAAAATCCAGGTTGTGCGAGGTAAAGGTGCCGCGCGCATAATAATCCTTCTGCGGGTCGCGCGCATCGACCAGCGCCTTGAACTTGGGCACGATCACGTCATAGCTGCCCGCTCCGGATACGGTCTTGCGGAACTCGTCGTTGACCGACGGGCGGCCGTCGAGCGAAAGAACGACATTGTCCATATTTTCGTTGATATATGCCCGCTTATCCTCGTCAAGCAGCAGGCCGTTGGTCGTGATGGTAAAGCGGAACTTCTTATCAAACTTTTCCTCCAGGCTGCGCGCGTAATCGACCGTCTGCACGACCGTATCCCATGCCATCAGCGGCTCGCCGCCGAAGAAGTCCACCTCGATATTGTGGCGCTTGCCCGAACGCGCGATGACAAAGTCGATCGCCTTTTTCGCCACCTCAGGCGGCATGATCTTGCGGCCTTTGCCGAAGTCACCCGTAGAGGCGAAGCAATAGGTGCAGCGCAGGTTGCAGTCATGCGCGACGTGCAGACACAGCGCCTTGACCGGCGCGCCAACCGGGATGTAGCGGCTGACGTCAATATAATCGTCCTCCGCAAACAGCTGACCAGCCTTTTTCAGCTCATACAATTCGTTGTAGGCTTCTCGCACCTCGTCCGCCGGATATTGCGCCAGTGCATCCACCACCGACTGCGGACATGCCTCCGCCATATTCTCGTCAATCAGGCCGGATACCGCGTAGCTGATATCGTCCAGCAGGTGCACTGCACCGGAGTTGACGTCCAGCACGAAGTTCAGCCCGTTTTTTTGATAGCGATGAATCATTTTTGTCTGTTTCCTCCGATATACAGGAACAAGGCGCGCCGGACGGCGCGCCTTTTTACCCCATCTGCGCGCTTTGCGCGCTGTTCAATAGAAAATGGCTGCGTCGCAGCCATTTTCATAAAAACCCGCGGCCTATGCGTGGGTTTTTATACAGGTAATGAAAAAAGTTTCGCTTGTCGGAACTTTTTTCGCCCTGCGCTTTGTCCGGGCGGCATGCCCGGCACATCGTCCCCGATCGAAACCGCGGTTTCGATCGAAGCGAAATAAGACAGCAGTCTTATTTCGCGTGCTCGCACTTCTGGTTTGCTACCGTGCAAGAGGTCTTGCAGGCAGACTGGCAGGAAGTCTGGCACTCACCGCAGCCACCGTGTGCCGCAGTCTGCTTCAGGGTTGCAGAGGTCAGCGTAGATACATGCTTCATGGTATTCCCTCCTACTTTTTTACGTGACTATACCGTTTCTTTTTGCGCATATTGGCGCCGGCAAAACCGCCGAGCGCCGAGGCCGCCAGCACACAAAGCAGGCTGGCCGCCACGCGTACAGGATTAACTGGCTGCGACTGCAACAACACACCCACAACCAGCAGAATCAGAAAAACCACAAAGCCCGCGCCTAATGCCCACGGAAGCTTACGTCCTGCTGCGCACTTTGCTGCAACAAGACCGGCGAGCAGGCCGCCCGCTGCCAAAAACACCAGCGCACACGGTGCAACTGCTCCCTCCGGCAAGGTTCCTTGGTGCATCAGTACTGCGCCAACCAGCATCAAAAGCAGCGTTGCCAGAAGTCCGGCTGCCGCTGCCGGCAGCAATATACCGGCCGGCGACCGGCCCTCGTTGGTTTTTCTCATCATCGTACATCCTCCCGCCGAATGAAAAGATATCTCATCCTATTCGGCAAGAACCCAGGATATTACTTGGCGTCCTTGTTCGCTTCCTTGGGCGCCTCGACCGTTTCGGTCGCCGGAGCCTCCTTGCCGCGGATCGCCCAGCGGTAGATCTTGAGCTTGGTGCGGTCATTCGACGACTCGATGATCAGCACATCATCCTTGATGTTGACAACGCGGCCGATAAACCCGCCGATCGTCGAGATCTCGTCGCCTACTTCGATCGAATTGCGCATCTCGCGCTCGGCCTTATCGCGCTTGCGCTGCGGACGAATCAACAGGAAATAAAACAGAACAATCAGGATGACGATCGGCGCAAAGTTTGCGATCATCGTCAGGTACTCTCCTGCGCCCGGCATACTTTCTCCATTCACAGCTTACACCTCCTCGTGCATTTTGCCATTGATACTTACATATTATAATTGATTTATGTATGAATTACAAGCCCTATTTTCTTCGTCATGGGACATCCTGCCATGCACATATACTTACAGCATCCCAACTGAAAGAGGTGCTGTTTCATGCTTTTTCCCGCTTTATTTGCGCTCGGCGGCGCATTTTTCTTCCTGATTCTGCGCGTGCAGGGTGCGGACGGCTGCTTTCCGAAGCCGCTCACACCGGATAAGGAAGCAGAACTGCTTCGGAAAATGCAGCAGGAGCATGACGAAAATGCGCGCGCGCAGCTCATTGAACACAACCTTCGGCTGGTCGCGCATATTGTCAAGAACGGTTGAAGCAGACGGACATTTTTTCTCTGTCAAAAACGACCTCATAGGGGTCACCAAACTTCAAATGGATACCCAGATGCACTTCCTTTTTCGTACTGCCTTTCTTCACTACAATGTGATCC
>DXFS01000092.1 GCA_019114345.1 Candidatus Agathobaculum pullistercoris | reverse complement strand
CATGATGGACGGGTCGCAGCCAACCGAACCGAATGCGCGGATCTTAGCCAGCGGCTTGAGGCCGTGTGCCTTGACGAAATCCTCGGAAGCGATGATCATCGCAGCGCCTGCGTCGTTGATACCGGAAGCGTTGCCTGCGGTGACCGTGCCGTCCTTCTTGAACGCCGGGCGGAGCTTTGCCAGACCCTCGAGGGTGGTCTGCGGGCGGCAGTGCTCGTCGGTGTCAAAAATAACGGTCTCCTTCTTCTTCTTGACCTCGATCGGAACAATCTCGTCCTTGAAGCGGCCGGAGGAAATCGCCTTGGCAGCCTTCATCTGGGACTCGTAGCCGATCTGGTCCTGCATCTCGCGGGTGATGCCGTACTTCTCAGCAACATTTTCCGCTGTGATGCCCATGTGGTACTGGTTGAATACATCGAACACGCCGTCGTAAACCATCATATCGACGAACTTCACATCGTTCATGCGGGCGCCCCAGCGCATGTTGCGGGAGATGTACGGAGCACCGGACATGGATTCGCAGCCGCCGACCAGCATCATCTGATCTTCGCCGGAGCGGATGATCTGGGAACCCAGGGAGATCGCGCGCATGGAAGATGCGCAGACCTTGTTCAGGGTCATAGCCGGGGTCTCAAGCGGCATACCGATGCCGAGAGATACCTGACGGGCTACGTTCTGGCCGACGCCGCCCTGCAGTACCTGGCCAAACAGGCACTCGTCAATCGCAGCCTTGTCAACGCCTGCGCGCTCTACGGCAGCGTTTGCAGCGGCAATGCCGAGCTGGGCAGCGGGTACGTCGCGGAGGGTGCCGCCGTAGGTGCCGATTGCGGTACGGGCAGCGGAACAGATGTAAACGTTCATTTGCTGTTTCTCCTTTTCTTCTCTTGCACCGGCAAGCCGGTGCAGTGGGATATTGGTTTGCGGGTTCGTTAATATTTTATCAAATGTGCGCAGAAGTGCAAGGTTTTTTTGTTAAGCTTGTGAAAAACTTAACAAATTACCCAATAGTTGCACAACACACACAAGCAATAAAACCGGGATTAGTCGTTTGCCAGACCCATCAGCTCGTCACGGAAAATGCGCGCATCCATCAGCTTGATGGTGCCGTCCGGCTGGTAGGCGATCTTGGGCTCGAATTCCATCTGGTCAAGGATCTGGGTCTGCAGGTCAATGCCAGGAGCGATCTCAATCAGGGTAACGCCTTCCGGACGCAGCTCGAATACCGCGCGCTCGGTGATGTAGAGGACCGGCTGGTGGGTCTCGTTGGCGTAGTCGCCGGAGAAGGTAATATGCTCAACCTTGTTGACAAACTTCTTTTTGGCGCCTTCCTGCGTGATGACCAGCTTGCCGTCCTCGCAGGCGGTCTTGAGGCCCTTGGCGGTGAAGGTGCCGCAGTAGACGACCTTCTTGGCGTTCTGGGTGATGTCGATAAATCCGCCCGCGCCAGCCAGACGGGTGCCGAACTTGGAAACATTCAGGTCGCCGTTCGGTGCAGTCTCAGCCAGGCCGAGGAAGGCAACATCCAAGCCGCCGCCCTGGTAGAAGTCAAACTGCACGTTGTGCGGGATGATCGCCATAGCATTGGCTGCAGCGCCGAACTGGGTGCCGCCGTAGGGGACACCTGCGATCGAGCCAGCCTCGACGGTCAGGGTCATCTTATCCGAAATGCCCTCTTCTGCCGCGACGTTGGCGATTTTTTCCGGTGCGCCGGTGCCGAGGTTGACGATCGCGTCCTGCGGCAGCTCCATCGCTGCGCGGCGGGCAAGGATCTTCTTGGCGTCCAGCGGGATGGGCGGGATCGCGTCTACCGGGATGCGGAATTCGCCGGTCAGCGCGCCGTCGTACGGCATGCCGAGGCACTGCATGTTCTCCTCGTCCGTACCGACGACGACCGAGTCAACATAGATGCCCGGGATTGCAACCAGCTTCGGGTCAAGCGTGCCGCCCTGTACGATCTTCTCGACCTGTACGATGACCTTGCCGCCCGAGTTCTTGCACGCCTGCGCCATTGCGGTGACGTCCAGCGGGCCGATTTCTCTATGTACGGTGCAGTTGCCGTATTCGTCGCAGTAGGAAGCGCGCAGGAATACGACGTTGATCGGGAAGCCCTTGTAGAGCAGGCGCTCCTTGCCCTCGATGTTGACGATCTTGACCAGGTCTTCGGTGGTCTTTTCGTTGAGTTTGCCGCCGCCATTGCGCGGGTCGACAAAGGTCTTCAGGCCGACATGGGTAATCGTGCCGATATTATGTGCCGCGATATCACGGTACATGTGGGAAATAACACCCTGCGGCAGGTTGTATGCTTCAATCTTGTTGTTCAGAGCGAGCTCGCCCAGACGGGGAGCACGGTCCCAGTGGCCGCCGATGACGCGCTTGACCATGCCTTCATGGCCGTAGTGGTCGCCGCCGGTGCCATCGCGGTGGCCCTGGCCGGCTGCAAAGAACAGGGTCAGGTCCTTGGGGTGGCCGGTCTCGAGGAAGCGCTTTTCAAGCGCCTTGGACAGGGTCTCCGGGCAGGCACAGCTTACAAAGCCGCCGGTAGCGATGGTATCGCCGTCCTGGACTTTGAGGGCAGCTTCCTCCGCGGAGATAATGCTAACTTTCTTCATCTTTATCATCCTCCTCTATAAAAATGCAACCTTGTTGGCAAGAGGTTACGTTCCGGACGCGAGCTGCTCGATCTCACGGATAGCGGGCGCTATTTCGTCCGCTGCCGTGATAACCACCCGGTGGGCGGCGTCGATCTCCTCGTACAGGTACGGGCAGCCGGTGCAGCCGCGGATGATGAGCAGCACGTCGTATCGGGCGCCGTCCTCCGGGTAAGAGAATTCGGCGGTGCCGGAGAGGGAGGAGCGCACGGTCTGATAGGCCTCGCCGCGGTCGTACCGCGGGTTGCAGCCGCCGCAGAATTTTACAGTGCAGCGCAGCATAGCGCGTTTTCCCCCTTTTGTTTGTGGAAATTGCGAACATAGGCACTCACGGGTGCTCCATGAGTGCCTATGATGTGCTCAAGGATTACTGGATGCGAGCAATCTTCTTAGCCAGTTCCTTTTTCATTTCGAGGTTGGACTGACGGGCAATCATGATGCGCTGTGCCTGCGGCGAGCCTGCACCGTGCATGGACTCAGGCAGATAGCCGACGGCAGCAGTACCCATGGTCATGTTCTCGATCAGGCGGAGGACACGCATACGGTCCTCGGTCGGCACGGAAGCCACGCCCTTGAGGTACTTCTCGATGTAATCGTGGGTCGCCGGGTTGCGGTAGTCCGCCTCGGACGGCTGGGTGACCATCAGGCCGCCCGCGAGATCCTGCGCCAGGCGCGCGATATCGTACGGGAAGCGGGTGACGTTCTGCTTGCACACGTTTGCGAGCAGCAGGTCGATCAGGTAGTTGCCCGCCTTGGTCTTGGTGCCCTGGCTGGAGCATGCGATGCCGCAGCAGTACAGGGTCTCGTTCAGGTGGGTCATCTCGATGATCTTGTCCTTAACATGGGAAGCCTTTGCGCAGCCCGCCATATCGCAGGCCAGCGCGGTCGCACCGATCAGCACGTCGCCCACGCCGACCTTGCAGCCGCCGTAAGACTGGCGGTGATAGCCCGCGAAGCGCTCAACGATCATGCCGGCAAACTTGACTTCGCCGTTGAGGAAGATACGGTCGTTCGGAACGAATACATGATCAAAGATGACCAGCACTTCGTGACCGCCGTATACCTTGTTGCCTACGTCGATGTCGTTATACTCCTCCAGCTTGCGGGTGTCGCAGGACTGGCGGCCGTAGATCAGCGTAATGCCCTCAGAATCGGTCGGGACTGCGAAGGAGATCGCGTAGTCCTCGTCGCCCTCGCGCATGGAGATGGTCGGCATGACCAGCACCTCGTGCGAGTTGACAAAACCGGTCTGATGTGCCTTGGCGCCGGTGACGTAAACGCCGTCTGCGGTGCGCTCGACAACATGCAGGAACAGGTCGGGATCCGCCTGCTTGGAGGGAGCAAGCGAACGGTCGCCCTTGACGTCAGTCATTGCGCCGTCAACTGCAAGGTCCTCGTCCTGTACGCGGGTCAGGAACTTGACGAAATTCTCATGGTACTTGGTGCCGCAGGCCTCGTCGATCTCATAAGTAGAGGAGAAAACGGCGTTCATTGCGTCCATACCAACGCAGCGCTGGAAGCAGGCTGCGGTCTTCTGGCCGAGCAGGCGCTGCATCTTGACCTTCTTGATCAGGTCGTCGGTCGACTGGTGCATGTGGGTGAAGCGGTTGATCTTCTTGCCGGTGATGTGGCTGGTCGCGGTCATCAGATCCTCATACTGGGGATCCTCGGCCAACTCATAGGTAGCGGCAAAGGAGTTGAGCGACGGACGGATGACCGGGTTATCTACCGGGTTTTCCACCTTCTCGCCGAACATATACAGGTTGAGCTTGAGCTTGCGCAAGGACTCAATGTACTGGTCTTTGGTCATCATAGCGATCAAGTATCCTTTCTCTTTTCAAACAGATGTGGGTTGCGCCTTTTAAGAAAAAACAGGGCGGGGAACGCGGGGGTCCCCGCCCTGTTCAGGCGAAACGCTTACAAAATCAGAAGCACTCGCGGTATACGCGCTCGCTCAGTTCAATGCTCCACGGACGGTAGGAGTTGGTGATCAGACGCTGCTGGTTCGCCTCTACCGAGATCGGGAAGCTCTTGATGTCCTCTTCCTTGAAGCCGTACTCATGCAGCGGCTTGAGCGGGAGAACCTTCTCGAGGGTTACATTCAGGGTGCGCAGGGCATCGTCCTTGGAGCAGCCCAGGCAGCGGGCAACGAGTTCCTTGTACTTGCCCAGCTCGCCGTTCGGCTCGTACTCGTCGTACAGCTCAAGGATCTTGCCGAACAGGGCGTAGTTGGACTCGCCGTGCGGTACATGGTAGGTGCCGCCGAGCGGGAAGGACATGCCGTGTACGGTAGCGCAGCCAGCCTTCAGGAACGCGATGCCGGCAAACAGGGAAGCGGTAACGAACTCGCCCAGATAATCCATGCGTGCGTCCGGGCCTTCCAGCGCAATGCGGCGGAAGCCTTCCAGGATCATCTCAGCAGCCTTGACCGAGTACATCTCAGAGGTAACGGTCTTACGGTGCGGGGACAGGAAGGACTCGGTCGCGTGGATCAGCGCGTCGATCGCAGAAGCAGCGAACGGCTTGTACGGCAGGGTCTTGAGCAGATCCGGAACCAGGCAGACCTTGTTCGGGATGATGTCGTCGGAAACCAGGCCGAGCTTGGTCTCGCCGCCGGTCAGCTTGCCGTCCTTCTCATCCTTGACGATCGCAACCGAGATGTTGGTAACCTCGGAGCCGGTGCCGCAGGTGGTCGGGATCGCGATAACTTCCTTCTCATGTACAACAGGCTCGCGCTTGAAGTACATCTCATGTACAGAAGAGGGGCGCTTGCAGCCAAGCAGCTTGCACAGGTCCATGATCGCGCCGCCGCCGACAGCGATTACGCGGTCGTAGGAGTCATACGGGATGGCTTCATACATGGTCTCGATCATAGCCTCGGACGGCTCGCCGGCACCAAACTTCTCCTGGAAAACGAACTTGCTCTTAAGGCCCAGCTCTTCCATGAAGGGCTTGTAGATGAATTCGTTGGTCAGGACAACGTCGCGCTCACCAAGCTTGAACTCCTCTGCGAAATCAGCAAAGGTAGCAAATTTGTAAATAGTCGGGGCGATGATGATTTCTCTCTTGTCCTGCATCAGCGAGGCGCTGAAAGCATCCATAGCCATAGTTGAACATCTCCATTCTAAAATTTTATAAAAGGCCGTGCAGGCTTTTTATGCATTTGACAGGACACAATGGCCCTGCGTTTTTATTGTAGCAAATTCACGCCACAACTTCAACACAAATCACCAAAAATTTCACCAAAAAACAACCAAGTGTTCCTGTACAAAAAGACAATAAAAAAGCCCCGCATCTCAGTACGGGACTATTTTATCGTATTTCGACCAATTTGTAAATGGGTTATTGGTGGAAAATACTGAAAAGTTTTTGCTGCTTTCGCAATTCTTTAGCTGTTTTGCGAAAAACGGCTCAAAAATGCGCGGGTGCGCTCATTCTGCGTGTTTTCGAACAGCTCGTCCGGCGTGCCCTGCTCCACGATCACGCCGCCATCCATGAACAGCACGTGGTCGGCAACGTCGCGGGCGAAGGCCATCTCGTGCGTGACAATGATCATGGTGGTGTGCTGGTCCGCGAGCGAGCGGATGACCTTGAGTACTTCGCCGGTCAGCTCGGGGTCGAGCGCGGAGGTCGGTTCGTCAAAGCAGAGGATGTCCGGCTTGAGGGCGAGCGCGCGGGCGATGGCGACGCGCTGCTGCTGGCCGCCCGAGAGCTGGTGCGGGTAGTGGCTCATGCGGCCCTCGAGGCTCATCTGGCTGAGCAGTTCGATCGCGAGGTGCTCGATCTCCTCATGGATCTCGCGCTTGTGCTGCTTGTAGTCCGGCCGCTCCTTGGCGAGCAGCAGGCTGGCCAGCATAACGTTTTCCAGCGCGGTATACTGCGGGAACAGGTTGAACGACTGGAACACCATACCGAAATGCAGGCGGCGTTTACGGATTTCCGCATCGCTTTTGGAGGAGTGGTCGGCCGCGTCGAACAGGGTCTCGCCGTTGACGATGATCTGGCCCGCGTTCGGGGTCTCAAGAAAGTTCAGACAGCGCAGCAGGGTCGTCTTGCCTGAGCCGGACGACCCGATGATGGCCAGCGCCTTGCCGCGGTCGAGAGAAAAGCTAATGTCGTCCAGCACACGGGTGGAGCCAAAACTTTTATTGATATGTTTTACTTCGAGAATAGGCATAACGGCTCCTCCTTAACGGAAATAGTCGAGTTTCTTTTCCAGCCAGCCGAACAGCAGTACAAGAATGCCGTTGAAAGCCAGATAGAAAACAGCGGTGTAGAACAGCGGCCACATCAGTCCGGCGCTCTTGATATAGGATTCACCCATCCAGAGCACCTCGTAGACTGCGATCGTACGGGCGAGGGCGGTGTCCTTGACCAGGTTGATGAATTCATTGCCCATGGGCGGGATCACGCGCTTAATGACCTGCAAAAGCGTTACCTTGAAAAAGATCTGCCGTTTGGTCATGCCGAGCACAAGGCCGGCTTCCTGCTGGCCAACCGGGATAGACTGGATGCCGCCGCGGAAAATCTCAGAAAAATAGCAGGCATAGTTGATGACAAACGCGACCAAAGCAGCAGTAAAGCGGGGGAGCAGGTCACCGTCCCACAGGAGACCGGGGCCGTAAAAGATCGCGATGATCTGCAGCATAAGCGGCGTGCCGCGGATGATCCAGACCACGGTTTTGACAATGAGGGCGATTGGACACAGCCCGGCAAGCGCATGCCCAAACCGGCCGGATGCAAATTTCGTGCCGCGTAGGAAACAGAATGGCTGCCACCGGTTCATAGTGCCGAAACTGAGCAGCAGGCCAAGCGGCAGGGCGAATACCAGCGTCAGCACAAATAACTGCGCTGTGGTCACAAGGCCTTCAAACAAGGTGATCGTGACCGAGGAGAATGTAACTGATGCAGACATGGGGGATACTACCTCTCTTCAGACAGTCCAAAAGCAGAGGGCGCGCTTCCGCCCTCTGCTTGGATTGTTATGTGTTTTTCTTTATGCAGCGGCGTCCTCTGCGGCAGCCGTGTCGCCTGTATCAGCGGCAGCACCTGCGTCCGCGCTGTCTGCAGCTGCCTGGGGCTCGACAAGAGACTCCTGTACACCATAGGTCTGCGCGATTTCCTGCACCTTGCCTGCTTCGTACATCGCAGCATAGAAGTTGTTGAAGGACTCTGCCATGTCCGAGCCCTTGCGGAAGCCGACGCCATAGTACTCGGACTCAGCGCCGCTCGCCTCGTTGAGGTTGACCGTGTAAATCAGGTCGGGGTAGCTGGTGCCCTCGCCGATCATCGCGCCCGCCATCAGCAGGTCGATCACACAGGCATCCGAAGCGCCCGAGGAAACCTCCATCAGCGCATTTGCCTGGGTCTGCACTGCGGTATAATTCAGGCCAAGTGTCTGTGCCATTTCCTCACCGGCCGAACCCGACTCAACTGCAAAATTCAGATCCTTGAGAGAATCCGCATCCTGATACTGGTCTGCTACGTCTGACGGCACAACCACGACCTGCGCATTGACACAGTAAGGATCCGAGCAGCTCATGCTGCTGGTGACCTCGTCGGTCAGCGTCATACCGTTCCAAACAGCGTCGATCGCCTTGGATTCGAGCTCGGAGATCTTGTTATCCCAGTTGATCTCGATGAACTCAACGTCAACGCCCATCTCCTCGGCAAAGGCTTTGGCCATGTCGGCGTCAAAGCCAATCCAGTCGCCGTTTTCATCGGGATAGTCCATCGGGGCAAAATTGGTGATGCCGACGATCAGCGTGCCCTTATTCTGGATATACTGGAAATCGCTTTCCTCTGTGGTGCCCGCAGTGTCATCCGTGGATGTGGTGTCTGTATTGCTGTTGCCGCCGCAGCCGGCCAGCAGGGAAGCGCTCATTGCGCCGGCAAGCAGCAGCGCCAGAAGCTTTTTGGTTTTCATAGAAGTACCCTCCTGAAATATTACTTTACTGTACTGTGAAAGTCATTTATCATTGTACCACTTTATCTCGAAAAATCAAGAAAAACTTTTGAGTGGCTGTTGGGTATTTTTTGCCGTTTTGCAGAAATCCTGTGCTGCATGGCATGCATTGTCTTGACCTGACCGGAAGGTTATAGTATAATAAAACAAATTGTTAAAGAATAGACAATCTGGAGGTTGGGCAAGATGGATTACGCTGCACTCTATCAGCAGAAGCTGACGACGGCGGACGAAGCCGTCAAGGTAGTAAAGTCGGGTGACTGGGTGGATTATGGCTGGTGCGTCGGCACGCCGGACGCGCTGGACCGGGCATTGGCAAAGCGCCTGCCCGAATTATATGATGTGAATTTCCGCGGCGGCGTACTCATGCGCGTGCCTGCGATTTACCAGATCGAGGACCCGGCCGCACACATGACCTGGAACTCGTGGCACATGTCGGGTATTGAGCGCAAGTTCATCTCGACCGGTGCGGGCTTCTATGCCTCCATGCGCTACTCCGAACTGCCGCGCTTCTACCGTGAAAACATCGGCCATGTGGATGTGGCGATGCTGGTCGTTGCTCCGATGGACAGCCACGGCTACTTCAGCTTCGGCCCGCAGGCCTCGCACCTGCGCGCGGTCTGCGACGTGGCGGACAAGATCATCGTTGAGGTCAACGAGAACATGCCGCGCTGCCTGGGCGGCATGGAGGACTGCATCCATATCTCCGAGGTGGATATGATTGTCCAGGGCGACAACCCGCCGATGGCGGAGATGGGTTCGATCCCGGCGACCGACGTTGACCGCAAGGTGGCGGAGCTGATCGTGCCGGAGATCCCGAACGGCGCCTGCCTGCAGCTGGGCATCGGCGGCATGCCGAACACGGTCGGAGCACTGATTGCGGACTCGGATCTCAAGGATCTCGGCGTACACACCGAGATGTATGTCGATGCGTTTGTGGATATTGCCAATGCGGGCAAGATCACCGGCCGGTGCAAGACCATTGACCGCGGCCGTCAGGCATACGCGTTCGCTGCAGGCACGCAAAAGCTGTATGATTATCTCAACGACAATCCACAGTGTGCCTCGGTTCCGGTGGATTATACGAATGATGTGCGTGTAATTGCACAGATCGACAACTTTATTTCGATCAATAACGCAGTCGATATCGACCTGTACGGCCAGGTCAACGCAGAGTCCGCGGGCACCAAGCAGATCTCGGGCACGGGCGGCCAGCTCGATTTTGTCATGGGCGCGTACCTGTCCAACGGCGGCAAGTCCTTCATCTGCCTGTCCTCCACCTTCAAGCAGAAGGATGGCACGGTTGCCTCCCGTATCCGTCCGACGTTGTCCAATGGCTCGATCGTCACCGATACCCGCTCGGCTACCCAGTATATCGTTACCGAGTATGGCATGATCAACCTCAAGGGCAAGTCCAGCTGGGAGCGTGCCGAGGCGCTGATCTCGATCGCACATCCGGACTTCCGCGAGCAGCTGATCGCGGAAGCGGAAAAAATGCACATTTGGAAGCGTTCTAACAAGCGTTGAAAATGCGAATAAGCCAAAAACAGCCCGCCAGCCGCGGGCTGTTTTTGGGGGATATCTGGCATTGTTAAAAATGCAAAAACTGATACTTTCTAAAAGGCCAAAAGCACACTACAATAAGGTCAGTTCAGACAGAAGAAGGTGTCCGCTATGACAGAGAACAAAACGAGGACGATTATCCTGACCGCATTGCTGGCAGCGCTGACGACGGTTGCGACCATGGTCATCCGTATCCCCACACCGACGCTCGGCTACATCCATCTGGGCGACGGCATGGTGCTGATCTGCGGCATCCTGCTCGGGCCGTGGCTGGGTGCGGTTGCCGCCGGTATCGGCTCGATGCTGGCTGATTTGTTTGCCGGAGCGGTCGCGTATATGCCGGGCACGCTGGTCATCAAGGCGCTGACCGCGCTGGTGGGCGGCTGGCTGTACCACCGCATGGCCGGACATGCCGGGCTGCGCACGCCGATGCGCGTGGCGATTGCCGGTATCCCGGCGGAAATTATAATGGTGGTCGGCTATTTTATTTACGAGGCCGGTATGCAGATCGTTGCGGGCAGCGCGGCCGGAGCGGCAGCGGCGTCGGTGCTGGCCGGCGTGCCGTTCAACATCGTACAGGGGCTGGCCGGCATCATTGTGGGCGCTGTGCTGCTGCCCGTGCTCAGCCATGCGAGCCACGAGATGGATGTGCGCATCAAAACCTGATCCCTCCCATAATACCCTTCATAATTTTCCCATGAAAAAGGGGCCGTTTCACAGCGGCTCTTTTTTCATGCCCACATCCGCTGCAAGACGGTCAAGCAGGAAGCGGCCGCAGGTCTCGGTGTCGCGGGCGTGCTGCTCAAGAAAATCCCGGGCGCGGCGAAATTCTTCTCCCAGCTCGGGGCGCATGCCAAAGCAGGGGAGGGACGCACGGCAGCGGTAAAGCGCTTCGATCACGCAGATGTCGCATAACAGGTCGCTGACGTTCTGCATCAAGTCCTGGTAGAGTTCGGTACAGGTGGTGTCTGTCATAGTATGGCCTCCTGATAATGGCTTTAAGCCATTATAATATGGAGAAGGTGATCTGTCAATGGCTGATAGCCATATTGATGGAAAAATAGCTGTCAGCTATAATATTTACGAAGATGACGGCGCGCCGAGGTCACCGCGCCTTATGAACCCGGTTGGAGGAGGGAGAGCATGGTTGATTATCGCGCGTTTTTCAAAAAACGCCGTCAGGAAAAGGGCTTGACACAGACCCAACTGGGGGAAATGGTGGATCGGACACAGGCCTATATCTATGAGATTGAGAGCGGGCGGAAAACCCCTTCCCTTGATTTGTTTTTCCAAATCTGTGAAGCACTTGACATCAAGGTGTTTCCGGACGAACAGTAAAAACGCTATGGAGATCCCATAGCGTTTTTTGATATATAGGATATAAGGGGAAGCTGTGCCGTTTCCGGCGGCGGCAGCGCCCTCTGGGGTGGCAGTCCATACCATGCCTGTCGCAGCAGCAAGCGGGTGGCAGCCGGAAAGCGTCACTTACCCTTGCGCGCGCAGCGCGCCCTAAAGGGAAGGTGGGAGATTGACAAGAGGGAGGAAACCGTCGGTTTCCTCCCTCTTGCCCGCAGTGCGGCCGCGCAGGCCGCATTCCAGCCAGTTAAGAGCTGGCATACACGTTTGCCCTGCTGGGCGAACCGCCCGCGCCGCGCAGGCGCAAATTCGACCCACTTGGGAAGTGGGCATGCTGCCCATCACACCAGCGTAACATACTGCTGCGGGTCGACCTTTTCGTCGTTCACCTGTATCTCAAAGTGGACATGCGGGCCGGTCGAATTACCCGTGTTGCCGGAGAGCGCGATCTGGTCGCCCTGGGCAACAATATCGCCCACCGAAACAAGCAGTTCGGAGTTGTGCGCATATAACGTCTTGTAGCCGTTCTGATGGTCAAGGATAATATAGCTGCCGTAGCCGTTGTCCAGATCCCCGGCGACTATCACCTTGCCGTTGTCCGCCGCATATACCGGCGTGCCCTCCGGCACGGCCAGATCGACGCCGCCGTGCAGTTTGCCCCAGCGCATCTTGAAGCCGGAAGTAAAGGTGTAGCTGGTCACAGGCACCATAAACTCGCCGGTGCCGATGCCGATGTTTTTGGTGCCGACCTCGATGATCTCATCGGTCGCGTTGCTCAGCACTGTGCGCGCAAGGATGGTGCGGCCGTGCTCCTCGCCGTCCACAGTCTCGATCTCCGCAGTGACGACCGCCTCGCCCGCGCTGCCCTCCTGCACGGTCGCGCGGTAGGTCTGGTCAAGCTGGTCGTTTTCGCGGGTGATGGTCTCATAGGGGATCTCCTCGGTGTAGGTTACCGAGCGGGTCGCGGTCACGTCCAGACGGGGCGACAGGTAGTCGTACAGCGCGCCGAAGTCGGACACCAGGCTGGTCTGCGCTACGACGGTATCCACGCGCACCTCCTGCATGAAGTCGGCGTTTTCATCCGCGGACGTGGTGTACTGCGCCTTTACACGGTCGAGCAGCGCCTGCGCGTCCTCCGCCGAGCGGCAGATACCGGCCTGTTCGCCGCTTACCGAGATGACAGCCAGCGTATCCAGCTCGCCGCTCGCCTCGATCAGACCGGCTTCCAGCTCATCCGCGGTCAGGAACTGGGACGCAGTCGCGCGCAGCGGACGGGTCTCGAGCGTGAAGGGCAGGGCGTAGTCACTGCCCGCGAGCGAGGAGGCACTCTGTTCGAGCGCATCCACCGTGGCGGTGAGCGTGTCCGCATCCGCCACCACGCCGAGCGGGGCGCCGTCCGCCAGCACCAGCGTGCCGGGCTGTGTCAGCAGTGCGCCCGGCACAAAGAACAGCGGTACAAACAGGGAAAACGCGCATACCGCACGGCTGCGCTGCGCAAAGTGGAACGCGCGGCCAATGGCGGGCCACAGCGGAAGGTCATAGAACCAGCAGATCAGCCGGTCGAGTGCGAGCACAGCCCGCACCAGCGCGTACAGCAGCCCGGAGACCAGGCCGAAAACAAAAGATAACAGGTTTCGCATGACGGTAGTATGGAGAAAAACACCTCTCCATATTCCCTCCTTTCGCAATTCAAGGTTACAATTCGGTAACAATGAACAGCTTACGCAACAGAGGGAGCGAAGTCATGCGAAACCTGTCGCCTGTTTATCAGAAATTTAACTTTTTACCACTTGTCCCGCAAAATTTGTGGGGAAAAAACGCGGATCGAGCGGCTTTTGCTGATAATACCGCTCCAGAACAGCGCGCTGGAGCGAGACCGCGAGCGGCACCGCCGCATCGAACAGGTCGGTGAACGAGTCCGTGCGTTCGACGCCGTCCGACAGCCACGGGCGGTGCGCCTGGTTGGCGCAGTCCGCGGCAAGTGGCTCGGCCGGGCGGATAAGTGAAGAGGCCAGCCCGCTTTTGCCCGTGATACGCTCGAGCCGTTCGAGCCGGGCGCGCACATGGCTGCCGTTGTGCGCCAGATGGAGTATGCGGCGCATGTCGTGCAGCGAGCGGTAGACCGATGCCGGAGCAACCCGCACACCGTATGCCTGCTTTGCCGCGCGTGCAACCACGCGTGCAAGCACCGTGCATTCCGGGGCATTCGGGTCGAGCAGGCGGAAGGCCTCAAACTTCGCAGGCTCGGCGGCGATATAGTCCGCGATCAGGATGCCGTCGATATCGCTCTCGGCCAGCTTGCGCCGCGCTTCGGCTGAATAGCCGGGCATGAACAGCGCAAGGCGGTCGGCCTGCGCCTGGATAAAGGCATGGGTGACGCGGTCAAGCGCGTAGTTGGTGCAAAAGCCGAACACATAGGCAAGCGCGGCGGTATTGCGCTCTTGCGCCGCGGCGGCACACAGTGCCTCGAACAGTTCAGCAGGCGGTTCGGTGCGCATCCGGTGCGCCAGCCGGTGCAGCTGGCTGGGGAAGGGCAGGTGGTACAGCAGGAGCGGCTCAGGTCCCTGCGCACCCCAGCGGTAGCCCGCAGGATAAGCGGCGGCAATGCGCGCGGCGGAATCGCCGGTGACGCGCTGCACGGTCGCGGCGAATATGTGATGGGTGGTGAAAGACGGCATGGGGCATCCTCCCTTGCTTGGCACGAGATATGGTTTTAGAATAGTATAAGCCATCCCGGCGCAAAAAGCCAGAGCAGTCTGTCAAAAAACGCGGCGGCGTCCTCCCGGGGACGGTGAATTTACAGGAAAGTGTCCTGCGGGCGAGAGAGCCGTTGCAAAAATCCGCAGAAAGCGGTATACTATTGGAAGAAAAAATCGGGAATCAGAAATCCCTTATTATTTGGAGGAATGGCATCTATGAAACTCGGCATTGTCGGGCTCCCTAACGTAGGCAAGTCCACCCTGTTCAATGCGATCACGCAGGCGGGCGCGGAGAGCGCAAACTATCCCTTCTGCACGATCGACCCCAACGTCGGCATGGTCGCCGTGCCGGACGAGCGGCTCCAGCCGCTGACCGACCTGTACCACGCGAAAAAGACCACCCCGGCGGTCGTGGAGTTCGTGGACATCGCGGGCTTGGTGCGCGGCGCGAGCAAGGGCGAGGGCTTGGGCAACAAGTTCCTGTCCCACATCCGCGAGGTGGACGCGATCGTCCACGTGGTGCGCTGCTTTGACAATGACAACATCGTGCATGTCGAGGGCTCGGTCGACCCGGCGCGCGACATCGAGACCATCAACCTCGAGCTCATCCTCGCGGATATCGAGCATCTGGAGCGCCGCCTCGAGCGCACGCGCAAGGCGGCCAAGGCGGATAAAAAGCTCAATAAGGACGTGGAGATCCTCGAGGCGCTCAAGGCGCACCTTGAGGAGGGCAAAACCGCCCGCACCTTCGAGGGCTTTGGAGAGGACGAGGACGTTATCCGCGTGGTGAACGAAAGCGACCTGCTGTCGGCTAAAAAGGTGATCTACGCCGCTAACATGGACGAGGCCGGCTTTACCGGCGATGCAGCGGAGAACGAGCGCCTCAAGGCCGTGCAGGCGATCGCGGATGCGGAGGGCGCGATGGTGCTGCCGATCTGCGCCAAGCTCGAGGAGGACATCGCGGGCATGGACGCAGAGGAAAAGGAGATGTTCCTGTCCGAGCTCGGCCTGCATGAGTCCGGCCTCGACCGCCTGATCAAGGTTTGCTACGACCTGCTTGGCCTGATGAGCTACCTGACCGCGGGCGAGCAGGAGGTGCGCGCGTGGACGATCGAAAAGGGCACCAAGGCGCCGCAGGCAGCGGGCAAGATCCACTCGGATTTTGAGCGCGGTTTCATCCGCGCTGAGGTCATCAATTATAAGGATCTGATCGAGCTCGGCTCGCTGGCGGCAGCCCGCGAAAAGGGCCTTGTCCGCTCGGAGGGCAAGGAATACGTGATGCAGGACGGCGACGTCGTGCTGTTCCGGTTCAACGTATAAATTACATATAGGAAGCGGGAAATAAGCCCGATCCGGTGTGCGATCCCTCTTGTGGAATCCGCGCCGGACCGGGCTTTTGCTTTTCTGCCCTGCGGGAAGCAAATGGGGCATATCTGCAAATCATAAGAAAATCTTAAGAAATTCGTAGCGGAAATCAAAAGAATCCTTTGGTATGATAGAACCACAGAGGAGGGGGAGCTATGGAGCAATTAAAGGTACTGGTGGTGGACGACGACAAGGAGATCGTGGACAGCATCGCGATCTTCCTGCGGGCGGAAGGCTATGCCGTCGAAAAGGCCTATAACGGGCTGGAGGCGCTCGACATCATCATGACCCGCACGGTGCATTTGCTGCTGTTGGACATCATGATGCCCGAAATGGACGGCATCAAAACGCTGCTCAAGGTGCGCGAGAGCAAGAACATCCCGATCATCCTGCTCTCGGCTAAGAGCGAGGACGCGGACAAGATCCTCGGCCTGACCGCGGGCGCGGACGACTACATCACCAAGCCGTTCAACCCGTCCGAGCTGGTCGCGCGGGTCAAGAGCCAGCTGCGGCGCTACACCCAGCTCGGCGCGATGCAGACGACCGAAAAGCAGATCGTGATCCGCGGGCTGGTGCTGGACACGGAGAGCAAAACCGTGACCGTGGACGGCGAGCCGGTGCGCATGACGCCGCTTGAGTATAAGATCCTGGAACTGCTGTGCCGCCATCCGGGCAAGGTGTTTTCGACCGAGGAGATCTACAGGCAGGTGTGGAACGATGAAATCGTGTCGGACAACGCGATCGCGGTGCATGTCCGGCACATCCGCGAAAAGATCGAGATCAACCCCAGGGAGCCGCGCTACCTCAAGGTCGTATGGGGCGTGGGCTATAAGATAGAGAGGAGCGAGTGAACATGAAAAAGGTGGTACGGTCGCCTATATTAAAGGGCATTGCATTTGCAGTGTGCCTGGTGTGCGTGGCCGCAGCGGCGCTGTCCGCAGGCAATGCGCTGCAATGGTTTTATGAACAATATGAAACGCGCGGCGGAAACAGCACCTATATGCTGGAGTCCAGTTTTGAACAATCCAATATGCTGAATTACAGCTTTCTCTATGCGTTTCATGATATCGACAGGGCGATGGATAACCAGACAACGCAGGAACTGCTTGACCGATATGTAAAGTCGAGCGGCTTTACCGGCGATTATTATGCCAAAGTGGGGGATAAGGTATTCAAAAATGCCGACTTCACAGTGGAGGAAGCAACGCAGTCGCCGTTTTATCTGGTTATTACGCCGGGGGATTACCAGACCAATTTGCCGCAGATCAGCAGTTATGATATTCCGGAGATATGGCTGAGCCCGTACCAGACCAACTACTATCGTAACGATGAAACCCATACGCTGACCGAGGAGAGGACCCCGGTCTATCAGGAGGGCGACTGCATCCTGCTGCGCCTGACGCAGGAACAGGCAAACAGCCTGCAGGCCGAATGGCTCGAGGGACAGCGTGTATTCGATCATGCGCTGATGTTGGTGATCATCCTGTTTTTCCTCGCACTAATCGCATATATCTACCTGCTGTTCGTCACCGGCCGCCGGGCAGAGGATGAGGAAGTCCATGCGGTGCTGATCGACCGCCTGTATGTAGAATGCAACCTCGCGATTATTCTGGGCGCTGCGATCGGAACAGCTGTGCTGGTGGTCGTCGGCATAGACGAGGCTCTTTCCAGCGGCGTCTCGTTCCGCATGATGACGTATCTGCTCACGGCGCTGCTGGTCTGCGCGTTCGCGCTTGTGATGGAACTGATCCTCTCGCTTGTGCGCAATCTGAAGAACCACACGTTCGTCGAGCGTTCGTTCATCCTGCGCGCCGTGCGCTGGTGCTGGAGGACGGCGGGACGGATTGTCCGCTGGGCAATTGACCTGTGCAAGAAATTCTGGCATTTTATCGGACGCGGCCAGAAAGGCTTTTGGCGCAACCTGTGGCGCAAGTTGTTCCAGGACTATAAGACCCGCAATGTGCTGCTGATCCTGCTGGTCTATTCGGCTGTGCTTGCGGTGCTGGGGATGATGTTCGGTGTGATGATCGATTATGGTACAGCGCTGTTTGTGTGCCTCTTGGGTGTGCTCTGGTTCCTGCTTGCCGTCGCGTTTTTAATCAAACAGCTCGATGGCTTTGACCGCGTCGTGGACGCCTTAAAGCGCCTGCGCGCCGGGGAGCTGACCTATAAGCTGGCCGACATGCCTGCCGGGGTGCTTTCCTCCATGGCGGAGGATATCAACTCGCTGGGCGACGGCATGCAGGCCGCCATCCAGAGCGAAGTGCGCGCCGAGCGCATGAAAAGCGAACTGATCACCAACGTCAGCCACGATCTGAAAACCCCGCTGACGTCCATCCTGAGCTATTCCGACCTGCTCTGCCAGGAGCACCTGACCCCGGAAGAGGCCAACGACTACGCAAAGATTATCCACCAGAAGAGCCTGCGCCTGAAAAACCTGACGAGCGACCTGTTCGACATCTCCAAGGTGCAGTCGGGCGCAGAGCAGATGCAGTGCGAGCGCATCGACGCGTGCACGCTCGTGCGGCAGGCGCTCGGCGAGCAGGACAACGCGATCGCGGAAAGCAGGCTGACGCTCAAGGTGAATATCCCGGAACATGAGGTGCCGATCTGGGCAGACGGCAAAAAGATGTCCCGGGTGATGGAAAACCTGATCGGCAACTGCATCAAGTACGCGATGCCGGGCACGCGCGTGTTTGTGACGGTATCCGAGCAGGAGAGCGAGGCGGGGATCGAACTCAAGAACATCGCAAACTATGAGATGGACTTTGACGCAGGCGAGATCACCGAGCGCTTTGTCCGCGGGGACGCGGCGCGCACGACCGAGGGCAGCGGCCTCGGCCTTGCGATCGCAAAGAGCTATGTCGAGGCGTGCGGCGGCGCGCTGTCGGTCGATGTGGACGGCGACCTGTTCAAGGTGCGCATCACCTTCCCGGTGTACGGCGTCCAGCCGTCATGACATTTTGCAGGAACTCAGGTTTGCTTCCGCCGCGCCGGATTGGGGCTTGCATTCCGTCAAATCCGGATTATAATGGAAGCGGGACAATCCAGGGCGCGCCGCAGTAAGACGGCGCTGCCGCACAAGAAAGGCGGAAACAAACATGATGACTTCCCATGACGGCCGCGCGGTCGAAAAGGTAGAGCAGATGGCAGGCGGCAAGGGCCACGTCCTGATCGAGCGCCTGCTCACCGAGGAGCAGCTGAACGGCAAATGCGGCCTGTACGCCAAGGTAACCCTTGAGCCGGGCTGCACGCTGGGCGTACACGGCCACACCGGCGAGACCGAGACCTATTACCTGCTCTCGGGCGAGGGTGTGTATCACGACAATGACAAGTCCTATCCGGTCAAGGCAGGCGACGTGACCTTCTGCGAGGACGGCGGCACGCACGGTCTGGACAACACTGGCGGCACCGACCTGACCTTTATGGCGCTGATTATCAAGGGATAAAACATATTGCACGCGAAGGCGGCGGGAATTTCCCGCCGCCTTTTGCTGTGCTTAAGGCAACACCGCTGACACAATCATGCGGTGCTGCCTTGAAAATATTTTGCGCAGGCTATTGACATGGCGTAGATATTGTATATAATGAGTATATACAAAGTGAAAGGAGCGGATGGCATGGAGATCATCCTGTCCAACGTTGACGGCACGCCGATCTACGAGCAGATCGTGCGGCAGATCAAGGCCAAAATCGTCGGCGGGGAACTCAAAGCAGGAGAGGCGCTGCCGTCCATGCGGCTGCTGGCTAAGGAGCTGCGCATCAGCGTGATTACGACCAAGCGCGCGTATGAGGAGCTCGAGCGCGAGGGTTTCATTATCACCCAGACCGGACGCGGCAGCTTTGTCGCCCCGGTGGGCGTCGAGCTGCTGCGTGAGGAGCAGCTGCGCGCGGTGGAGGAGCACCTGACGAATGCGGTGCGCGCCGCCCATCTGGGCAATCTGGACGAAACCGAATTTCTCGACATTGCAAAGACGCTGTTTGAGGAGGAGATATAATGGATAACGCACTTGAAATTAAGGGCTTGTGCAAGCAGTATGAGGGCTTTGCTCTGGAAAACGTCAGCTTCACCCTGCCGCGCGGCGCGGTGATGGGTTTTATCGGCGAAAACGGCGCGGGCAAGACCACGACAATCAAGTCCATCCTGAACCTGATCCGCCGCGACGCGGGCGCGATCCGGGTGCTTGGGCTGGACAACATCAAGGATGAGCGCGCGGTCAAGGAGCGCATCGGCGTCGTGCTGGAGGACGGATGCTTCCTCAACACCCTGAACGCCCGTCAGGTGGATACGTTGATGGGAAAAGCCTACCAAAACTGGCATCCGGAGCAATTTTTCGGTTTTATGAAGCGCTTTGGTATCGACGAGCGCAAAAAGATCAAGGACTATTCCAAGGGCATGCGGATGAAGCTGTCTATTGCGGCGGCGCTGTCGCACAGCGCAGAGCTGCTCATCATGGACGAACCGACGAGCGGCCTTGACCCGGTGGTGCGCGACGAGGTGCTCGACCTGTTTTACGACTTTATGCAGGACGAGGGGCATGCGATCCTGCTGTCCAGCCACATCACGAGCGACCTTGACAAGATCGCGGACTATATCACCTTCATTCACGGTGGCAGCATTGTGCTCTCCGAGCCGCGCGATGAGCTGCTTGACACCTACGGCGTGCTGCACTGCACGGCCGACCAGCTCGCGGCTCTCGACCCGGCGGCGGTGCGCGCCAAGCGCGTGGGCGCATTCGGCTGCGAGGCGTTGGTGCAGCGCGGCGGCGTGCCGGAGAACTGGGCAGTCGAGCCGGTCAACATTGAACAGATCATGCTGTTCCTGACGAGAGGGGAGAATGACCGATGAAAGCCATGCTGTATGCGGACTGGATGAATTTCCGCCAGTCGATCCGCTCGATCCTGTTTGTGCTGGTAGTATTCGCTTTAACAGCGTTTTCGTTCAGCGGACCGATGTTTTTTAACTTTACCGTGGTGTTCCTGAGCATCATGGTGCCGACCACGCTGTTTGCAGCCGACCAGGCCTATGGCTGGAACCGGCTGAGCCTGTCCATGCCCATCCTGCGGCAGGACGTGGTCGGGAGCAAATTCGTCATGGGCGCGCTGGTCAATGTGGTCCTGCTGTCGGTCAGCACGGTCCTGACCGTGGTTTACGTTCTGGTAAACGCAACCGGCAACCCGTCGGCTGATTTGATGGAAAATCTGGCAGGCATCTTCGCCTGCGAGGCGGTCGCGTTCCTGATGATGGGCGTGCTGATGGCGCTCTCGTTCAAGTTCGGTATCGAAAAGGGACGCTATATCATCATAGCGTGCGTATGGGTGCCGGTGCTCGGCGTATTCCTGCTGGAGCGGCTGCCGTGGTTTGAAACCGCGCTGCATGCAGCGGGGAACTGGCTGAACACTGCCGGGGAGGCGCAAATCAGCCTGCTGCTGGCGGCAGCGCTCGCAGTCAGCCTGGTGGTTTATGTGATCTGCTACCTGATCAGTGTGAAAATCTATCAGAAAACCGAGCTTTGAGGGGAGGGGAAAACCTATGAAAGCTATGCTGTATGCGGACTGGATGAATTTCCAGCAATCGTTACGCACGATCGTACTGATCATGGTATTCTGTCTGATCTGGACGGCAGCGACCGGGGAACCGGTCATGTTTTCCACCATGCTGGTGGTGACAAGCTATCTGTTCCCGAACACGGTGTTCAATGTCGAGCGAACGAGCGGGTGGGATAAACTCAGCCTGTCCATGCCCGTTCTGCGGCGCGACGTGGTTGCGAGCCGCTTTTTGCTCTCGCTCGCGGTCAATGCCGCCATGCTGGCGTGCGGGCTGGTGTTTTCCGCAGTGTTCTGCGCGCTGACGCATACGGAAACGACGCTGGTCGAGTGCATCGGAGCGGTGCTGGGTGGCGAGGCTGTGACGCTCATCCTGCTCGGTGCGCAGATGGCGGCGGCGTTCAAGTGGGGCATCCAGAAGTCAGGCTATGTTCTGCTGGGCGCATTTGCCTTGATCATGCTGATCCCGGTCTCGTTTTTCGCAGTTGACCGGCTGGATATCGCCGCTGCACAAGCTGACGGATTGCGGGCCTGGCTGGCGGGACTAAGCGACGCATCGGCCCTCCTGCTGCTGCTCGGCTGCGTCCTGGCGGCGCTCGCGGTTTATGCAATCTGTTGTCTCATCAGCGTGCGGATCTATCGGAAAAAGGAGCTGTGACCATGAAATACTGCGATAAATGCGGCCGTAAGGTGGACACCGATGCGGATATCTGCCCGTACTGCGGCGCGCCGCTGCGCGAGATGCAGGACGGCGAGCTGAGCGAGGAAGAGCTGCTGCTGCTCGGCCTGCTGTAAGGAGGCTTCCGGGATGAAAAACACAGGCAAGTGCCCCAAGTGCGGCGGGACGCACATCATCCGTGTGCCGGATAATGCGCGCCGCTATGGGAGCGGGAACAATATTTACACATCAAAAGTCACATTGTTCGGTAAGATCCCGGTGATCCGCTATGTCTGCTATGACTGCGGCTATGTGGAAAACTGGGTGGAGAACCACGAGGAGCGCGGCCAGCTTCTGCGCGCCTTCGGCAGCCATACATGAAAACGGCGCAAATGTCATATCCTGAACCAAAAGGGAGGGATGGGCTTGCGGAAAGCTTTGATTATCAGCCTGCTGATCCCGCTGGCGGTCGGCGGGCTGGCAGCCTGGCTGACCATGGACAGCATGGCGCAGTTCGCCGCACTGGCGCAGCCGCCGCTGTCCCCGCCGGGGTGGGTGTTCCCAGTGGTGTGGACCGTCCTGTATCTGCTGATGGGCTGGGCGAGCTTCCTCGTCTGGAAGTCGGACGCACCGCAGGTGGAGAAAAAGCGTGCGCTGACGCTTTACGGCGTGCAGCTGGCAGTCAATTTTGCGTGGCCGCTGCTGTTCTTCCGGGCGGGGCTGTACGGCTTCGCGCTGGTCTGGCTGGTGATCCTGCTGGTGCTGGTGGTGGAAACCGTGCTCGCTTTCAGGCGGATCGACCGGCGGGCTGTGTGGCTGCTGGCGCCGTATATTCTGTGGCTGCTGTTCGCAGCCTACCTGAACGCAGGCGTGTGGATGCTCAACCGGTGAAAAGACAACAAAGCGGGCAGGAAGACCTGCCCGCTTTGTTGTTCAGCAGCGTTCACACAGCCAGCGGAACAGCGGCAGATGGTTTGCTCCTGCCGCGTCGTCGCACAGGGGTGGTACCATGCGCTCGGGGTGCCACTGTACACCGAGCAGCGGTGCGGTTTCGTGCAGCAGTGCCTCGACCGTCCCGTCCTCCGCCCATGCGGCGGCGTGCAGACTGGATGCAATGATATCCACCGCCTGATGGTGATAGCTATTGACCATGGGCGCAGCCCCGGCCAGTGCCGCAAGCCGGGGGATGCAGCGCACCCGGTGGCAGCAATCGCTGTGGCCTTCGATGTGCTGCCGGAGCGTGCCGCCCAGAAAGACATTGACTGCCTGTATCCCGCGGCAGATCCCGAGGATGGGTTTGCCGCGGCTGAAAAACGCCTGGAATAGCGCCTGCTCCTCCTCATCCCGTACGGGATCAATGGAAAGCTTTTCGCTCTGCACGGGCTGGCCGAACCGGGAGGGGTGGATGTCCCCGCCGCCTGCGAGCAGCAGGCCGTCGCAGCGCGCAGCAAGCGTCCGTGCATCGCCGCCGCTGGAAAGCACGCCGGTGCCGCCGGACAATGCAAGGCACATCCCGTACAGCGCGGATTGCTGCCGCTGCATGGACAGACTGCCCATTGTCCGGCCGCTGGAAACCAGGATCATAGGTGATTTCACAGAAAAATCCTCCATTCCGGATTTACCGTTGACAGTGGTTTTGGAAAACAGTATACTGGGAAATGTATGGGATACGTAAGAGATTTGTAAGAGATACGTGAAACGGAGGACACCCATGGAATTTAATATGCTGTCCGTTGTGCAGCTGATAGGCGGCCTGGCGCTGTTTATTTATGGCATGACGACAATGGGAAAAGGACTGGAGCGCGCGGCTGGCTCAAAGCTTGAAAAAACATTGGAAAAAATGACTGGCAATGTATTTAAGGCATTGCTGATGGGTCTGGTGGTCACCATGGTGATTCAGTCGTCGTCCGCGACGACAGTCATGGTGGTCGGTTTTGTAAACGCTGGCATCATGTCGCTGAGACAGTCTGTCGGCGTTATTTTGGGTGCGAATATCGGCACCACGATCACAGCGCAGATCCTGCGGCTGGACAACGGGACGGGCAGCGGCAATCTGCTGATGGATATGCTTAAGCCAAGCAATCTGGCCTATATCGTCGTGCTGGCGGGCGTGATCATCATGATGCTGGCGAAAAAGCGCCGCACGCGCGATATCGCGGATATCTTTACCGGCTTCGGCATCCTGTTCATCGGCATGTCGGTGATGGAGGGCTCGGTTGCCCCGCTGGCGGATCTGCCGCAGTTTGCGGAACTGTTCGCTGCGATCTCCAACCCGGTTCTGGGCGTGCTGATCGGCACAGGGGTTACTGCAATCATCCAGTCGTCCTCGGCCTCGGTCGGCATTCTGCAGGCGCTCTCCACGACGGGCGTGATCAGCTGGTCTGCCGCCATCCCGATCATCCTGGGACAGAACATCGGCACCTGTATCACAGCCTTCCTGTCGTCGCTCGGCGGCTCGAAGAATGCGCGCCGCACAGCGATGGTGCATTTCTACTTTAACCTGATCGGTTCGATTATCTTCCTGGTCGTTATTTATGCGATCCAGTATACGGTCGGCTTCCCGTTCTGGGATTCCCCGATCGATAAGGGCGGCATTGCGAATTTCCACACGCTGTTCAACGTGACTTGTACCATCCTGTTCCTGCCGTTTACCGGCCTGCTGGTCAAGCTGGCAACGTGGAGCGTGCCCTCCGGCGAGGTGCAGGAGGATCCGCTTGCCAAGCTTGAGCCCCGCTTCCTGACTACGCCTTCCCTGGCGCTTGAGCAGGCGCAGCGCTGCATCGCAGAGATGGGCGACGCAGCCAAGCAGAACTTCCATCTGGCGACCGACCCGCTGTTCAGCAGCAACATTGCGCCCAACGAGGATGCTTTCCGCGAGCATGAGAGCTTCCTTGACCGCGCGGAGGTCGAGATTGGCCGTTATCTGACCAATATCCATAATATCCGGTCGGTAGACCAGCGCCGTCAGACCGCGGAGATGATGCATTCGCTTTCCGACTTTGAGAAGATTGGCGACTACGCGCAGAATATTTTCAGCCGTATGGAGGAATTCCGTCAGGCGGAGCTGGCCTTCTCGCCGGCGGCCAAGCGTGAACTGCGCGCAATGTGCGATGCGGTCGGTGAGGCGCTGGAGATGACGGTCGAAGGTTATGTGACGCGGTCGGTATCGGTCTCCCGCTCGGTTGAGCCGCTGGAAGAGGTGGTTGATACCCTGAAGGAGCGTCTGAAGAGCCGCCACATTGAACGCCTGAGCAGCAACGAGTGCACCATGCAGACCGGCATCCCGTTCCTGGACATCGTGCATGATCTGGAAAAAATTTGTGATCATTGCTCAAATATTGCCATCTATACTATTCAGCTCGGTGAGGGTGCAGAGGAATTTGACACACATGCATACGCGAAAAAGGAGTATAAGTCCACAACACAGTTTGCAGAGAAGCTGCGGTTCTACCAGCAGAAGTATCTGACCCAGATCGGTGTGCAGCCGGGCGAGGCATAATAATATAATGATATGCAGGCGCTGTGTTCATCAGAACATGGCGCCTGCTTTTTTATCAGACGGCGGTCCAAAACAGATTGAGCCACAGAAAAGGTATGGACCATTGCACCGGGATGCCGGAGAAGGTATCGTAGCGGTTTTCACGGCACAGGCAGCTGCAGCAAACCGGGAACAGGGGCGGAGTAAGCCGCGGCTATTGACAGATCGCGCTCGTATGCTATACTGGAGACATAAGAGAGCGCAGCCATGGGCTGGCGCAATACTGAATGGAGGTAATTACTATGGATAAAAAAGTTTCAGAACTGCTCAATGATCAGATCAACAAGGAGTTTTATTCCGCATATCTCTATCTGGATATGGCGAACTTTTATGCTTCCAAGGGGCTGGATGGCTTCGCAAACTGGTATGAGATCCAGGCGAAGGAGGAGCAGGATCACGCGATGCTGTTCTACCAGTACATGCATAACAACAGCGAGGCGGTTACGCTGGATGCGATCGCAAAACCGGACAAGGTATATACCGAACTGATCGACCCGCTCAAGGCAGCGCTTGAGCACGAGAAATACGTCACCTCGCTGATCAACGCGATCTACGCGGCAGCGCAGGCGGCGAACGATTTCCGCACCGTGCAGTTCCTCGACTGGTTTGTTAAGGAGCAGGGCGAGGAGGAGAAGAACTCCGCGGACCTGATCACCAAAATGGAACTGTTCGGCAGTGATCCGAAGGGCCTGTACATGCTCAACAGTGAACTCGGCGGACGCACCTATTCCGCACCGTCGCTGACCCTGTAAAAACAAAACGAAAAAGGCTCCCGATGGGAGCCTTTTTTCTTGCTGGAACAGTGTCAGGCAGCCTGCTCTGCGTCCGCAGCATCCACAGCTTCGGGCGTCTCTACGATTTCCTCATCTGCCTGCGCAGGCAGGACGATCTCTATTTCAGCCGACAGCACCAGTTGGTTGACACCCGTACTGTCCGCATTGCCGACACGGAAGCTGACGGTATGGGTGCCGGGCTGCGCATCCGCCGGGATGGTCATGTGATACTGGCTGTGCGCGCTGTCGTCTGTGATGGTGAAATTCTCATTGGAATAGGCGGCGATATCCTCCCCGTCCCATTGCCAGCTTGCAGGGAGCTGCACGCGTTCAATATCATTTTCCCCTGTGATATCTGCAGTGACGGTAAGTGTCTTGCCCGGATATACTGCGGCGCTCAGGATATTCAGCGAACCGGTGTATTCCAGCGGCCGCTGCTCGATGGCGACCGTCGTATCCGCACGCTTTTCCGTGCCGTCCGGCATGGTCAGTACAAAAGAAACGGTTGCAGTTTCGCCGGGAATCTCAGTCAGGGTATAGTTGAGTGTACTGGTTTTGCCTGCAGTTGCCTGGAAGTTCTGATTACCGTAGTTCGGTACCGCCTCTCCATTGACATACCACTGTGCTTGGGCGTTATATGCAGAGGAAACGCCAGTCAGCTGCACCTGGAAAGAAGCGGTCTGGTAAGGGCGGATGCTGTCCGGTTGTGCGGTGAAGGTGACGCCTGTGGATGCGCGGGACGCATCACGCAGCTGAATCTGTTCGAAACCATAATCGAGCAGTTGGCGCGAATCCGCAAAGCGCTGGTAATCACTCGTCGATTTCATGACGACCGAAATAACGCGGCGGCCATTGCGGACTGCTGTTGTGGTCACACAGTAGCCGGCAGCGGAGATGGTGCCGGTTTTGAAGCCATCCAGGCCCTCATAGGGGGCCATGGTGTTGAGCAGATGGTTGGTGTTGTTATAATAGGTACCGTTGAAGCTGTAGCCGCTCTTGCTGGTGATCCGCAGGATGTCCGGATAGGTGTCGATGAATTTCTTGGTCAGCGTTGCCTGCGAGCGGGCGGTGATGTAATTGGGCTGTGCGCCGTGGCAGTTATAGTAGGTCGCATTCAGGCCAAGATCCTTGGCAGTCTGGTTCATGCGGGCAACGAATGCACTCTCGCTGCCGCTGATGTGCTCAGCCATGGCGATGCAGGACGCGCTGGCCGACGGGATCATGATCAGGTGCAGCAAGGTCTCCACCGTATAGGTGGTGCCCTCGGTCAGCGGAACAGCAGTCGGATAATTGGAGTCACGCGACTTGACCGCTACATTATGGCTGATGCGGACCGGTGTTTCAAGTGTCAGCCTGCCGGCCTCCAGTTCCTGATAGATGATGTAGGCAGTCAGTACCTTG
The DNA here is from genome assembly GCA_019114345.1 of Candidatus Agathobaculum pullistercoris. Classification (GTDB taxonomy): domain Bacteria; phylum Bacillota; class Clostridia; order Oscillospirales; family Butyricicoccaceae; genus Agathobaculum; species Agathobaculum pullistercoris. The sequence goes on along the minus strand of DXFS01000092.1, from coordinate 10,209 downwards.
GTCATGCTGGCGGGTACGCGGGCAACATCGCCGTTGTAGGAATATAATTCCTCGCCGGTATCCCCATCCATGACAAATGCGCTCTCCGCCTGGAAACTCAGTGCGGATGCGTACGGCATGCTGCCGCAGATACAGATGATTGCAGTCAGAAATGCAGCAAACAGTCTTTTTTTCATAAATAAGCCCCCTTTTTTATTGAAACCGCTGCATACAGCCAAACAAGAAGCCTCCTTATTGCCGCAGGCGGAGCGCTTCTGCTATTTCCATTTTAGCAGGCTGGATAATAAAAATGAAGTATTTTATTGAAAAATACAGCAATTTGTTGAATATATTGGAAAATAATAGGAGTGAAAAAGTTTTTAAACAGTGCGTGAATTGTGAGGGCAGATGCTTGACTTGCAGGGGAAAAAGTGGTTAGATTATATCAATATGCAATTAAAATGCAGATGAGGTCGGAGATATTGAATTTGAACCGCGATACGATGAAAAAAATCATGGGGCTGATTGCCTTTGCGATCCTGCTTTACGTCGGCCTGCAGAATACACGGCTGGTTTCTGCAGCGCTGCGCTATGTAGTGGGTCTGACTGCTCCGTTCCTGATTGGTGGGTGTATTGCATTTGTGCTGAATGTGCCCATGCGTTTTTTTGAGCGCAACCTCTTTACAGGAAAAAAGGCAACGCAAAATAAAAGAATGCGTCAGATGAAGCGCATCGGGAGCCTTCTGCTGACGCTGGTTGTAGTGATCGGCGTAATTGTCGTTGTGCTCTTTATGGTGGTGCCGGAGCTGTATAATTCCTTTGCCGCCATTGGCAGGGAAATGACGCGTGCGATTACGCGCATCCCGCAACTGCTCGATGATGCGGCCGAGATGCTGCCCATGTTTGAAACAGAGATCGATTCTCTGCGGGAGAGCTTTCTCAATGTAAACTGGCGGGAGATCGGCACAGTGGTCAGGAATTTCCTTCAGGAGAGTAATATTCTGAGCAGTACGTTCAGCATCGCGACCTCGGTCGTAAGCGGGGTCGCCAACACGATCATCGGCATCGTTTTTGCGATCTATATCCTGCTGCAGAAGGAGAACCTGGGACGGCAGTTCCGGCGGCTGTTCTATGCGCTGTTGCCGGAAAAACATGTTGACTGGTTCCTGCGGGTGTGCAGCCTGACATCGGCTTCGTTCAACAGCTTTCTGTCCGGGCAGTGCCTGGAGGCCTTCATTCTCGCGGCGATGTTCTTTGTCAGCATGTCGCTGCTCAACATGCCGTATGCACTGGTGATTGCTGTGCTGATCGGCGTGACCGCGCTGATCCCGATCTTCGGAGCGTTTATCGGCTGCTTTGTCGGTGTTTTCCTCATCCTGATCGCCAGCCCAATCAAGGCGCTGTGGTTCCTCGTGCTGTTCCTTGTGCTGCAGCAGGTTGAAGGCAACGTGATCTATCCGCGTGTTGTGGGCGGATCGGTTGGGCTGCCGTCCATCTGGGTGCTGGTTGCGGTCACACTGGGCGCGAGCCTGGGGGGCGTGCTGGGTATCCTGTTCGCGATCCCGGTGGTTTCCGTGGTCTATACGCTGCTGCGCGAACATGTCCGCAGATGTATCCACGAGCGCGGCATTGCGGAGGAGAAAATCAAATAACCAAACGTCCGGGGACTGCCCCGGACGTTTGCTCTGTCTGTGGAAGTAGGGAGAATCCAAATATAAATAAATCGTGAATTTTTAGCAGGACACTTGATTTTTACCGGGCTTGGGATTATTATAACAATGTTAGCACTCGGGCGCATGGAGTGCTAATCCCAACAAAAACACAGAGGTGTATGTAACCATGGCAAAAAAGCAGTTTAAGGCGGAATCCAAGCGGCTGCTCGACCTGATGATCAACTCCATCTACACGCATAAGGAAATCTTCCTGCGCGAGCTGATCTCAAACGCGTCGGACGCGACGGATAAGCTGTATTACAATGCAATGAAGGAAGGCAAAACCGGTATCACGCGCGACAGCCTTCCGATCGAACTGACGCTCGATAAAGAGAACCGTAAGTTCATCATTGAGGATCATGGCTGCGGCATGACGGCGGAGGAGCTGGAAAGCAACCTTGGTACGATCGCGCGCTCGGGATCGCTTGCTTTCAAGAAGGAAAACGAGAACATGGACGATGTGGATATCATCGGCCAGTTCGGCGTGGGCTTTTATGCGGCGTTTATGGTGGCAAGCCATGTCGAGGTCGTATCCCGCGCACTTGGCAGCGAGGAGGCCAACCGCTGGGAGTCGGACGGTACGGCGGGCTACACGGTAACGCCCTGCGAAAAGGCGGAAAACGGCACGAAGATCACGCTGACCATCAAGGAGAACACGGAAAACGAGAATTACGACGAGTTCCTCGAGCCGTACCGCATCCAGTCACTGGTCAAGAAGTATTCGGACTACATCCGCTATCCGATCAAGATGGACATGACGCACTCGCGCATGAAGGAGAAGCCGGCGGACGCAGGCGACGATTACCAGCCCGAGTGGGAGGAGTACGTCGAAAACGAAACACTCAACTCCATGGTGCCGATCTGGAAGAAGTCCAAAAAGGAGCTGACGGACGAGGATTACAACTCGTTTTATACCGGGAAGTTCTACGATTACCAGCCGCCGCTGATGCATATCCATACAAGCGTTGAGGGCGCAGTAACCTATACGGCGATGCTGTTCATCCCGTCGCATGCGCCGATGGACTACTATACCAAGGATTATGAGAAAGGCCTGCAGCTGTATTCCAACGGCGTGCTGATCATGGACAAATGCGCCGATCTGCTGCCCGACCATTTCAGCTTTGTGCGCGGCATGGTGGATACGGCTGATCTGTCGCTCAACATCTCCCGCGAGATGCTCCAGCATGACCGCCATCTGAAGGCGATTGCGCAGAGTCTGGAGAAAAAGATCAAGAGCGAGCTGCTCAAGCTGCAGAAGGACAAGCGCGAGGATTACGAGAAGTTCTGGAAGGCGTTCGGCCGCCAGATCAAGTACGGCGCTTATGTGCAGTACGGTATGCATAAGGAACTGCTGCAGGACCTGCTGATGTACCATTCCTCCACCGAGGATAAGCTGACGACACTCGAGGAATACGTCTCCCGCATGAAGGAAGAGCAGAAGTATATCTACTACGCCTGCGGCGAGACCGTAGATAAGATCAAGCTGCTGCCTGCAATGGAAACGCTGCGTGACCGGGGCTATGAAGTCCTGTGCCTGGACGACAATATCGACGAATTCTGCATCAAAATGCTGGCAAACTATAAGGAGAAGGACTTCAAGTCCATTGCGGATGCGGATCTCGGCCTGGAAACCGAGGACGAAAAAGAAGAGATCAAAAAGCTTTCCGAGGAGAACGAGCCGCTGCTGGCCGCGCTGGGCAAGGCGCTGGAGGGCAAGGTCAAAAAGGTTGAGCTGACCGGACGGCTCAAAAGCCATCCCTGCTGCCTGCGCGCGGAGGGGCCGGTGACGCTCGAGATGGAGAAGGTGCTCAACCAGCAGGCGATGGACGACAGCCAGCGCGTGCATGCGGAGCGTGTGCTCGAACTGAACGCCGAGCATCCGATCTTCAAAAAGCTGTGTGAGCTGCAGCAGGCCGGTTCGGAGCAGCTGCAGACCTATGCCAATATCCTGTATACGCAGGCGCTGCTGATCGAGGGCATGCCGGTCGAGGATCCGGTTGCCTATGCAAACGCCGTGTGTGATTTGATTTCCTGAAATTCGGCGGATAAGCAAAGGAGGCGCCCCAATGAAAAAGCTGCTGTGGATCGTCAACCCGCACGCCGGACGGGGCGCGCTGAGCGGCAAGGTGATCCCCTGTGTGGCGGCGTTCCAGCAGGCGGGATATGATGTGAACGTCTATGTGACGCAGGGAGCGCAGGATGCGACCCGCGTCGTGCGCGGGCGCGCGGGCGAATTTGACCGCATCGTCTGCGCAGGCGGAGACGGCACGCTCAGTGAGGTTGTGACCGGCCTGATGGAATCGCCGGTGCGTCCGCCGCTCGGCTATATCCCCGCAGGCACGACAAATGATTTTGCTCTCAGCCTCGGCATCCCCAAAACGCCGGCAGAGGCGGCCGTCGTTGCGGCTGGAGATCGTTTGCAGGCGCTTGACATCGGCCGCTTTAACGACCGGTACTTCAATTATATTGCGGCGTTCGGCGTGTTTACCGAGGTGTCTTATGCCACGCCGCAGCAGTCCAAAAACATCTTCGGACGGGCAGCCTATATTTTTGAAGGCGTCAAGGCGCTGACCAATATCAAACAGCATCATATCCGTGTCGACAGTGCGGAAATGTCGGTAGAAGATGATTTCATCTACGGCATGGTATCCAACAGCATATCGGTCGGCGGCTTTAAAGCCATTGAACCGGATGGTGTGGTGCTGGATGACGGCCTGTATGAGGTGCTGCTGGTCTATCCGGTAGAAAACCCGATGGAACTGCAATGGCTGGTAAATGACTTGCTGACGCACAACACTGCGTCCACACGTTTTGTGTATTTCCGTACTTCCCATATCACCTTTGAAGCAGAAGCAGAAGTGCCGTGGACGTTGGACGGTGAATTCGGCGGAGCGGTGAAGCAGGCGGAAATCACCAATTTCAGACGTGCAGTTACCTTTGTAACCGGGAGCAGCCGGGAAACAGAAAAGGGACAGATATCCGACAAAACCGAAGCATGACAAAAACCCGCAAGGCGATTGCCTTGCGGGTTTTTACATCCAGTCAGCCATCGCCCGGCGCGAGCAGGATGGGCTGGAGCTGCCTCCCCTCCAGCGCGGAGGCAATGGTGTCGGGCACGAGCCGCATATCCGCGACGAGTGAGCGGGGCTTGGCGGCCGGGGCGTCCTGCCGCAGGGGGACAAAGTAGTAATGCCGCCGGTTGAGCAGCATGCCGAGGTTGGCCGCGCTGCCGGCCAGCCCGTCGTTTGTGGAGACGGCGAGCACAACCGGTTTTTCACTGCGCAGGTGGCTCTTGACCGCCATGGTGACCGGCGTGTCCGTAATGCCGTGCGCCAGCTTGGCGAGCGTATTGCCCGTGCATGGTGCGACGACGAGTACGTCGAACATGGCCTTCGGCCCGATGGGCTCGGCGGCGGCGATGGTGTCGATCGGCGCGCGTCCGGTCAGCGTGGACAGACGGTCGCGCCAGCCGGCGGCTGTGCCGAAGCGCGTATCGAGCGACCCGGCATTTGCAGACAGGACCGGGGTGACGACGCAGCCGTCCCCGGTCAGGGATTGGATGACAGGCAGCACCCTGGAGAAGGTGCAGAACGACCCGGTAAGGGCAAAGCCGATGCGGAGCGGGTTGGTCACAGCACACCCTCCTCCTGCAAAATCGCACACACAGTATCGTGGATCGCGCGGGCGGCGGACAGCGGCGCGACCCGTCCCGGCAGCGAGAGCGCATGCAGCACGCGGCAGGCGGGCGGCAGCTTGACGTCGGGCGAAATGCCGCCGGGCAGGGAGGCAAGGTCAATCACCACGCAGCCCGGCTTGAGCCCGGCCAGCTCGGATGCGCCGAGCACGGGCGCAGGCACGGTGTTGAACACCAGGTCAAAGCCGTCCAGATGCCCGGCCAGACGGCGGGTGTCGAGCGCGGCTAAGCCTGCTGCCTCGATGCGGGCAAAATCGCGCGCAGAGCGGGCGGAAACCGTCACAAGCGCATCCAGTGCATGCAGCTTGCGCGCGAGCAGCGCGCCGATACGGCCGCAGCCGATCACTAGGCAGCGCGCGCCCTGCAGGGTGAAATCGGTCTGCTCCATGGCGAGCTGGATGGCACCCTCGCAGGTAGGGAGGTTGTTTGCGGTATAGGCATGCTGTCCGGTGACGCCGCATATAGTACCGGTAGGGAGGTGATCCGGTATGCAGGTTACGAGGGAAGAAAAGGAAAGGGTTGAGCGGGCGCTCAAAGAGGGCATGTTGCGTGCACTGTGCGCAGCGGGCAGGCTCAGCCCGGAGGCGCTCGCCCAGGCGCTTGCCGCGCTGCACCGCGCATGAGCGGCGGGGAACAGCTGCGCGTGGCGGCATACTGCCGCGTTTCCACCGCGCAGGACGATCAGCTGCACTCGCTCGAGCACCAGCGGCGCTATTTTGCAGAATACATCAGCCGCCGGCCGGACTGGGCGCTGGTGGAGATCTACGCGGACCGCGGCCTGTCCGGCACTACGGTGCACCGCCCAGCCTTCCAGCGCATGATTGCCGCGGCGCAGGCGGGGGAGATCGACCTGATCCTGACCAAGGAGGTGTCGCGTTTTGCCCGCAATACGGTGGACGCGCTCGCGCATACACGGGCGCTGCGCCGGATCGGCGTGGGCGTGGTGTTCATCACGGACAACATCGACACCCGGCAGAACGACGGGGAGTTCCGCCTGACCATCATGGCGAGCGTGGCGCAGGAGGAGAGCCGCAAGACCTCGGAGCGCGTCAAATGGGGACAGCGGCGTTCGATGGAGCAGGGCGTGGTGTTCGGCTGCAACAACATTTACGGCTTTGATTTGCGCGGCGGGCGGCTGACGGTCAAGCCGGAGGAGGCGGCTGTCATCCGCACGGTGTACCACAAATTCCTGCACGAGGGCAAGGGGACGTACATTATTGCGCGCGAACTGACCGGGGCGGGCATCCCGCCGCCGCGCGCACGGGATAAGCCTTGGTCATCTACCATGGTGCTGCGGCTGCTGCGCAATGAAAAATATTGCGGCGACCTGCTGCAGAAAAAGACCTGCACGCCGGATTTCCTCGACCACAGGAAAGTGAAAAACGACGGACGGGAGGAGCAGGTCTATCTGCGCGGGCACCATGAAGCGATCGTGCCGCGGGAGCAGTTCGACGCGGTGCAGCGCGAACTGGCACGGCGCGCACCGAACGGGCAGAAAAAGCGCCATTCCGCGCGGTACTGGTGTTCGGGTAAGCTGGTGTGCGGGGGCTGCGGCAGCCGCTTTGTGCCGCGGCAGCGTATTCGTGCGGACGGGAGCATGTACCGCTTCTGGGCCTGCCGGGCGCAGGTGCAGCACGGCAGGGCAGGCTGCACCATGCATCCCGTCCCGCATAGCACGGTGTGCGCAGGCATGTTGTATCTGCTGGACCGGATAGGCATTGACACCGGGCGGGCGGCAACCGAAACCGCCGCACTTTGCTTGAAAACAGCGGGCGCGGACGGGGAAGCCTGCCGCGCCTTCCTGCAGACCGAGTCCCTGCCCGGCGGCGCAGCCTATGCGGCGCTGCCCGAACAGATCACCGTGGAGGAGCGGGCGCTGGCGGTGCGGCTGCGCGGCGTGCCGGGGATGTTCCGCCTGCAGGCAGAGGACTGGAAGCGCGGGATCTTTTCCTCCTGCGAACGGGTGCAGGATACGTAAACGCCCCGAAACACATAGTGTTTCGGGGCGTTTTGCCGTCATTGGGTCAGGTGGCCGGGGAATCGTCCTCCGGCACGATGATATTGAGCAGGAACACGACAAGGAAAGATATCACCAGCGAGCTGCCGAAGATGTTGCGGACAAGCTGCGGGCAGAACTGCAGGATATCCGGCACAGCGTCGATGCCCAGGCCGAGCGCGAGCGCAATGCCCACGATCATCTTGTTGCGGTAATTCATCGGCTGCTCGTTCAGCAGCTGGATGCCCGACATGGTGATCGCCGCGAATACAGTAACCGTTGCACCGCCCAGAACAGGCTGCGGGATGGTGGTCATCAGCGCGCCGAACTTGGGGCAGAAGCCCGCCACCAGCATGACCGCGCCGACAATCACAAACACACGCTTGGCGACAACCTTGGTCGTGCAGATCAGGCCGACATTCTGGCTGTACGGGTCGGTCGGCAGACCGCCGATGACCGCGCCGATCATGCCGCAGACCGACTGGCCCTTGATTGCGCCGCCGAGTTCCTTGTCGGTCGCTTCACGGCCAAAGCCGCCCATAGCGGTCGAGGAGACATCGCCGATCGTCTGCACAGCCTGAACGACGTACATCAGGATCATCATAATGATTGCGTCCGGATGGAACGCCAGGCTGAAATAGAACGGGCGGGGCAGCGAGATCCAGCCTGCCTCGCCGAGGCTGCTGAAGTCCACAATGCCGCCCATGAACAGCGCGATCACATAGCCGACCAGGATGCCGATCAGCATACCGGAAACGCGTACATAGCCTTTGCCGAACAGGCTGCAGGCCAGCGTGACAGCCAGTGTGATCAGTGCAAGGATCCAGAACTGGCCGGAGCCGAAGGTGCCGGCATTCTGTGCGGCTGAGCCGCCGCCCATGTAGTTCATCGCGGTTTCATACAGCGTCAGGCCGATGCTGAGCACTACGGTGCCGCTGACGATGGGCGGGAAGAAACGCCGGATCTTTCCCATGAACATGCCGATAAAGATTGAGACAAAGCCTGCGACGAGCTGGGAGCCGAAAATGGCAGAAATGCCGTACTGTGTGCCGATCATGGTCAGGATGGGCATGTAAGCAAACGCCACACCCATGACGTTCGGCAGCCCCATGCCGAAGCCCAGGAGGGGATAGAGCTGCAGCAGGGTGGTGATGCCGCCGATGAGCATAGCGGCCTGGGTGAGGATGATCTGGTCGCCGGCAGAAAGCGAGAGCGTGCTCGCGATCAGCATCGGCGGGGTGATGTTGCCGACCAGCATGGCCAGCACATGCTGCAGCGCCTGCGGGAACGCCTGCCCCCAGGAGGGTTTGCCGTCGAGCCGGAACAGTTCTCCGCCCGAAGTTTTCTCTTTTTGCATTGGATCAACAGCCTTCCTTTGTTCTGTGAAATGCGCCCGCAGCCGTGCGGCGGCTGCGGGCAGTGAAATACCTTATTATCATATCAAATCCCACCCGGTATGTCCACGGAAATTTGTAAAAAACGGCATCCTTTGTCGAAAAGCACAAATATAGGGAACATGACACAGGGAACGACCGCCACAACGCGGATAAATTTACAGCGAATTCCCAGGTTACTGCCTTGAGGGCCGGAGCGGCTGTGTGCTATAATAATCGTGCAGACACAGGGTGGTTTATCGATCCATTTATCAAGGGGGAGAAAGAATGGGAAACAGGGGAAAGGACAGAGGAACAGCGGGATTCCCGGCGCGGCCGCAGAGCGGCTGGCAAACCTGCAGGCGCTTGCTGCTGATTATCGCCGCATCCGTTCTAATGGCGGCCAATATCCAGAGCTTTGTGGATGCGGGCGGCCTGTTCCCGGGCGGATTTAACGGTCTGACCCTGCTGATCCAGCGCAGTGCGCAGCGGTTTGCAGGTGTGACGCTGCCGTTTACACTGATCAACCTTGCGCTCAATGCAATCCCGGCTGTGGTCAGCTATAAGCTGATTGGAAGGCATTTCACGCTGTACTCCTGCCTGACCATTGTGCTGACCAGCGTGTTGACCGACCTCATCCCGTCCATGCCGATCACAAACGATGTGCTGCTGGTATGTATCTTCGGCGGCATTTTCAACGGGCTTGCGATCAGCCTGTGCCTGCTCGCAGGTGCGACAAGCGGCGGCACAGACTTTATCTCGGTCGCGCTGAGCGAGCGGCTGGGCGTGGATGCATGGAACTATATTTTCCTTGGCAACTGTGTGATGCTGGCGGTCGCCGGACTGCTGTTCGGCTGGGACGCAGCGCTGTATTCGATCATCTTTCAGTTTGCTTCCACGCAGATTGTACATATGCTCGACCTGCGCTTCAAGCGGACCACGCTTTTCATCATTTCTGACCGTGCGATCGAGGTATATGAACGAATAAAAGATACGACACACCACGGGGCTACACTCTTCCGCGGTACCGGCCTGTATAACGGCAAAGAGCGGGATATGATCTATTCGGTCATCGCGGGCGACCAGGTCAAGCAGATCACCCGGGCCGTGCATGAGATCGACCCCAGAGCCTTTATCAATATCCTGAAAACCGACCATGTGGCGGGGAATTTTTACCGCAAGCCTCATGACTGAGCCACATGGAAACGACAAAATGCAACAGCAGGAGCCGGCCTTCGGGCCGGCTCCTGCTGTTTGCTGCGGCAAAAGCGCTTTTCCGCTAAGGAGATCGGTACCGCGTTGCGGATCGCAAGCTCATCGCGCGTTAAGTAATCGGTCAGCGGCAGGTCGTTTTGGACGGCGCGGGCGTGCAGCCAGAAGGGGACCGACCCGGCAAGCGTCAGCGTCCCGGCAGGGATCGCATCCAATACCTCGGAAAGCGGGTGCGGCGCGTTG
>DXFS01000091.1 GCA_019114345.1 Candidatus Agathobaculum pullistercoris | reverse complement strand
TGCCGCGCAGCGCGGACAGGTCGGCCGGGGTGCGCTCCTGTGTGCGCGCGAGCATGGCGATGATAGTCGGCACGCCGATCAGGAAGGAAATCTGGTACTTCTCCGCATATTCCAGCGCACGCTTGGGTGCGAAATCGCGCAGGATAACCACCTCACCGCCCGCATACAGTGTCGGACACGGGCCGCCGGAGTGGATGCCGCCGCGGTGGAACCACGGGGTCATGTTCATGGTGCGGTCGAGCGGCCCCAGCGGAAAGTGCATCATTACGTCGTGCGCAGAGAGCACCTCATTTACGTTGTTGATCGGCACACCCTTGGGGCGGTTGGTCGTACCCGATGTGTAAAGGCGCGTTGTTTCGTCGTAAATATGCGGGTCAAAGTCGATCGGCGGATCGGTTTCAGGCTGCATGGAAACATAGTCCTGATAACGCTTGTGGCCGGCAGGCGCCGCCGCGCCGCCCTTGTAATCGACCATGACAACGGTCTGCGGTTTGTGCTCGCACAGCTGGAGCGCACTGCCCGACAGTTCGCCGAACTCCGCGTCATAGAAAAACGCCTTGGGGCGGCTGTCGTCGATGACGAGCGCGATCTCGCCTGCGCCCTGCCGGTAGTTGACCGGGCAGGCGATTGCGCCGATCTTGTGCGCCGCCAGATAACAAAAAACAAATTCCGGCGAATTGAGCAGGGCGAACATGACCACGTCGTTTTTACCTACGCCGTCCGCGCGCAGCGCGTGCGCCAGACGGTTGGCCTCGGCGTTCAGCTCGCGGTAGGTCCAGCGCCGGCCGGAAAGCGGGTCATGCAGCGCGGGACGGGTGCCGAAGCGCGATACATTGCGCAGAAAACCGTTCAGATAGGTAAAGCGCGTTTCAAACGTATCGCGGAACATGGAGACATCATAGGTATATTCGTGTTGCAAAAAGGTCGCCTCATTTCTGGTAACGGGAAAGGATAATGCTGGAGTTCTGTCCGCCGAACCCAAGCGAATTGCTCATCGCGGCGGAAACATCCGCCTTACGTGCGGTGTTCGGCACATAGTCGAGATCGCAGTCCGGGTCGGGTGTGTCGAGATGCAGGGTGGGCGGCAGGGTGCCGTCCTGGATCGCCTTGATGCAGGCGATCGCCTCGGTCAGGCCGCCCGCGCCCATCAGATGCCCGGTTGCAGATTTGGTCGCGGAGACCGGGGGCGCGGATTCGCGTCCGCCGAACACCGCCTTGATGGCAAGCGTCTCGGCTTTGTCCCCCAGCATGGTGGACGTACCGTGCGCATTGATGTAGCCGATATCGGACGGCTGCATGCCCGCCCGTGCCAGCGCGCGCTGCATACAGGCCGCGGCTCCTGCGCCGTCCGGGCAGGGCGCGGTGACATGGTGCGCATCCGATGTATTCGCATAGCCCGCGAGCACAGCGTGGATCTTCGCGCCGCGCGCGAGCGCATGTTCCTCGGTTTCAATAACGAGCGCGCCGCCGCCCTCGCCAATAACAAAGCCGTCGCGGTCCAAATCGAACGGACGGCAGGCGTGTTCCGGATCGTCGTTGCGGCGGGACAGCGCCTTGGCCTGCGACAGGCCGGAAACCACGATCGGGCACAAGATGCTTTCGCCGCCGACCGCAAGCACCGCGTCTGCCTCGCCGGTTTTGAGCAGCATGGCAGCGGTCATCATCGCGTCGCCGCCCGCCGAGCAGGCGGTGTTGAGCGTCAGGCTCGGGCCATGGATACCGTGCGCGATCGCAATCTGTGCTGCGGCGATGTTGCCGATGGTCATTGGTACAAAGCGCGGGCCGACACGATGGCCAGCGTCGAAGGCCTCCTGTGTATGTGCAACTGTGGTAACGCCGTCCATCGCCGTTCCCATCACGATGCCGATGCGGTCTGACTCCGGTTCGATCGGGAGACCGCTGTCCGAGAGTGCTTCTTCCGCTGCGGCGAAAGCGAACTGCATAAACGGATCCATCGTGCGAGCCAGTGTTTTCGGCATGTGGTCAGCAGGATCAAACCCCTTCAGTTCTGCTGCGATCTGCACCGGAAGGCCGGACGCATCAAAACGTGTGATCGGGCCGACGCCGCATTTGCCGGCGATCAAGGCGCTCCAGTAGGCGGTTACACCGATACCGACTGGCGTTACCGCCCCCATGCCCGTAATGACCAAAGTTTTCTCTTTCATGCCTGTTCCCCATTTATTCAAAATTTTTCTGCCCGTCAAGCATGCAAAAACAATTCTTCAACAATTTGCTCTCCATTATAACACGTTTGCAGGCAAAAATAAAAGCTGAAAACTCACCAAAATCCCGCCGCATATCGGATACGGAATGTGCTGTCAGCATAATAATTTTCGTATTTATTATACCAGAAAAGTCAAAAAAGTAAAAGTCCCATCCTCCCGTCAAATGTGCAAAATGTGTGCAAAATAAAAGCCTCCCCTTTGACAGAGGAGGCTGAAATCGTATATTTAGTTTTTTTCTGCGCCTGCAATATTTCCCGAATCGGCAGATTTTACGTTGTCCTGCACCAAATGCCTGGATGTCTGTGCCATTCCGCCGGGCCGGATATCGATTGCCGGGTTATAAGCATAATAGTTCTTGGCATCCAGATTATCCTGTACAACGCGCAGCGCATCGCCAAAACAAACAACAGGGAGCGGATAGCACATCAAATTTTCCAGATAATCTCCAACCCGCTTTCCGATGCACGGATCGATTCAATCATGCAGTCCGCCACGGCAAACTTGTCACGAAGGGACAGCTTATCCCATACCTGCATATATCCAGTAATCGCTCCATTATCCGCCTGGTTGTGGTTTTCCAGCTCGGCAATACCGGCATACAGCATTTCCTTCTGCTTTTCCAGCTCTTCCACACGCAGATTGATGAGCCGCAACAGTGCGGCATCTGCCAGCGGGACCTGCTTGACCAGCGCCCTTGCCTCGCTGTCTTTCTCACTGATCTGGTTTTTCAGATCATAGAGCCGGCCGACTGTATCTGTCTGCTGCCCGCGCGATAAAACCGTAAACTCAGAAAGCTTGGCACGCAGTTCTTCTAAGACGAGCGCATCCACATCATCTGCACGGAGTGAACGAAAACTGCAGCCGCTTTTCGCTGCATATTTGAAGCTGCATAAGTAATAGCGCACATCTGCCTTGCTTTTTCTCCGTCCGATCTTGGCGGTCAATGCATGTCCGCAGTATCCGCATTTCAATTTGCCGGCCAGCCATGTCCGCTGCGCTTTCATGGGTTTGGCGGCAGACTGGTTCTGCATGCATTTTTTACGGCATTGCAGCCAGACCGCCGCATCCACAACACCTTCATGCGGCGCAAGCACCAGCGTATGGCCGTTCAGGCAGACCGTTTTCCGCGTCTCTGAGTTGCCGGAATACAGATATGCTCCATTGATCCCTATAAAATCTTCCGGCGGATTGGCAATCTCCGTCCCATGCTCCTTGAAGAAATGATAAACCCGGCGGTCTGCCCTTACATATACCGGATTGACAATCAAATCCCTTATGCGGTTTCGGCTCCATGGCTCACCGCTGCGGTTTAGGACATGCTGCGCCTTCAAATGTCCGGCAACATCCCCCAAGGAAGCTTCCGGCTTCGCATACAGGGAAAAGATTTGCCGGATCACCGCACACTCGCTTTCCACAGGTGCATAGCAGTGGGTCTTCACGCCGTCGATTGCAATCTCTTTGAGCGTAAAACCATATGGGATCCGGCCACCCATATAAAAGCCGCGTTTGCTTCTGGATGCATAGGCATCTGTGACGCGTTGTTGGATCGTTTCACGCTCCAGCTGCGCAAAGACCATTACGATCATGAGCATCGCCTTCCCGACTGGTGAGTCGGTATCAAACTTTTCCATAGTGCTGGAAAAGCTGACTGAGTACTTTTGAAAGAAATCAATCACATTGGCAAAATCGAGCACGGAGCGGCTGATCCGGTCGAGGCGGTAAACAATGACTCTCCCGACCCTGCCTTCGGCGATGTCCTGCATCAGCCGGCGGAAGGCAGGCCGGTCGGTGTTTTTTCCGCTGTATCCTCTGTCGGTATAAATTTTATAGTCAATTCCCGTCAGTTCCCTTACGCAGAATTCCGCCTGGCTTTCCACCGATATACTGTCTGCACGGTCGACCGACTGCCGTGTATAGATCGCCTCGGTTTTCATGGTAATCCCCCCAAAAGAAACGGATCGCCTCTACAAAGCGACTCTTTAAACCGCTGTTCAGCCCAATGCAGTCCTATTTCCGGAAGTATGGATAAAAAATCTCGTACAGCCTGCTTTCTATTTTCCGTTTAATCACTTCGCGTTCCTCTGCAGGATAATTTGGGGACTTGCTGCAAACAGTCAGTCGGGAACCTGCTGCCCCCTTCTGTTTTGGCATGCCTTTATATCCGGTATCCATCGGATCCCCTCCGCTTCGTCAGAATATGTTACTAACATATTGTCTTGCAAACAGATTCATGCAGAATTTCCGGTTGCCCGGATCCAGTGCGGCAGCCGGAAAACTCCGGACACGGGGCAGTCTCCATCTTTATATTGCTTTCAAAAATTTGCGCCATAAAAACCTTTTTATTTATCACCATGCAAGAAATATACAGAAAAAGGAATTTTCAGCAGGTTGATTGAAAAATTTCTCACAACAAAAATAAAAATTTCTTATGGATTTTTCACAAACCTTATGTAAATTTCCCACAATTCACAAGTAAAAACCTGTGTTATAGTGTAAAATATACAAAATCTCTTGACAAAATGCCATTATCGTGCTAATTTTGTGTTAAGAAAAAGGAGGCGACCGTTAATGAAGCTTAACATCAGTACCGATCACGCACCTGCTGCCATTGGTCCATACGCGCAGGCTGTTGCGGTCGGTAACTTGGTCATCACTTCTGGCCAACTACCCATAAACCCGGCAACCGGCGCGTTTCCGGAAGGGATTGCGGAACAGACCAGGCAGTCCCTTACCAATGTAAAAGCGATCCTTGCAGAGGCAGGCATCGGCATGGACCGCATTTTGAAAACCACAGTATTCCTCAGTGATATGAACAACTTCGGGGCGATGAACGAGGTATATGCAACCTTTTTCACCGAGGGCAGCTATCCGGCCCGCTCTGCTGTCGAGGTTGCGCGTCTGCCCAAGGATGCATTGGTCGAGATTGAAGTGATTGCGGCAAAATAACACTGTTCAGCTTATGATTCACTACACAAGGACGCAATCCGGATAGGACAATCTGCGCGTGACCTGCGCTGCGCATGAAAGTGCAGGATAAGGAAATGAGGTGCAATAAATGAGTAATAAGAACGAAGGCGCTAAGCTGGCGAATCCCGAGTCCCGCGATGGTTTCAAGAGCAAATGGGGCTTTATCATTGCTTGTATTGGTTCCGCAGTCGGCATGGCAAATATATGGCGGTTCCCGTATATGGTCGCAACCTATGGCGGCATGACCTTCCTGCTGCCGTACTTCCTGTTCGTGCTGCTGATCGGCGCTTCGGGTGTTATGGAAGAGTTCTCTCTCGGCCGCTGGGGCGGTGCCGGTCCGGTCGGTTCGTTCGGCAAAGCAATGGAGGAACGCACCGGCAAACGCACCGTCGGTGAGGTCATCGGCGCTCTGCCTGTTATCGGTTCCATGGGCCTTGCGATCGGCTACTCGGTCGTTATGGGCTGGATTTTCAAGTACACCAAGATGAGCTTCAGCGGCGAACTGTTCGCGCTGGGGCAGGATATGGATAAGATCGGCGCCGCCTTTGGTTCTGCGGCTCCTGAAAGCCAGACGCTCGGCGAAGGCGTCGGCATGATGGTGAATAACGGGATCTTCGGCATCGGCAACGGCTTCTGGATCATTATTGCGATCGTGGTTTCTGTCATCATCATGGCGATGGGCGTTGCTGGCGGCATCGAAAAGGCATGTAAAGTCATGATCCCGCTGCTGTTTGCGCTGTTCCTCGTTATGGCGGTTTATATTGCTACCCTGCCGGGTGCAAGCGACGGCTACCGTTTCATCTTCTCCCTGGATCTTGCCGGTCTGGCGGATTGGAAACTCTGGGTCTATGCATTTGGCCAGGCATTCTTCTCATTGTCTGTTGCGGGCAACGGCTCGGTTATTTACGGCTCTTACCTTGGCAAGGACGTTGAGATCTCGTCCTCCGCGCGCAACGTAGCGGTCTTCGATACGCTGGCTGCACTGGTTGCAATGTTTGTTATCATCCCCGCGATGGCTACCTCCGGCGGCGAGCTGTCGACCGCAGGCCCTGGCCTGATGTTCGTAGCGCTTCCCGGTGTGTTCAACGGCATGGGCGGCTTCGGCCGGTTTGTCGGCATCTTCTTCTTTGTTGCTGTTCTGTTTGCAGGCACAACCTCGATCATCAATCTGTATGAGACTCCGGTTGCATTCCTGCAGGAGCAGTTCAAACTCAAACGCCTGCCGTCTGTTATTATCATCCATGTGATCGGCCTGGTTGTCGCACTGCTGATCCAGCCGTGGACCTCCCAGTGGATGGATATGGTATCCATTTACATCTGCCCGTTCGGCGCGCTGCTGGCCGGCGTGATGTTCTTCTGGGTGCTCAAAAAGCAGACCGCACTCGATGCTGTCAACCTGGGTGCCCGCAAGAAGATCGGCGCCTGGTTCCACCCCTTTGGCAAGTGGGTATACGTACCGCTTTGTGCACTCGCCCTGTTCTTCGGCGCACTGCTCGGCGGCATCGGCTGATCACCTGAATTTGACCGCCGCAATTGCTGCTATTCAAACGGACGCCTGCGAGTTCTCCATAACGGAAAGCCTGCATCTCTTTTTGAGATGCAGGCTTTCCACTTTTCCCTAATACTGTCCGGGCGCATGCTTCTCCCTTCCCGCGCCAAGCCGTACTGTTCCATGTTGTTTGTATTCTTTCACCGAAACGCTGGAAATGCACCACTTCACGCGCCCGCAGGAATTTGAGCGGCTCGCGCACATCCGGATTGTCAATCAGGCGAAGCAGGTTGTCATAGGTTGTGCGCGCCTTTTGCTCTGCTGCGTCCCGGCAGGAGCAAACTGTATTACATCCCACGCCCACCGCTATCCCTGACGTGTTTCCGTCCGGAGGCGGCAGATCAAAAAGGCAGCGCTTTTTCGCGCTGCCTTACTCGCCTACTGGTTTGCTTCGTTGTTATGCCAATTCCCGACCACGCAGAAGGATGGCGTGGACGTTCAGTTCATCATCCAGCAGGATCACATTGGCAAGTTTCCCCGCCTCGAGCGTGCCATAATCCTGCTGCATTCCGATAGCCTTCGCCGGATTGGTCGACGCCGCCTGGACCGCCTGCCCAAACGGAATCCCCATCCTGACTGCGCTGCGCACGCAGTCCAGCAGATTGGTGGCTGAGCCTGCAATCGTGCCGTCATGCAGGGTCGCACGGTTGCCGCACACAGTGACCGCCTGTCCGCCAAGCGAATACTCGCCGTCCGCAAGACCGGTCGCCATCATGCTGTCCGAAATCAGGATCACCCGTCCGCCGAACACTTTGAAGGTAGTGCGCACCACCGAGGGATGCACATGCACCCCATCCGCGATCAGTTCGACCATAACTTCATTATGGTCAGCCGCCGCTCCAATGACGCCGGGCGCGCGGTGCGACAAGGGGGGCATCGCATTATACAGGTGGGTAACCTGCCGCGCGCCGCGGCGGAAGGCTTCGCAGGCTGTATCGTAATCCGCCTCCGTATGTGCGATCGACAGACGGACCTCGCCCGCCAAGGCTTCGATGGTCTCCATTGCTCCCGGCAGTTCGGGCGCCAGGTCGCACAATTTGAACAGACCGTTCGCCTGCTTCTGCAAGCGCCGGAACATCTCCGCATCCGGTGCGTGCAGGTAAGCTCCATTCTGTGCTCCTTTTTTGGCCGCAGAGACGAACGGACCCTCCATATTGATGCCGACGAGCGCGGCTCCGCCCTCCTCCGTGCGGTAAGATGCAGCCGCCTGCGCGATCCCGGCAAGCTTTTCTTCCGGATAAGTCATGGTCGCAGGGCAGATGGCGGCAACGCCGTTCTTCGCCTGATAGTGCGCGATCGCAGAGATTGCCTCCTGCGTGCCGTCACAGAAGTCATAGCCCACACAGCCGTGAAAGTGCAGATCCACCAGGCCGGGCACAGCATACAGCCCGCCCATATCCTGCGCGCTTGCCGACGGCTCCGCAGAAACAATCCGGTCGCCCTCGATACGCAGCCCGCCCGTGCGGAATGTGCCATCGGGCTGGTATACTTTCAGATTTTTGTATTCCATGCGTTTCCCTTCTTTACTCTTACAGCAGGTCGCTGCATTTGCTCAGCGCCGCCTCATCCGCAACAACCGAAACATCGGTGTGCAGCTGAAGGATGGTAGCCGGCACGCGCGGCGTAACAGGGCCGAAGAACGCTTCACGCACAATATCCGCCTTATTCTCGCCCGATACCACGATTACGATGCGGCGCGCCAGCATGATGGTCTGCACGCCCATGGTGTAAGCCTGGCGCGGTACGTCATCCGCCGATGCGAAAAAGCGCTTGTTCGCCTCGATCGTGGATTCCGTCAGGTCAACGCAGTGCGTGCCCTTGGAAAAATACGCATCCGGTTCGTTGAACCCGATATGGCCGTTGACGCCCATGCCCAGCAGCTGCAGGTCGATACCGCCCGCCGCCTTGATCGCCGCATCATAACGGCTGCATTCGCGCTCCGCATCCAGCTGCGCCCCGTCCGGCAGATTGATACGCTCCTCCGGGATGTTGACGTGATCGAAGAAATTCTTATGCATGAAGTAATGGTAGCTCTGGTCATGATCCGGGGTCAGTCCGCGGTACTCGTCCAGATTAAAAGTCGTGCAGGCGCCGAAATCCACGTCGCCCTTGTTGTACCACTTGATCAGCTGCTCATAAATGCCGATCGGAGAAGAGCCGGTCGCCAGGCCCAGTACGGAATCCGGCTTGAGGATAACCTGCGCCGAGATGATATTGGCTGCTTTACGGCTCATGTCGTTATAGTCTTTTGCACGAATGATTTTCATATCCAACACCTCGTAGTAGAATTAGATGATTTTGATGGTTTGTGCACAGAGGCAGGCACTATCCATCCGGCTTGCTGCAGGATGGACACTGCCCGCCCCTGCGGGACAGGCCCGGCAGACTGCCTGCCGGAAAAAGAAAGGGCGGGTTTTCGCCCGCCCTTTCTCTGCGCGGAGCGCAAGGTGAATACAATGTGTGATTATGTGGTGTTTGCTTACTTGAGCATCTTTGCCATTTCGTCGGCTACGAACTGGACCTTGGTGCCAATAATGACCTGTACCGAGGTCTGGGACGGACGCATAACGCCCGCTACGCCTGCAGACTTGATCTTCTTCTCGTCAACCTGCGTATAATCCTTAATCTCGATGCGCAGACGGGTGATGCAGTTGTCCAGGGACGCGATATTGTCCGCACCGCCAAGGCCTTCCAAAACGGTGGCCGCAACTGCGGTATAGTCGTTGTTGGACAGGGTTGCCCCAGCGTCCTGAGCTGCGGTATCGTCGTCATCCTCGCGGCCCGGGGTCTTGAGATCCCACTTGGTAATCGCAAAGCGGAAGATGATGTAGAACACGATGAACGCTGCAACGCCCAGCGGGATGATCAGCAGCGTCTTCTGCGCCGCCGGAAGCGAAGCCGAGAATACCAGGTCGGTCAGGCCCGCAGAGAACGAGAAGCCTGCGCGGAAGCCGACTGCAACCGTGATCA
>DXFS01000008.1 GCA_019114345.1 Candidatus Agathobaculum pullistercoris | reverse complement strand
TCGCCGCGGTAGACCTTGCCGATCTGGAAGCGGCGGAACGGGAACGTCAGCTCGCCGTAGTGCTGGGCGACGTACTTCGCCAGCGGCACGGTCAGGTCAAAGCGCAGGGACAGGTCGCTGTCGCCCTTGGTGAAGCGGTAGATCTGCTTCTCGGTCTCGCCGCCGCCCTTGGCAAGCAGCACCTCGGAGGACTCGATCAGCGGCGTGTCCAGCGGATAAAAGCCGTACAGCGCGTAGGTTTCGCGCAGCACCTGCATGATGCACTCCATCTGCACCTGCGGCGCGGGGAGCAGCTCCATAAAGCCGGATAGAGTTCTCGGTTTCACTTTTTCCATAGTTTCCATTCTCCTCAAGACAGACGGATGCACCGAACAGGCGCACGTATGCCCATCCGGTGCAAAAGATCTGTCATTTTTATTTTCTGTTCTTGGGGTTGACAAAATTACGCCAATCCAGATCGCCTCGGTCGAGACCAAGGATGAGCATTTCAGCCGTTGCCGAGTTGGTGGCGATCGGGATATTATGCATATCGCACAGGCGTGCGATCGCATGCACGTCCGGCTCGTACTGCGCATTGGACATCGGATCTCGGAAGAACAATACCAGGTCGATCTCGTTATACGCCACGCGCGCAGAGATCTGCTCTTCCCCGCCCTGCATGCCTGCAAGGCACTTGTCGATCTTCAGGCCGGTCGCTTCCTCTACGAATTTGCCGGTCGTGCCGGTGGCGCAAATGTCATGCTTTGCCAGGATACCGCAGTACGCCATACAGAACTGAACCATCAGCTCTTTCTTTCGGTCATGTGCGATCAATGCTATGTTCATTTCCGGAACATCCCCTTCCCTGTGTCAAAACCACCTATTCTGCTTCCACTCTCGTTTTTCGCCTTATAGCCTCATCAATGGGACGCGTTCGCCGTCCAGCCGCCGCGCGACATTCTGGAACGCGCGTGCCGCTCCTCCATGCTTTACCGCCAGGATGGATCTTCCGCTGTTGCCGCAGGTGATCAGGTCTTCGTCCTCAGGCACAATGCCCAGAAGCGGCAGGCCCGCTTCATCCATCGCGTCGTCAATATTGCCCGATTTGCCGTGCGTGATCATGCGCGGCCGCACGCGGTTGAGCACCATGCGGATGCGCTGGATGCAGTATTCATCCTCCAGCTTGCGCGCACAACGCTCTGCGCCGCGGATACAGGCGCGGTCGGTCGATGTTACGACGACCGCCTGCGTTGCAATATGCGCCAGGAAGGAAAGCTCCGCCGGCAGCCCGGCGGGGCCGTCGATCAGCACATAATCAAAGCCGGCCTCTTCCGCCTGCACAGCGAGCTGCTCCATACCGCGCTCGCTCAGCGCAGGCAGCGCGACCGGCGCAGTGAGTAAGTACAGTGTTTCGTAATCCGGATGCCGGGCCATAGCGTCGCCAAGCGGCACCGCGCCGCCGGTGACATCGGCAAAAGAATATACCACCCTGTCCGACATCCCAAGTACGATATCGAGGTTGCGGAGGCCGCAGTCCCCGTCGATCAGAAGCACACGGCGGCCGAGCTGGGACAGCGCTGTACCCACACCCGCCGTAAGGGAGGTCTTTCCCGTTCCGCCCTTGCCGGATACAACCAGAACGACTTTCAACATACTGCCTCCGAAATGAAAAACTTATATATTGTATTATAGCCTACCAACTGTCAATTTACAAGCATTTAAGCAAATTTTTTATCGCCGTGAAAATTTTTCAGGGCACCATTGTATTTTCTTCCTGTACCGTGCCGACGGTATCCGGCTCCTCCTCTGCGAAGTAGGCATCCAGGATATCGCGCACGACCGGCGCGACCGATGAGCCGTGCCCCGCGCCTTCGCCGACCACGCAGACCACGATCTCCGGGTCGTCAAACGGAGCAAACGCGATAAACAGGCCGTTGGTATAGTTGATTTCAACTCCATCTCGCCTTTCGGTCATCTCAGCTGAACCGGTCTTGCCGCCGACCTTGATCGGATAATCCGCAAACGTGGTCGCCGCGGTACCGCCCTCAGCGGTAACCTCGCTCATGCCCTGCATGACGAGCTCGCGCGTCGCATCCGAAATCTCGATCGTCCCGAGCACCTCCGCCTCGATTCCCTCCACGGTATCCGAGTAGTCATAGGTCTTGATGCTCCGCACCAGTGTCGGCTTGTACAGCGTACCGCCGTTGACGACAGCCGCCATATAATTGGCCAGCTGCAGCGGGGTGAACGCGTTATCCGACTGGCCGATTGCGGCGTTGACATTGTCGCCGCCCTGCCACTCGCGCAGATTCGGATCAGCCTTCCGCATTATTTCGCGGTAGGTCGGGCCGGCCGCATGTCCGGTCGCTTCACCGAACTCGATGCCGGTTGCCTCACCCAGGCCAAAGCGCTCGCACCACTGTTCAAGCCGTTCTCCGGTCAGGAGGACGCCGACATTATAAAAGAACGTGTTACAGGAATATTTGATCGCATTGGTTACGTCCATGGTCATGGGCGTATCGTGGTTTTCACATTTGAATTCCTGCCCTCCAAGTTCAAACACGCCCGTACAGGTAAAGGTGGTGTTGGCGTCGATCACACCCTCCTCAAGCGCTGCGATCGCGCTGAGCACCTTGAAGGTAGAGCCCGGTGCATACAGGCCGCCTACCGCGCGGTTGTTCAGGACATCGCGCGGGTCGGCCTCCAGTTCATTGTAATCGCGGTTATAATTCTCCAAATCATAGGACGGATAAGAAGCCATGACCAGCACCTCGCCCGAATCCGGGTCAAGCGCAACCGCTGCTCCGCCGCGTTCATACCCGGCAAGGTAATTTGCCAGCGAATCCTCCGCTACCTGCTGCAGCTCCAGGTCGATCGTGGTGATCACGTTGTCACCCGGCTGCGGCGCATTGGACTCCGCCTCATCTTCAAGCACCGAGCCGCTGCCCAGATCGGTTTCCACCGTTCGCGAACCGGCCGTGCCATGCAGGTACGACTCCAGCGCAAGTTCCAGGCCGGACTTGCCGATGGTGTCGTTCATGTTGTAGCCTTCCTTTTCGCTGTAAGGCCCGCCGCTCAGCGTGCCGTTCCATTCCTCAGCGTAGATTGGGCCGACCGTGCCGAGCAGATGCGCCGCATAGGTCGTATCGTACTGGCGCACAGCTTCGCTCTCTACGTCTACGCCCTCGTAATCCTGATGGTGCTCCTTGATGTACGCGATCAGATCCATTGAGACGTTGTCCGCAAGCGTAAAGGTCGTACTGGTGCCGAAGCCTACCTGCCGCATGCTGTAATACAGTCCGACCAGCGTACGCACATCCGCATCGGAAAGGCCGGCCGGCATACCCGCATTTTCCTCCAGGTAACTGCGCATCGCATCGATAAATTCAGTGGCAGTGACCAGCGTTGTGGCATCTATCAAGTCCACCTGGTCGATCTCGTTACCATCCTCGTCATACTGCGGGTCTGTCTCATTAGCAGACTCAGCCGCGCTGACCGCTTGCTGCACGGCATCCAGCCCAAGTGTTTCTGCACTGAGCCTGATATACTCCGAAAGCGCGTTGCGGTTGCTGCTGCCAGCCTCGCCGACATATTCGTACGGCGCGGTATCCGTAATCGGAAGAACGTCATTCAGCACAGCACCGTTGTCCGAAGACATATTTTCGGACGTATCCGTGCTGTCTGTCCCGCTGCTTTCTGTATCCTCGCTGCCATCCTCCGCGGCCGTACCTGTGTCCGCCTTGACACGGTTCGCCAGATCGAGCAGCTTTTCGAACCGGTCAGGCTGATCCTCCCAGAACGAGGCGTAGATCAGGACGAGCGAAAATCCGGTCTGGTTGGTTACCAGCGGACGGCCGTAACGGTCCAAAATCTCGCCGCGCGCTGCTGAAACCGTAGAGGTCGTGGTCAGAAACTCTGCTGAGCGGCGCAGATAACTTTCGCCGTTTACCAGCTGCAGCTGCACCAGCTGTCCGCCTGCAAGGCCAAAGCAGAGCAGAAGCAGGCAGCCGAGCACCAGCAGGCGGCGGAGCAGTTGTGTTTTGTTTACCATAAGGGGTTCCTCTTTTCCGGGGTAAAGACGTTATCTGTCGGCAAAAATGCGGCTAATCTTGCGCATGGGCAGATATACGATAAAACAGAATATGCATGTCAGCAGCGTGCCGCCGATAATCTGCTGCAGTACAAGCCCAATCGATGCGCCCGCCTGCGGAAGCAGATAGACAAAATACCGTATCAGGCCGAGCAGTATCATCTCAAATGCCGTCATCAGCAGCATGGAAATATACGTGCCGCTGAGTGTCAGCCGGCTCATCGCGCCCGCAACCAGGCCGAACAATATGAAAAACAGCGGGTACAGGCCGTCAATCCCGACAAATCCAAGATCATAAAACAGTCCGACCGCAACGCCGACGATCACGCCCTCCGCCGGCCCGTCCAGCAGCGCCGCCGCTGCCACCAGCGCGGGCAGCAGGTCCAGATGGTAGCCGCGTATCGACCACATGCCGAACCAGCTGCTCTGCAGCACGTAGAGGAGCAGCGCCATCACAATGTACAGTACGTTTTTAGGAATGGATATCCGTTCTCTCTGCATGGTCTCACTCCGTTGTATCGGTATAATCGGTGACGATAGATACACTTGAGATTGTATCCACATCCACAAACGGCCGGATCACCGCATAGTACGAGATGCCGTTGCTCTCGGGCAGCACGCTCTCGACCGTGCCGATCATAACACCCTTGGGGAACACACCGCCGCGCCCTGAGGTCTCGACTGTATCGCCGATAACGACGCTTGTGTCCTCGGTCAGATAGGACAGGCGCAGGTTTCCGTCCGCCATCAGGTCGTAGTCGCCCTCCGCGATCGCGGTCTCGCGCGTCCGGGTGATCAGCGCGCCGCACTGCATCTCCACATCGATCACGGTCGTGATCTCGCAGGTGTTGGAATACAGTTCACTGACGTAGCCCGCCATGCCGTCCACCGTGGTGACCAGGTCGCCCAGCTCCACGCCGTGGTTTGAGCCTTTATCCAGCGTCAGCGTGGTCGCCCAGTCGCCCGGGTTTCGGGCAATGACCTCGGCATTGATCGTGGTCAGCTCGCGCATCCGTTCCGGCTGGCCCGCCTGCTGGCGCAGCTGCGCGTTTTCCTCGAGTGCCAGCTCGGCGTCGCGCACGGTCTGCTCCATCTCGCGGATCTGGCGTTTCAGCTCTTCGTTTTCCGCCTGAAGGGCGTCAAAATCGGTAAAGTAGCTGAGGCCGTGGCTGAAAAAGTTGCTGATGCCGGTTGCCACCCGCTGCACCGGCGTGGTCACAAAGCTCACAATGCGCGTAACCGGCGACGGGTTACCGGTCACGCCGCTGTACAGCGCAGAAAGCACGCACAGCACGATCACGACCGCCACGCCGATGAAAAAGCGCGAGCCCAATCTGTTCCGTCTTCGCAAAAACAAAAACTCCCTTCCAAAATCCTTTCGGAAACGCGCTCCCGGCCAGGCAATCCACCGGGCAAAGCGCGGATATATTCATGGTTCAGCTGCCGGGCGGCGCGACTCACACTGCACCCAGCCTGCGCAGGATCTCATACAGCGGCGCGACCGGAAGGCCCATGACGCTGTAATAGTCGCCCTCGATGCCGCGGATGAGCAGCGCGCCATGCCCCTGGATGCCGTAAGCGCCCGCCTTGTCGAGCGGCTCGCCCGTGGCGAGATAGGCGGCAAGCTCGTCCTCCGCAAAGTCGCGGAAGGTGACGCGGGTGTGGGTGCACAGCGTGCGCGCTTCCCCTGCCGGCGGCAGTACCGCAAGCCCAGTCAGCACTTCGTGGGTGCGCCCGCGCAGGCGGTGCAGCATGTCCGCCGCCTGTTTCTCGTCTGACGGCTTTCCGAGCGGCAGGCCGTCGATCGTGACCATGGTATCCGACCCGATGCACACCGCATCCGGATGCAGCGCCTGCGCGGCTTCCGCTTTGAGACAGCTCAGCCGCACAACCTCTTCGTCGAGCGGCGCGCCGGGACGCAGCGTTTCATCCGCATCCACCGGACAAACCGTAAAATTTTCCGTAATCAGCGCCAGCAGCTCGCGCCTGCGCGGCGAGCCGGACGCCAGAACGATTGACATGGCTTACTCTACCCCTCTTTTATACAGTCCTTTGGTAAATTCCCCTTCGAGGGGGAGATTTTCCAGAAAGGCGCGCGCGATGCGCGCACACTCCTCCGGCGTTTCGGTGGTGAACAGCAGCCTTGCCGTCTGCACGCCCAGCCGCGCGAAATCCTCGCGCAGACAGAGCGGGCGGCTATTAAGCAGGGTGTTGCGGCAGCCGTACTCCGGCAGGAGCGCAAAGCGCTCGCCGCGCCGGTCGGTCAAATAGGTGATGCCGTCCTCGCAGCTGCACTTGCCGCCGTGCTGGCGGCGGATCGCGCAGTTTTCAAAGATCATCAGCGGCAGATAGCCGTAAACGATCAGCTCGGTTCCGAGCGGCCCTTTCATATCGCGCACCTGCGCGAGCCGCGCCTCGAACGACAGCGTCTGCCGCTGTACGCCCATCTCAGCGAGCGCGTGCAGGGTCTTGCTGTTATAGGCGTTCAGGCCGAAATCGCCGCGCACGGCAAAGCCCAGCCGCCGCGCCAGCGCGATATGGCCAATGTTGCCCGCGAGCACGGTTTTCGCGCCGCGGCTCATGGCCTCGCCCAGCTGCATCTCGATCTCGGGCTGCTCATTATCCGAAAACACGCGCGGCAGCACAGCTGGCAGGCCGGTCTGCGCCGCGACCGCCAGCGGGACATAGACCGTTTCGAGTCCCAGCCCGCGCAGCGCGTCCGCCTGCGCGCGGGTACGCACGGACGCGGTAAAGCCCAAAAAGCCCTCGCGCGGGGCGTTTTCTGCATCCCGCTCGAGCAGCGGCCCCTCCATCCAGTCGCGGGATGGAGGCGTACCGCGTTTGGCAAGCAGCAGATCGAGCGCGTCGCGCCGCATGCCGTTCATCACGGATGCCGGCACGACAAGGCCGTCCTCCAGCTCGATGCGCAGGTTTTTGACATAAAACGGCGTTCCGCCCGTCTTGCGGAGCGACTTCTCCACCATTTCGGGCGTGGTCGGGCGGGTTTTCGCCTGCTCGACCGGCGCCATCGCGGAAACCCCGTCCGCGCTGAGTACCGCGCCGGTGTCTTTCCGCGCGGTAAAGCACATGGAAACCGGAACGAGCGGCGCTTCCCTGCCGGGTTCGAAGCGGTGCGCGGCCTCGTCGTACAGCGCCTGTACCTCGTGCAGCGGGATGTCGGTCTTGGTGCCGAACATCTTATCGCCGGTTTTGCCGGTGTAATACCCATCTGTAAAACCGTCGCGCGAGAACACGCGCCGCAGCGTGTCGCGCTCCTCGGGTGTGGGTCTGCGCCGCTCACGCAGCAGATCGGCATAGATTTTCGTGACGATCGCAGTGTATTCCGGCCGCTTCATGCGCCCCTCGATCTTGAGCGAGGACACGCCGAGCGCAGCCAGCTCTGCGATATGGCCCGCGAGCGCTAAGTCCTTGAGCGAAAGCGGGTAGCCGCCGTTATACGGCAGGCGGCATGGCTGCGCACACAGCCCGCGGTTGCCCGAGCGCTGGCCGATCACCGCAGACAGGTAGCACTGACCGGAGTAGCACATGCACAGCGCGCCGTGCACGAACACCTCGGTTTCTACGCCCGCCTCACTGGTAATCAGGCGCACCTCATCGCGCGTGCATTCGCGGCTGAGCACCACGCGGGAAAAACCGATGTCGCGCGCCTCGCGCGCGCCGTCCAGCGTGTGGATGGTCATCTGCGTGGACGCATGCAGCGCAAAATCCGGCGCGTGCGCATGGATCAGCCGCGCAAGCCCCAGGTCCTGAATGATCAGCGCGTCCGCGCCCGCTTCATATAAAAACTTCGCGTCCCGCAACGCCGCGTCCAGTTCGCGGTCACCCGCGAGGATATTGAGCGTGATGTTGGTCTTGACCCCGCGCGCCCGGCAGTAGGCGATCGCGTCCGCCATCTCGTCCGGTGAAAAGCCCTGCGCATTCCGGCGCGCGTTGAACGTGCCGAAGCCCATGTAGACCGCGCCCGCACCCGACTGCACGGCAGCGCGCACGCCTTCCGGCGAGCCGGCAGGAGCGAGAAGTTCTATCATCTCGCTCATTTGCGGCGGTTTCCGGGATGGTGGTTATTGTTTCGGTTCACCTGCTGGCGCAGGGCGGTGTTCTCCGCCTCAAGCGCGCGGCACTTGGCCTCGGCAGCTTCGGCAGCTGTCTTGGCCTTGATATACTCGTCCGCCAGGTTGACGGTCGCCAGCGCGAGCGCGCGGGTGGAGGCGAACGCCGCCGATCCGCCGCAGGCCGCGATGGTCTGCTGCGCCAGCTCTGCAACCTCGTTCATATATTCTACGGTTTCATCGGCCAGCATGGTATAGTGCTGGCCTGCGATCTGGATGGTCACGCGGTTTGCCATGACAAATCCCTTCCTTTCGCATAAAATCGTTCAAAAGGCATATTTCGATAAAATATAGTATATCACAACAGTTCCCCTTTTGGAACAAAAAAAATGTGCAAATCTGGCACACAGGCAACCGCTTTTTTCTACAAACGGCCCACTGAGAATAAATTGTAAAAGATTTTTGTTTCCCTTGTACCCGTCCCGGCGCTGTGCTAAAATAAGATATCATTGGGAGAATGGCGTTTTGCGCCCTCCCGCCTGCACCGCCTGCGGCGCAGTGATCCCTGCCGGGGCGGGTCCCCGGCCAAACTCCGGAGGTCCCCCTTATGCTGAATATCAACGAGGTGCGCCGCATTGTTGTCAAGGTTGGCACCTCGACGCTGACATATGACAATGGCAGGCTCAATATCCGCCGCATCGAGCGGCTGGTCCGCACAATCAGCGACCTGCAGAACCGCGGATTTGAAATGGTGCTGGTTTCCTCAGGCGCTGTCACAGTGGGAGCGGCCAAAATGGGGCTTGCCGAACGCCCCAGGGAGCTTGCCATGAAGCAGGCTGCAGCCGCGGTCGGCCAGTGTGAACTGATGCATATATATGACAAGATGTTTTTGGAATACGGCATCAATGTTGCCCAGATCCTGCTCACGCGCGAAAATATCATCGATGACGACCAGCGCGAAAACATCCACAACACCTTCACATCCCTGATGCGTACCGGCGCAGTACCGATCGTCAACGAAAACGATACGGTCGCCACCGCCGAACTCAAGCACATTGAGAATTTTGGCGATAACGACACGCTTTCTGCTGTCGTTGCGCGCATGTGTGACGCTGACCTGCTCGTCATCTTCTCGGATATCGACGGGCTGTACGATTCCGACCCGCGGAAAAACCCGCAGGCCAAGCTGATCGGGCATGTAACCAAGATCGACGCGAAGATCCGCCGTATGGCGGGCGGCGCCGGATCGGCGCACGGCACAGGCGGTATGGCGACCAAGATCACAGCCGCCGAGCTGTGCATGGACGCGGGCATCCCCATGCTGGTGGCCAACGGCGACAAGGAAGGCATCCTGTATGATATTGTGGACGGCAAATCCGTCGGCACGTTGTTTGCAAAGGAGGTCAGCTGACATGACAAAGCAGCAATTCGATCAGATGATAGGCATCCTGTGCGACAGGCGGGTGCGCATCTTTTCCAAAGCGCAGGTCGTGGCAGCGCTGATCGGCGCGGCGGTCGGCGCGTTCCTTGGGGTGCAGGCGTATTACCATGGGTGGCTCGGCTGAGTGCCCGATAACTGATAAACGAGGTGAAACCATGCGGCAACTGATGGAGATCGCCGGGGACGCGCGCCGCGTCAGGCACGCGGTCGCAAAGCTCGGCACAAACGATAAAAACCGCGGCCTGCGCGCCATTGCGGACGCGCTCGTGGCGCATGCGGACGAGATCATGGAGGCCAACCGAATCGATATCGAAAACGGCCGCGCCAGCGGCCTGAACGAAGGCCTGATTGACCGGCTGATGCTGGACGAAAAACGCATTGCCGGCATCGCGGAGGGCTGCCGGCAGGTCGCGGCGCTTCCCGACCCGGTCGGCGAAGTGCTCTGGATGCGCAAGACGCCGAACGGGCTGAACATCGGCCAGAAGCGCGTGCCCATGGGCGTGATCGGCATCATCTACGAGGCGCGCCCCAACGTCACGGTCGACGCCGCGGCGCTCTGCTTCAAAGCAGGCTCGGCCTGCATCCTGCGCGGCGGCAAGGAGGCGTTCCATTCCTCCATGTGCCTGACGCAGCTCATGCGCGCGGCACTCGCCGCGGAGGGCCTGCCGGAAAACGCGATCAACCTGGTGGAGGACACCTCGCGCGACAGCGCCAACCAGATGATGAAGCTCAACGGCTATCTGGACGTGCTTATCCCGCGCGGCGGGGCAGGTCTGATCCAGTCGGTGGTTATGAATGCGACCGTTCCCGTGATCGAGACCGGAACCGGCAACTGCCATGTGTATGTGGATGCCAGCGCCGACCTTGACATGGCCGCGCGTATCCTGGTCAACGCCAAGTGCCA
Organism: Candidatus Agathobaculum pullistercoris; assembly: GCA_019114345.1. Classification (GTDB taxonomy): domain Bacteria; phylum Bacillota; class Clostridia; order Oscillospirales; family Butyricicoccaceae; genus Agathobaculum; species Agathobaculum pullistercoris. The sequence continues at coordinate 42,542 of DXFS01000008.1, read as the reverse complement.
GCGCCCGAGCGTGTGCAATGCGGCGGAAAGCCTGCTGGTGCACAAAGACGTTGCTGCGCGGTTCCTGCCCATGGCCGCGGCGGGCCTTGCGCCGAGCGGTGTCAAAATCCACGGCTGTCCGCGCACGATGGAGATCCTCGGCTCCGCCATCCTCCCCGCAACGGAAGAGGACTACGGCCGCGAATACCTTGGATACGAAATCTCATGCAAGGTTGTGGATTCGCTTGACGAGGCGATCGGCCACATCAATACCTATAACACCGGTCACTCGGAGTGCATCGTCACCCGGGATTACGAATCCTCCCAGCGTTTTTTGGACGAGGTGGATGCGGCAGCGGTGTACGTCAACGCCTCCACCCGCTTTACTGACGGGTTTGAATTCGGCTTCGGCGCGGAAATCGGTATCTCCACCCAGAAGCTGCATGCGCGCGGGCCAATGGGGCTGACCGCGCTGACTACTACCAAATTTATCATCTACGGAAACGGACAGGTGCGGGAATGAACAAAACCATGGAGAAGGAATACAAGTGGCGCGCGGACGAATGGATCCTGGGCCAGGCGCTGTTGTGGGCCTCCTCCCGCATTGGCAGCCAAAGCCAGACACTTCACATGCAGTCCCAGTATTTTGATACGCTCGACGGCCTGCTGCAGGGACAGCAGGCCGCACTCCGCCTGCGCCGCGAAAACAACCGCAGCGTATGCTGCCTCAAGCTGCGCAACGAGAACACGCCGGACGGCATGCGTGCGCACGAGGAATACCAGTGCGATGCACAGACCGTGCAGGAAGGCCTGCACGCCCTGCCGGACAAGGGAGCGCCGCGCGGCCTGTGCGAGCAGGCGCTCGCTTCCCAGCTGGAAATGATCTGCAATGTGGACTTCCGCCGCTGTGCGGTGCTGCTGCAGGAGGGCGATACGGTCTGCGAGCTCGCGCTCGACGAGGGCACGCTGCGCCACGGCGGACGCACCGCCCCGCTGTGCGAGATCGAACTGGAGTACGTTGCCGGCAGCGAGAAGGTGTTCCATGAGCTGGCCGCCGATCTTGCCGGCTACCTGTCGCTTGTCCCCGAGCCGGAGAGCAAGCTGGCGCGGGCAATGAAATTATAATGTTTCACACCTGCAAAACGGGCTGTCCCAAGCGACAGCCCGCTTCTTTTCCCTGCTTTTATTGGCACACTGCGCCGAAGCGCACGTCATTCTCCCCAACAAAGAAAAACCATTCTTCCACCATGTTGTATAAAATGTATATTTTTATCCAATGCCGCAATTCTCTCGCTGCAATCTTGCAAAAAAAAGCGTTTCCATGTATAATAAATGTGAAATAAAACGGGGGTATCCTGTGCGCAGCGATACAGGCTCTCCCTTTGCCGCAGCTAAAAGGAATCATTGCAGATGAAGGAAAGGCTCAGGCGAATATTGTGGATCGCAGCAGCGGTCATTCTGCTTCTCAACGGCGCATTGTTTGCTGCAGGGCGTCTCTCCGCAGCAGGCGAGCTGACACTGGATACCGAGGTGCATTTCATTGATGTCGGCCAGGGTGACGCGGCCCTCCTGCTGTCCGGCGGGCAGGCCGTGCTGGTCGATGCAGGCACTGTAGAAAGTGCCCCTTCCCTTGTGCGTTACCTGGAAGGTATCGGGGTGACCGAGTTGTACGCTGCGATCGCGTCCCACCCGCATGCTGACCACATCGGCGGCATGGCGCAGGTGCTGGAGACGTTTCCGGTCGAGCACTTCTATATGGGACCGGAAACCCAGAACACCAGCTGCTATGCGGATATGCTGGAAGCACTGGAGATACAGGGCATACAGCCGGTTGTTCCGTCCGACGGGGACGTACTGTCCTTTGGTTCGGGCGCCACGGTCACCTTCCTCGGCCCGGCAGATGATGTATCTGCCGACAATCTTAACAACCGCTCGCTGATCGCGCTGTTTTCCACCGGTGCGCAGCGTGTGCTGTTTATGGGCGATGCGGAGTCTGCCGCGGAACAATCCCTGCTGGCCCACCACCCGGATCTGTCCTGCGATATTCTCAAGGTCGGTCATCATGGCGCTGCAACCTCTTCTTCCGAAGAATTTCTGCGCACGATCCATCCATCTGTCGCCGTTATCTCCTGCGGCATAGATAATGATTACGGCCACCCCAGTGACCAGACGCTGCAAAACCTGTCCCTTGCGGGTGTGGACGATGTCCGCATCACAGCGGAAGACAGCACAGTCGTCCTCCCGCTCAACCCACCGTCACAAAGCAAGGAGAATGCTGCATGAAACAGACCGGTATTGTCGACCGCTTTGAGGGCGATCGCGTTATTGTTGAGATCAACGGTAAAATGGCCGAATTCCCGCGCGCAGATGCACCTGCCATGCTGGCTGAAGGCATGGTCGTCATCCTGCGGGACGGCCGCATCACCGAGATAGATCAGATTGAGACGCAGCGCATTGAGGATGATATGCGCCGCCGCTTCGAGCGTATCCTCGGCAAACAGTCCGATGACTAAACCTAAAGGAAAGGCGAACACAACCCAATGGAAAAGAAACCCTTTTTGACACTGCCCCAGGTGCAGGAAATCGTAAAAACCTACCCGACTCCGTTCCACATTTATGACGAGAAGGCCATCCGCGAAAACGCGCGCAAAGTAAAGGCAGCGTTTGCATGGAATCCCGGCTTTAAGGAATATTTTGCCGTCAAGGCGACCCCCACCCCCCGTCTGCTCCAGATCCTGCACGAGGAAGGCTTTGGCTGTGACTGCTCCAGCCTGCCCGAGCTGCAGATGAGCCGCGCCTGCGGCATCACCGGGCACGAGGTGATGTTCTCCTCCAACGTGACCCCGGCGGCGGATTACAAGCTTGCCTCGGACATGGATGCGATCATCAACTTTGACGACATCACCCATCTGGATTTTTACGACAAGATCGGCGAGTGGAAGGAGACCATGTCCTGCCGCTTCAACCCGGGCGGTGACTTCGTACTGGACAACGAGATCATGGACACCCCGCAGGAGGCCAAGTACGGCATGACCCGCGAGCAGCTGATTGAGGCGTTCCAGTATATGAAGGCCAAGGGCGTCAAGCATTTCGGCATCCATGCGTTCCTCGCGTCCAACACGGTCGCGAATGAATATTACCCGGCGCTGGCGCGCATCCTGTTCCACCTCGCAGTTGAGGTGCAGCGTGAGACCGGCGTGCACATCGCGTTCATCAATCTGTCCGGCGGCGTGGGTATCCCCTACCGTCCGAGCCAGGAGCCGAACGACATCATGGCAATCGGCGAGGGCGTGCACCGCGCGTATGACGAAGTGCTGGTTCCCGCAGGTATGGACGACGTGGCGATCTACACCGAGATGGGCCGCTTCATCCTCGGGCCGTACGGTGCGCTGGTATCCCAGTGCATCCACCAGAAGCATACCTACAAGGAGTATGCAGGTCTGGACGCATGCGCAGCCAACCTGATGCGCCCGGCGATGTACGGCGCTTACCACCACATCACCGTGCTGGGCAAGGAAGATGCACTGTGCGACCACACCTATGATGTGACCGGCGGCCTGTGCGAAAACAACGATAAGTTTGCCATCGACCGCAGCCTGCCGGAGATCGAGATCGGTGACTATATCTATATCCACGACACGGGCGCGCATGGCTACTCGATGGGCTACAACTACAACGCCAAGCTGCGTTCGGCAGAGCTGCTGCTCCGCGAGGACGGCTCGGTCGAAATGATCCGCCGTGCGGAAACCCCGAAGGATTATTTTGCGACCTTTGACTTCACCGGCCTGTTTGACGACATCCAGTAAAATCACAAAACAAAAAGAGTGCGTTTGGGACGCACTCTTTTTTCATACTCCCATATTCTGCAGCAGGAATACCGCCGCAAGCGCCAGCAGGATGACGATCAGCGTCTGTACGATCCGCAGCAGATGCTGCCTGCGGCGCGCCTTGCGCTGCGCCTTTTCTTCCGCGGGATCCGGCTCCGGGATATGCTCCGTGCCATCCGGCCTGTGGTCGATCAGCGGGATATGGCAGGTATTGCATTCGGTAAAGCCCTCGCGGAACTCCGCTTTGCATTTGGGGCACCATGGCATGATCCCTGCGCCCCCTTACCGTCCAACCAAATAAAGCAGCACCAGCGCAACCACGATCACCGCTGCCACGACCGGCAACAGCTTAAACGAGGTATTATCCTCCATCGGCTGTTCGGGCGTCTGCATAGCCTGCTCCTCTGCCAGCCGGGCGAGCTCATCCTCATCCAACTGCTCCGCCTCGAGCGCCTGCTTGGTCTCGTCAATCAGCGCGCGGGCACGGGCGGTATCTGCCGCCCCTACCATTACTTGCATTGTGTACCGCGCGCGGCGGCCGGTGACTGCACCCGCGTGCTGCGCCAGCACCTGCTGCATATCAGCCGGAATGCCGCTCTCCCGCAGCATATCCCGGATCATCTCCGCGTCAATACGCGAATCCGCTGTATAGACCGCAATCGGGTTTTCCAACTGAACCGCTTCCTCCGGCACTGGTTCCGCCTGCACCGCATCCGGCATCTGTTCCATATCCTGCTCGTCGGGCAGTTCGTCCACCAGCGGCACATGGCAGGTCGCGCATTCGGTGAAACCCTCCCGGTATTCAGCTTTGCATTTGGGGCACCAGGGCATCATACATCTCTCCTTTGGGACAAGTATACCATATCAAACCGGTTCTTTCCAGATAAAAATCGGCAGCGGCGGATCGTTCCGCCGGTTGAGCCAGTCGCACGCCAGAACAGTGAACATACGGTCATTTATCGATTTCAGATGCGATAATATGGCATTTTTCTCGTCATATCCGTTTTCTTTCCCGTAATACAGTGCAAGCGCCATAATGCCGCCCGGCCGCAGCAGATCAAGCCCTGCGTTGATTGCCGGGAGGGAGGAAGCCGCCGTAGTGAAGATTTTCGGGTCGCCGCCCGGCAGGCGGCCAAAGTTGAACACAACGCAGTCCACCGTGCCGGGCGAAGCATACTGCGCCATATTGGCATGGCTGTCCTGTATCACCTCTGCACGCAGCCCTTCGCTTTCCAGCAGGGCGCGCGTCTGGCGGATCGCGTCGTCCTGGATGTCGAATGCCAGCACGCGTCCCTGCTCACCGGCCAGACGGCACAGCAGTGCCGTATCACGTCCCCTGCCCGCAGTTGCATCGATACAAAACGCACCCGGCCGCACATGCCGCCGCAGGAAATCATGTACAATGGTCAACGTGTTCATCTTCCGCACTCCCATATCTGTGTGATACCGTCCCATTATAACACAGTTGCATTGAAAGAAAAAGCTTTGTCATTTCCAAACAGACAAGCCGCCCGGCGCGATTTGCGCCGGGCGGCCTGGCAGGGTGAAAACATGATTTATGCTTTTTTGTCCGGAGGCGTTTCCTGATGACAGGATGCGCAGCTGCCGCCGCAGCCAGAGCAACCCGCGCAGCCGCCCTTTTTGGACTGGCGCAGCACCGCGCGCAGGGCGAGCGCCACGACCGCCAGCACGATCAGGCTCACGATAATCGTCGGCAGATTCATATTATCGCCTCCTTCCGGAAAAATATCAGCTGTTTGCCTGCACGCTCATCTTGCGCAGGTTCGCACCTTCATCCACCTTGGCCGGCTTGCGGACCAGCAGGTAGATCATGAGCGCCAGTACGATGATAGCCGCGACTGTGCCGATGCCGAACGAAAGCTCGCCCGTGATCAGGCCGCCGAACTGGTAAACCATCAGCGCGATGCAGTATGCAAATACCATCATATACCCAATTGCGAAACAAGTCCAGCGCCAGTTGTTCATTTCACGCTTGATCGCGCCCATTGCCGCAAAGCACGGCGCGCACAGCAGGTTGAAGCACATGAAGGAATACGCACTGACCGCGGTGAAGGAAGCCGCCAGGTTGCTCCAGATCTCCACGCCGTCCTCAGCGACCTCGGCAAAGCCGAAGATCTGGCCGAAGGTGGCGACAACATTCTCCTTGGCGATCCAGCCGGTAACGGTCGCGACAACCATTTCCCAATTGCCGAAGCCGAGCGGCGCAAAAATCGGTGCGACCACATTGCCGATGCTCGCCATGATGCAGTTGTCGATATTCTCGACCGCGCCGAACGCGCCGTTCTCCCAGCCGTAGCCCAGCAGGAACCACAGCACGATCGTGGATAGCAGGATGATCGTACCGGCCTTCTTGATGAAGGACCAGCCGCGCTCCCACATCGAGCGGAGCACGTTGACCAGCGTCGGAGTATGATACGCAGGCAGCTCCATGACGAACGGAGCGGGTTCGCCCGCGAACATCTTGAACTTCTTGAGCATGATGCCCGAAACGATGATCGCCAGCACGCCGATCACATAGGCCGAGAATGCAACCCAGCCCGCGTTGTCGAACAGCGCGCCCGCAATCAGTGCGATGATCGGCAGCTTGGCGCCGCAGGGGATAAAGGTCGTGGTCATGATAGTCATGCGGCGGTCGCGTTCCTGCTCAATGGTACGCGATGCCATGACGCCCGGGATGCCGCAGCCCGTGCCAATCAGCATCGGGATGAAGGACTTGCCGGACAGGCCGAACTTGCGGAAGATACGGTCCATGATGAACGCAACGCGCGCCATATAGCCGCAGTCCTCCAGGATAGCCAGGAAGATGAACAGCACGAGGATCTGCGGCACAAAGCCCAGAACCGCGCCGACACCGGCGACAATGCCGTCCATGATCAGGCTGTACAGCCAGTCGGCAATGCCAAGGCCGCCCAGCACGCTATCCAGCAGCACCGGGATACCCGGGATATAGAAGCCATAGTCGCCCGGCACAGGCTCAGCCGTCCCGAGCACGCTCTCGAAGACACCCAGATCGACTTCCTCCGTGGTGACCTCGCCGGTCTCCTCGTCCTCGAACTCGACTGTACCGACAACATCCGCAGCCGCCGGGTCAGAAGCCAGTGCCATGCCTGCCTGCTCGATGGCTGCAGCATCCGGCTCTTCTGCCTCGATCTGCTCGGTGACTGCACTGACATCCAAGCCTTCGCCGTCGGCCGCTTCCAGCCATGCGTCGCGGCGGGCAACATCAGCTTCATATTCGGCAGTCGCTTCGTCGTACGCCGCGCGGCCAATGCCGAGCGGATACCAGCCGTCGCCGAACACGCCGTCGTTGGCCCAGTCGGTCAGGTAAGTGCCGATCGTGGTGACCGACACATAGTACACAACAAACATGACCAGCGCAAAGATCGGCAGCGCCAGGATGCGGTTGGTAACGATGTGATCGATCTTATCCGAAACCGTCAGGCCGGTCTTTTTCTTTTTGACCACCGGCTTGACCAGCTTGGTGATGTACTGATAGCGCGCGTCCGTGATGATGGACTCCGCGTCATCGTCCAGTTCATCCTCGACCGCGGTGATGATCTTCTCGAGCTTATCGCGGGTCTCCTGGCTGAACTGGAAGCGGGCGAGCACCTTCTCGTCGCGCTCGAACAGCTTGACTGCAAACCAGCGGCGGTGGCCCTCCTCGGTCACGTCGCGGATGAGGTCGGTGATCTGCGCAAGCGCGTTCTCGATCTCCGCAGAGAACGCGTGCTGCGCGGGCCTCACGCCTGCGGCCGCCGCCTTTTTGGCAGCCGCCATCAGCTCGGCCGTGCCCTTGCCCTTGAGCGCGGTGGTTTCGATGACCGGTACGCCCAGCTCGGCGGACAGCTTTTTGGTATCGATCGTGTCGCCGCGCTTGGTGACAATATCCATCATGTTGAGCGCGATGACGACCGGAATGCCGATCTCGAGCAGCTGGGTCGTCAGATACAGATTGCGTTCGATGTTGGAAGCATCCACCAGGTTGACAATGACGTCCGGCTTTTCGTTGATCAGGAAATCGCGGGTGATGACCTCCTCAAGCGTGTACGGAGAGAGCGAGTAAATACCCGGCAGGTCGGTGATCGAGATCTCCTTGTCCGCCTTATAGCGGCCCTCCTTTTTTTCCACGGTAACGCCCGGCCAGTTGCCGACGTACTGCGTCGCACCGGTCAGGTCGTTGAACATCGTGGTCTTGCCGCAGTTCGGGTTACCGGCAAGCGCCAAACGAATCGACATGTTGTTTCCCCTTTCTATTTTGAATTAGCATCCGCCAATTTAATTAGCTGCAACTAACCCATATGTAAAATTTTAATCGACCAGAATACGCTCCGCATCCGCTTTGCGCAGCGAGAGTTCATAGCCGCGCACTGTGACCTCGATCGGGTCGCCCAGCGGCGCTACCTTGCGCACATAGACCTGCGCGCCGCGGGTGATGCCCATGTCCATGATCCGGCGGCGCGTAGCGCCCTCGCCCTCGATCTTGCGCACGGTAACGGTCGAGCCGCAGGGCGTGTTCCTCAGATTGCTCATTTTTGCGTTTTCCCCCTTCAGACCATAATCCGCGAGGCCATCTTCTGCGAGATCGCGACCCGCGTATCCTTCACCGAAACGATCAGGTTGCCCGCCAGAGACGAGACGACCGACACCTTCGCCCCCTCGACAAAGCCGAGGTTCTGCAGGAATTGTCGGGTTTGATCTTTCCCCCGGATGGACTTGACCGTGGTTTCCACGCCGGTATCCATCATTGTCAGCGGCATGATAATGATCCACTCCTTCTGTATCGTCAGCAAAGTTTACCATTCCTTCGGTTAGATTATCCTAACCGTTTTTACTTCTGCAGTTTACCACCGCTAACCATCTTTGTCAAGCAATGTTTATAACTTTGTCGATTATAAACAAGAACCACATAGTTTGCACAGGCTAATTTGTTGCGGTGCGCGTATCCCCCTCTGTGGATAGGAGGAAGCCCGCGGCCGTTGTTCCGGACAGCCGCGGGCTCATGTTATGTTGGGCATACCGGGCAGTATACCCTGGGGTTTCCCCCGGGACAAGAAAGGATATTTGTATCATAACCGCCGCCGTCGCGGCGGGTATGACCGAGATTGTCGATCAAAACTACAGTTTTGATCGAGGGGACACACCGCGCCGGGCGCGGATGTGTCCAATGCTTCGAAAAGTTCCGCGAAGCGAAACTTTTCTCCGCTCCTGTATCAAAACGCACGCGCATGTCGCGCGTTTTGATGGTTTTCTGCGGCTCACCGCAGAAAACCGATCGATTACGCGCTTCGCGCGGATTTGGCGCGGCAGCGCGGGATATTGGCTTAGTAAGCGGCAAAGCCCTTGCCGAACTCCTTGCATTTTTCGAGCGCGTCGGCGTCCGGGGTCTCATTGACCATCAGGCCCTCGTCGGTGTAAATGTTAGCGTTCGCGTCATTAGTGCGCTGCACCCAGTCGCGCATCCACTGTCCGTCGCCCCAGCCGTAGGAGCCGAACAGCGCGACCTTGCGGCCGGAAATCTTGCTCTCCAGCTCAGTGAAGAACGGATCGAATTCGCTCTCCTCGAGTACCTCAGCCCCCATCGCCGGGCAGCCCAGCGCGAGCTTGTCGTATTTGGCAGCGTCAGCGGCACTTACATCCGCCACGTTCATCAGGTCGCACTCTACACCGCCCTCACGGATGCCGTCCGCGATCGCGTTCGCCATCTGCTCGGTGTTGCCGGTCTGGCTCCAATAGATTACTGCTGCTTTGCTCATTTCGGTCAAAACCTCCTGTTGTCTGACGTTTAATCTGATTCATTCGCTTTATGCCGCCGCGAACACCTCGAGCAGCGTCTCGCCCTGCTCAACGCGCCGGGTCACCGCGCGGCAAACCCGCGACAGGCGTTCAAATAACCGGGACGCCGCCTCGGCGTCGCCGTATACCTTCCAGTAGCCGCTCAGCTTGCAGCCGCGGCCCTGGTTGCGGATAAAACCGACTACATCCTCGATCGGATAGCCCAGGAACAGGCCGATCTCATGCGGGAAGCCGTCGCTCAGCGCAATGCGGCGCTTGAGCATTTTGAGCTGCTCCGCAAGCGGCTGCCCCACCGGGTAGCTGAACCTCTCCAGCACCCGCTGCACGCGCTCATCTGCCAGCCGGTGTTCCAGCTGCGTCTTGTGGTAAACCAGCAGCAGATACCGTCCGCGGCAGGCGCACACGATCTCAAAGCGCATGTCCCGCGGCGCAAACGCAGCGCGGTATTCACACAAACGCTGCGGCAGGTCGGGATATAGGTTCCTGTCACAGGAAACAAGGCTTGCCGGCTTGATCCCGGCCAATGTCGGCGAACAGTACGCCGCAAGCAGCCGGTCGAGTTGGTTTTGCATTTGACTGACGCACCTCCTGCCTCTTATTATCTGCGCATTGCCCCGCCTTATCCGCACTCCGAACGGCGCGGCCGCGGTTAGCCATACGGCCGCGCGTTTATGGAGTCTGTTCTGTTCGGATTGATGCGCAAAATACAGAGGAAGCTGTTATATGTTTATGCAGCGCCGCCCCGTTCCGCGTGGGCAGCGCCGGTCATCGGGCGTATCAGTAAGCCTCGGCTAACCTGTATATAAGTTAGCATACGCTAACTAAATTGTCAAGCATTTTCTCTCGATTTTTTTGAAAAAATTCAGGGCGGGACTGTGCTGGTATCCTGCACAAATCCCGCCCCATTTATTCCGGTATGCAATCAGTCCAGATTGGGCGTATCCATAATCATCTGCCGGTACGGAAGATCTTCAAACCCGAGCAGCCGGTACAGCGCTGCCGCGCGCGGGTTTTCCGCCGTCACCTCCAGGCGGTAGCGCGCAGCAGAATTGTATTTCTCATGCACGGCAGCAATCATTTTGCTGCCGATTCCCTTGCCGCGCATGCTTTCGTTCACCATCAGTTCCTCCAGCCAGACGCACAGGCCGCCCGCCTCATTGGACCAAGTCAGGGCCAACAGCATATATGCGCAGGGTGCGCCGGTTTCGTCCTCTGCGATCAGGCAGTCCGCATAGGGCGAGCCGTGCATAAGCAGCTCAAAAGTGCGCTCTGCGTTGCGCGGCGATATCTCATGGCACACCGCGGGGGAGTGGTAAAACTCGTTCACGCTGCGGATAAAGTAATCGCGGTCGGCTTGTTCGATCGACCGGATAAGCATAATAAAACCTCCATTATGATAGCGGTTGCAGGCAGCTTAGTCCAGCTGAGCAAGCGCCTGATCCAGGTCCGCAATGATGTCCTCGACGTTCTCGAGGCCGACAGACAGACGAACAAGGCCCGGTTCGATGCCCGCGGCGACAAGCTGCTCGTCGGTCAGCTGGCGGTGGGTCTCGGAAGCCGGATGCAGCACGCAGGTACGGATGTCCGCCACATGCACCTCGTTGCAGGCGAGCTTCAAGCTGTCCATGAACTTCATTGCCGGCTCGCGGCCGCCCTTGATGTCGATTGACATAACGCCCGAGGTACCGAGCGGCAGGTACTTGCGCGCGCGCTCGTAGTGCTCGTTGCCCGGCAGGGCGGGGTAGCGCACGGATGCGATCTTATCCGATGCCTGCAGGTGCTTTGCCACGGTCAGCGCGTTTTCACAATACTGCTTCATGCGCACGGGCAGGGTCTCCAAGCCAAGGTTCAAAAGGAACGCAGAGTGCGCCGCCGGATAGCAGCCGAAATCGCGCATCAGCTGCATGCGCGCCTTGATGATATAGGCCATGTTGCCGAAGTCGCGGGTGTAAACGACGCCGTGGTAGCTCTCGTCCGGCTCGGTGAAGTCCGGGAACCTGCCCGAAGCCGACCAGTCGAACTTGCCGCTGTCCACAATCACGCCGCCGCCCTGTACGGCATGACCGTCCATGTATTTTGTGGTGGAATGGATGACAATATCCGCGCCCCACTCAAACGGACGGCACAGGATCGGGGTCGCGAAAGTATTGTCGATGATGAGCGGCACACCGTTCTTGTGCGCGATGTTCGCCCACTTTTCGATATCGAACACGGTCAGCGCTGGGTTGGCGAGCGTTTCGCCGAATACGGCCTTGGTATTGGGCTTGAACAGCTTCTGGATCTCTTCCTCGTCCGCCTCTGCGTCCGCCCAGATGCATTCGATACCCAGCTTTTTGAGCGTCACGCCGAACAGGTTGATCGTGCCGCCGTAGATGGTGGAGGCCGCGATAAAGCTGTCGCCCGCCGAGCACAGGTTGAGGATGGCGATCATGGAAGCTGCCTGGCCCGAGCTAGTCAGCATCGCGCCGACGCCGCCCTCCAGCTCTGTAATCTTCTTTTCAACCGCGTCGCAGGTCGGGTTGGCGAAACGGGAGTACATGAACTCAGTCGGCATGTCGAACAGGCCGGCGATGTGCGCGGTCGAGTCAAAGCGGTAGGTGGTGGACTGCACGATCGGCAGCGCGCCCGGGCCGCCGTTTTCCGGCTTGTAGCCTGCATGCAGGCAGCTGGTTTCGATTTTCATTATAAAAACTCCTTTGCAAGGAAATGGTTGACACGGGATTATTTTACCACGCGCGGCATAGCAGGTCAAGGCAAGTATTCCCACTTTTTAAGTGGGATATGAACTCCACCGTTCGATTTTTGGGGTATTCGCCTGACAAGGCGGACGGAAGTGCCCGCTTCCAGCGGGGGTCGCCGCCTGCGGGCGGCGGGAACGTTGCGCCTGCGCGGCGCGGGCGGGCAAGAGGGGGTCTTAACCCCCTCTTGTCAATCACCCCCGCCGGGAGACGTTCACGGGTGCCCGCGACCGCAAACAAATTTTCCACATTCTGTGGAAAATTTGATTTGCGATAACGTCGCGGCAGTTTACGTTTGCGCTCTCCCCGAAAGGCGGGAGTGCTGACGACGTTCGGTTTATGGCCGCTGTTTGCGCGAAGGCGACGCTCCGACCGGGTACCGTCGGGCGCACCATGCGCGCCCGCCCCCTCTGGGGTGGCAAAAATTCTGCTTACCCTGTCCCAAAAACTGGGCGGCAATGGCAAGGCGGGACTTACTTTTGCGCGCGCAGCGCGCCCTAAAGGGAATGGGGTTGATTGGCAAGAAGGGGAAAACCGTAGGTGTTCCCCTTCTTGTCCGCGAGGCGGCCGCGCAGGCCGCATTCCCGCCAGCTAAGAGCAGGGTACACGTTTGCCTTATTAGGCGAACCGCCCTGCGCCGCACAGGCGCAAATTCCGCCCACTTGGGAAGTGGACACCCACCGGGGCGCGCCTTGCGCGCCCTTACGGTGCAGGAGGCGCAGGATCATTCGTCCTGCCCAGCAGGTAGTCAATTGAGGTGCGGTAGTAATCTGCCAATTGTACCAAAATCGGAAGCGGCATATTATGTTCGCCGCTCTCATAATAGCTGTATGTTCGCTGGGAGATATTCAGATAATCTGCAATTTGCTGTTGGCTCAAATCGTTATCTTCGCGTAAATTGCGAATACGTTCATAACGCATAAGATCACCTCTGACAACATTGTATCAGAACAAATTATTCTATTGCGTTTTAGAATGAATCATGCTAATATTAGGGTGAGGTGATCAACATGGACACATCCATTTATCGTGAATTGCAGGCCGCCGCCGAGCGCGCCTATCCCTTTGCCGACGGCCCCGCCTGGCAAACCCTCAGCCGCATGGAGGACGACTTGGACGCACTCCTGCCCCCTGTCCTGCACCGCCGCTTCCGCCGCCTGTGCGACCAGTGCAATGTTGCCGCCGCCGAGCACGGCGAAAGCTGCTTCCGGCTCGGGCTGCGCTGCGGCCTCATGCTGATGGCGGACGCCCAGCGCCCGGGACGGGAGGGGTAAAGGTTTTCCGTGGACTTTGCTCGTCCGGTTTGTTATAATAAGGGCATATCAGGATCCATGGAGGAATACGGTTATGACCGATGAAAAAATCGCGCGCATCAATGAACTGGCCAAAAAGTCCAAGGCCGGGGAGCTGACCCCGGCGGAACAGGCCGAGCAGAAGGCGCTGCGCGAGGAATACATTGCAGGCTTCCGGCGCAGCCTCAAGGCGCAGCTGGACAACACGGTCGTCCTCAATCCGGACGGCACCTCGTACCGCCTGCGCCAGAAAAGGAAGGGCCATTGATCCGGCTCCCGGCCCACGCCGCGCGCGCCATCGAACGGCTTGAGGCGGCGGGGTTTGAAACCTGGGCGGTTGGCGGCTGTGTGCGCGACAGCCTGCGCGGCGCAGTGCCGCACGACTGGGATCTGTGCACCGCCGCGCGCCCGGAGGAGATGCAGGCGGTGTTTGCAGGCGAACGGGTGCTTGCAACCGGGCTCAAACACGGCACGCTGACCCTGCTTACGGACGGCGGCCCGCTTGAGATCACGACCTTCCGCGCGGACGGCGGGTATTCGGACGGGCGGCACCCGGACGGGGTGCGTTTTGTCGGCCATGTGGAGGATGACCTTGCGCGGCGCGATTTCACGGTAGGCGCGATAGCGTGGCACCCGGAACGCGGCCTGTGCGACCCCTTCGGCGGGCAGGACGATTTGCAGGACGGCATCCTGCGCGCGGTCGGCGACCCGGACGCGCGCTTTCAGGAGGATGCGCTGCGCATCCTGCGTGCGGTGCGGTTCGCATCCCAGCTGGGTTTCACGGTCGAGCTGGAAACCGCAGCCGCCATGCGGCGGCAGGCGGCGCGGCTGGACTGCATTGCTGCCGAGCGCATCCGCGAGGAGCTGACCGGTACGCTTTGCGGCCGGTTCGCGCAGCGGGCGCTGATGGAATTTACCGATATCCTCGGCATGGTGCTGCCCGAGCTCGTGCCGATGTTCGGCTGTGCGCAGCAAAACCCGCACCATCTTTATGATGTATGGGAGCACAGCGTCCGCGCCACCGGGCAGGTGCCCGCGGCGCCTGTGCTGCGCTGGTCCACGCTGCTGCATGACTGCGGCAAGCCCGCCTGCAAGACCGTGGACGAAAACGGCGTGGGACATTTTTACGGGCACCCCAAGGCCAGCCGCGAGATCGCAGAGCGTATCCTGCGCCGCCTGCGCTTTTCAAACGAGGACAGCGAACGCATCCTGCTGCTGGTCGAGCAGCACGACCGCCCGCTGGGCGACACGGACAAGCTGGTGCGCCGCCGCCTGTCCCAGATCGGGGAGGATCGCTTCCGCGACTTGCTCGCCATCAAAAAAGGCGACGCGGTTGGGCAGGGCACGCACCCGGAGGACGTCGCGTGGCTGCACGGTATGGAACGGTGCTTAAATGACGTGCTTGCGGCGCAAAGCTGCTTTTCGCTGCGCCAGCTGGCCGTGGACGGCAACGATATCAAAGCGCTCGGTCTGTCCGGCCCTGCGGTCGGGGAGATGCTGCACGCGCTGCTGGGCGCGGTGATCGACGGACAGGCAGACAATACACGGGAGGCGCTCACTGCGCTCGCCCGCGCCCGAATGGAGGAACGACATGACGAATAAAGAACTGTTTATCGAAACCTACAACAAGAATATCCACCGTCCGGGTGCGGAGAAGCTGCTCGCATGGATGGAAACCACTGACTTTTTCACTGCGCCCGCGTCCACGCGCTTCCATGCGGCGTATGAGGGTGGCCTGCTCGACCATTCGATCAATGTGTACAATGTGCTGATCTCCAAGCATTATGACCCGGAACATGACGATCTGGAGAGTTTTACCATAGTCTCACTGCTGCACGACCTGTGCAAGGCGGGCTTTTACAAAACCGAGCTGCGCAACCGCAAGAACGACCGCGGGGAGTGGGAAAAGGTGCCGGTCTACGCGATCGACGACCAGTTCCCCTACGGCCACGGAGAAAAGTCGGTATACCTGATCGAGCGGTTTATGCGCCTCAAAACCGAGGAGGCCATGGCGGTGCGGTGGCACATGGGCGGATTTGATGATTCGGTGCGCGGCGGCAGCTTTTCTCTCGCGCACGCGTTCGAGAAATACCCGCTCGCGGTCAAACTGCATTTGTCCGATCTGGAAGCGACTTACCTGCATGAAAACCGGTCAGAATAAGCGGAGGGAGGAAACACAATGAAAACCAAGGAATTTACCCTGCACACGGATCACGAGGGCATGTACAACGTCACCGTACAGGTACGCCATGCGATCCAGGAGAGCGGCGTGAAGAGCGGTATGGCGGTCGTCTACTGCCCGCACACGACCGCGGGCATCACGATCAACGAAAATGCCGATCCGGACGTGCAGCACGACCTGCTGCTCGGCCTGCGCGAAGCCTTTCCCGACCGGCGCGAATTCCGCCATGCGGAGGGGAATTCGGCCGCGCACCTCAAGTCCAGCTGTATTGGGGCAAGCAAGCTCGTGCTGATCGAGAACGGCCACTTGCTGCTCGGCACCTGGCAAGGGATCTATTTCTGCGAGTTTGACGGCCCGCGCACACGGCGCTTCTATGTAAAGGTGCTGGCAGACAGCAGCATTGAGTGATGATATTTTGGTGATGTTTTTGTCAGATTACGTTGCCTTGTCTGGAGCGGTCTGCTAAAATAAGGGTAAAGCAATCTGATAAAGGAGCAAACCCACATGGAAGCACTCGAATGCCTCAAAACACGCCGCAGCGTGCGAAAATTTACCGAACAGCCTGTCACAAAGGAAGAGATCGAGCAGGTCGTGGCGGCTGCCGCCTATGCACCGAGCTGGAAAAACACCCAGATCGCGCGGTATATCGTTGTGACCGACAAAGAGAAAAAGCAGCGTCTGGCAGATGACTGCATGATGGACTTTGCCTTCAACCAGAAGACCACGGCGGGCGCCCCCGCGCTGGTGGTGCTGACCATGATCACCGGCCGTTCGGGCTACGAGCGGGACGGTTCGTTCTCCACCTCGCAGGGTACGCACTGGCAGTCGTTCGATGCCGGCGTTGCTGCGCAGACCTTCTGCCTTGCCGCACACGCACTTAACTTGGGTACGGTTATCATGGGCATCTTTGACGAGGAAAAAGTTGCGCAGGTCGTGCAGATTCCAGAGGGACAGAAGGTCGCGGCGCTGATTGCGGTCGGTCATCCGGCGGAAGAACCGATGTGCCCCAAGCGCAAGGATGTAGAGACGCTTGTTTCTTTCGAATGAAGTACTGCATGCCATTCGCGAATTTGAAGAACCCTGCATAATCCGCAGGGTTCTTTTTTGCTTTATGCGCATCTGCGGTGCAGGAATATCCCTTTATTTTCTTCCCTATAGTCTGCTCCCGATTGCTCTTTTTCTTTGCGTGTAACTCATTTTTCTGCTATGATAATATCAATGAAACGGGGGTGCAGGCAGATGGCGGCAGAAAACAAGATGGGGACCATGCCCGAAGGGCGGCTGATCGTGACCATGTCCTTCCCGATCATGCTGTCCATGCTGGTGCAGGCGCTTTACAATATTGTAGACAGCGCGTTTGTCGCGCGCATCAGCGAGGATGCGCTGACTGCCGTCTCGCTCGCGTTCCCGGTGCAGCTGCTGATGATTGCGGTAGCGACCGGCACAGGTGTCGGCGTCAATGCCCTGCTCTCACGCCGGCTGGGCCAAAAAAGGCAGGAGGCCGCCAATGCAGTCGCGGTCAACGGCATTTTCCTTTCCGTATGCTGCTGGCTGGTGTTTGCCGTGCTCGGCCTTCTGTTCGGACGGCAGTTCATCGCCTTGTTCACGGACGTGCCGGAAATTATCCAAATGGGCACCGGTTACATTACCGTCGTCTCCGTGGCCTCCTGTGGGGTGTTCCTGCTGTTCGTCGCGGAGCGCCTGATGCAGGCGACCGGAAACACAGTCTATCACATGGTCACCCAGCTGATTGGAGCGGTACTCAACTGCATTCTGGATCCCATCATGATCTTCGGCCTGTTCGGCTTCCCCGCCCTGGGCACAACGGGCGCGGCGCTCGCAACTGTGATCTCCCAAATTATCGCGATGGCGATCGGGTTTGCAATCAACGTGCACTTTAACCACGATGTGCGCATCCATATCCGCGGATTCCGTCCGGATGGGAAGATTCTCGGGGAGATCGTGCGTATCGGCCTGCCCGCTGCGCTGCAGCAGTCGCTGATGAGCGTGCTTACGGTCGGCCTCAACCGCATCCTGATGCCGTTTTCCCAGACTGCGGTCAGTTTTTACGGCGTGTACTACAAGCTTCAGAATTTCCTGTTCATGCCGATATACGGCCTGAACAATGCGCTTATCCCTATGATCGGATACAATTTCGGCGCGAGAAACCGCCGGCGTATCGAACGCATCACCCGCTATGCCCTGCTGCTTGCCTTGGGCATCATGGCGGCGGGTTCGGCGCTCTTTGAACTGCTGCCTGTGCCATTGCTGCGCCTGTTCGACGCGTCAGACACCATGCTTACCATCGGTGTGCCAGGTATCCGTATTATCTCGATCTCATTCTGCTTTGCAGGCGTGTCTGTCATCCTGAGCGGCTGCATGCAGGGATTGGGGCGCGGCAACGAGTCACTTGTGGTTGCGCTGCTGCGCCAGCTGGCCGTCATCCTGCCAGCTGCTGCTGCACTTTCCCGCATCAGCCTGTCCGCTGTCTGGTTCTCCTTCCCGATCGCTGAAGCAGCCGGCCTGCTTGCCGCGGTCCTGCTGCACCATCATGTCCTGCGTCAGTTGCTCGGCAGCCAGCCGCAGCAAATGTCATAGAATTGTTACATTTTTCCCCTTGTTTTTGTGCAGCTTGCGGCATATAATAAGGGTACAGTAAAAGTCAGGGAGGTGAGTCCAATGGACAGTGAAATCCAGCAGCTTGCCGGGGATATCCTGAACCACCCCAAGTTCCAGCAGCTGCGCGGCTTCCAGCACCACGGCGCGGATAATTCGGTCTACGACCATTCTGTTGCTGTGGCAGGGGCGGCTTATGCCATCGCCCGCTGGATGCGTCTGTCCGGGGACGAAACCGCTTCTGTACTTCGCGCCGCACTGCTGCACGATTTCTTCGGCTACGATTGGCATGACGAACGCTTCCGCCGCTACCTGCGCCGGTATTCCGGCATCAAGCGTGTGATGCGGATGCACGCTTTTGTGCATGGACATATTGCAGCCGGACGCGCACGGCAGGTATTTGGCCTGACCGAGCGCGAGTGCGAGGCTATCGCGCGGCACATGTTCCCGCTCGCAGCCATGCCGCGCACACGGATCGCATGGATCGTGACGCTGGCTGACAAAGCCGTCGCTTCACGGGAGATGGCCGCCGCTGTCGGCGGATATCTGTTCCTGGCCTATCAGAAAGCAACTGCATGACCCCGCATTCCGGATGCGTCTGTCCGGAATGCGGTTTTTTCATACGCAAAATAAAGCAGGCCCCGCTTCGTGAGGGGCCTGCTTCTGCGTTTTTACAAGTCCTGTATATGCATCTTCTCCAGCAGCTTGTCGCGGCGGAGCTTTTCCCGGCCGATGTAGTAAGTGCCGAGCAGCACAAAGGTCGGGATATTGCCGACCAGCAGGAGAATCCCGAGCTGCACGGTGTCACCCAGTGTCCAGTCGGATACCTCCTCCACCCGCTGCTCCTGATGGATGATTTCGCCGGTTTCCGCCTCGGTAACCTGCAATTCGCTGGTCGCGGAGACTGCCGAAAAGGCCACGAAGCCGAATACCAGCAGCAGCGACAGCGCAAAGGAGATGATCGGCATGATCAGCCCCGGCCAGCGGCTTTTTCGGCGGGACAGCCAGACCTCCAGCGCGATGATCCCCGCCAGCACGGCCGCCCAAAGCAGCATGTTGAACAGCACAATCAAAACCGTCATCAAAGTAAGCGCCATAAATACCCCCTACAAATCCTGTATCTTCATTTTCTCTACCTGTTCCCTGCTTTTCCTGCGTCGGCGGCAAAACCAGTAAATCGCCAGCAGCACGAGCGCCGGCAGCAGGCAGATCGGCACCACCAACAGCGCCAGCAGCATTTGCCCCGCGTTTTCCGCCAGTGACAGCGCGTTCAGCAGTAAGTTTGGCAGAACAAGCCACGCAGGCATTAGCCAACATATCGGCAGTACCAGCCCGGGCCAGCGGCTTTGACGATTTGCCAGAAATATTTCCAGCGCAATACAAATGACGAATACCACGATAAGCGGCACATACAGACTCAGGGTAACCAGAATTTCTGTGAGTTTCATCACCATTCCCCCTTACAGGTCCTGCACCTGCATCTTATCCAGCTGCTTCTGTCTGCGCCGGCGCGAGCGGCAGAAGAAATACACCGCCAGCAGCACAAACGCCGGGATATTGGCCTGCAGCATGCTGAGCGGGAAGCTCACCAGCAGGTCAATGTCCACCGACAGAGGTGTCTCATAAACGTAATAATAGCCCGTGACCGCGGCGACGATCACAAACAGAGTGTAAGCAAACCACAGCACGGGCAGCACCAGCCCGGGCCACCATGCCTGCCGTCTGGACAGGTAAACCTGCAATGCGATGACAGCCGCCGCTATCAGCAATACGACTGCAATATGAACCCATATAACCATTACTCTGCCTCCTTTTTCTGTTTTTTGTACTCGTTGATCAGGATTTTCGCGGTGTCAAAATCCAGCTTATCGTTGACGGCGAGGCGTTTGATCAGCGCAATATACGGCTCCTCCTCTTCCCGCTCGCCGAGTTCGATCTTCTGGATCAGCCGGTCGAGCCGCAGGCGCACGGTCGGATAGGTCACGCCGTACACGCCCGCAACCTCTTTGAGCGAGCCCGAGGCCAGGATAAATTTCTTGATGAAGGTCACGTCCTCGTCGTCCAGCTGCTCCATCCACGCAGGTACGACCTCTATCGCCACGCCATCACTTCCTTTCCTTGTACCTTCAGTATATACTTTAATATTATTAAAGTCAATCTTTAATTTTATTTTTTATAAAATAAAGCCACCCATTTTCATGGGTGGTCTATACATACATCATCCAAGCATCCGAAGCCGCTTCCTGTCAAGCCCCTGCTTCAACCGAGGTTTTTCAGCCACTCCGCACACAACGCCTGCCAGCGGTTTACATGCCGGTCCGGCAGACGGCCGCGCGTCGGCTCGTATGTTTCATAATCCGCCAGGGAAAGACCGTGTACGCCGTGCGGGAACAGATGCACCTCGTGCGGCACGCCGGCGCGGCGCAGCGCCTGCTCGAGCAGCAGCGTGTTCTCGACCGGCACCTCATCGTCGTCCAGCGTGTGCCAGAGGAAGGTGGGCGGCATGTCGCCATCCACAAGGTATTCGAGCGAAAAAACCTGCTGCTTGTCCCGTTCCGCCCCCGCGAGCTGCACAAAGCTGCCCCGGTGGGCATGCTCCCCCGCCGAAACGACCGGATAACACAGCACCGCGGCGTTCGGCCGGTGCGCCTGCAGGTCTGTTCCCGGCTCAAACCATTCCGGCTTGTTCCAGACCGCCGCCAGCGTGCCCGCCAGATGCCCGCCTGCGGAAAAGCCGCCGATCGCAATGCGGTCCGGGTTGATGTGGAACTGCGCAGCATGCTCCCGCACCCACGCGAC
Organism: Candidatus Agathobaculum pullistercoris; assembly: GCA_019114345.1. Lineage (GTDB taxonomy): Bacteria > Bacillota > Clostridia > Oscillospirales > Butyricicoccaceae > Agathobaculum > Agathobaculum pullistercoris. The sequence goes on along the minus strand of DXFS01000008.1, from coordinate 21,295 downwards.
CGCTGCCGCCGCAGTGCGCACCGGCATCGTCCCCAGCGGGACGGGGGCGCAGTCGTATTCCAGCACAAAGGCCTCGATCCCATCGCGCGCAAAGGCACGCGCCACGGGTGCGCCTTCGCGGATCGAGCAGAATTCATACCCGCCTCCCGGACAGATCACGAGCGCGGATTTGGCAAAGCCCTGTGCCTTTCCATAATGCGTCAGCCTGCCGTGCGGCAGCTGCAAAACCTCAGTCATTTCTGTATCCTTTCTCCACTGGCCACACTGGAACGCCGGGCCAAAATCCTGAACCGAAGCACCAGCGTCCGCTTGTGCCGCAATCCCATTCCGTCAGCGCCGGCTGCTGCCTCCGGCCAGCACAGCCGCAATCTGGTCGCGCGTGGCAAGCAGCGGACCCAGCAGCGCTGCAATCCGTTCATCCGTCATCTTACCTGCAGGCGCAGAGAGCGAGATCGCATAGGTGGCTCTGCCGCTATAATCCGGCAAAGCCGCTGCAATGCAGCGCACGCCAAGCTCGTTTTCCTCATCGTCCAACGCATAGCCGCGGCTGCGCACCTGCTCAATCTCCCGAGCAAAAGCCCGCTCATCTACTATGGTATGCTCCGTCCAGGGACGTACATCGCTTTTCTGCCAGACCGACTGCACCTCATTGTCCGGCCAGGTCGCAAGTATCGCTTTGCCTACTCCGGTGCAAAACAGCGGGCGGCGCATGCCGATGCGCGAAAACATGCGGATCGCACCACTGCCGCTCTCCACCTTATGGATATAGACAATGTCCTGCTCCTCCTGCATGGCAAGATGGACAGTCTCCTCTGTTTGACGGCCCAACTCCTCAAGCGGCGAGCGTACAATATCTACCATATCCAAATTGTCCACAATAGAGCTGCTCAACTCGCACAGACGCATACTCGCGCGGTAAATGCTGGTCGCCGCATCCCGCTGCACATACCCGCGAGCGCACATGCTGGACAGCAGACGGTGCACCGTACTTTTATGCAGACCGGTTTCCGCCGAAAGCGCTCCGATAGTCATGCCTCCATGGCTATAGCAAAGCCGCTCAAGCAAATCAAAGGCACGGTCAAGCGACTGTACAGACGAAGCTCCTGCCATTTTCATCCCTCCACGTTCCATATTATAAAACATAGTTTCATTTTAATGGATTCCCACAAAAAAAGCAAGAGGCAGTTTGCACAGATGTTCTGTGCAAACCGCCAGCATATCCTTATGAAACAACCGCAACAACCTTGCCATACGGCTTTGATATCCTTTTTTCGCACTCCACCCCGATCCCGAAGGGATCTCTGCTGATCTTTTTCCCGTTCAGGAACCGCGCTTGACAGATTACATCCCACTGTCAACTCAAAACAGACAATATCGTTTTCGGCTGCAGGCGCAGCAGGCGGATCGCAGCCAACAGGGTTGCCAGCACCGTAACTGCCACAACCGTGATCCATATCACACATACGGATATTGCCGATGGGAAGGCAAGCATCTGCTCCGCCGCTCCGGTGAGGCGGACAGCTGTAGTGATGGCGAAAGTCAATGGAATGGCAAGGATACCGCCGATAACAGATGACACCATGCTTTCGGTCAGAAATTGCAGCAAAATGTTTCGTTTGCTCAATCCAATGGAAAGATATATGCCGATCTCCGTTGTCCGCTGCCGGATCCAGAGCAGCAGCACCAGTGCAAGGACCGCGGTCCCGATCCCGGCCAGTGCGCCGGTCAGCAGCTTCATCAGGGTTTCTATCCGTTCGAGCGGCTGTACAGACTGCCGGTATTCTGTGTCATCAACGACGCATTTGAAATGCTGCATATCCAGAACGGACTGTGCAGCCGATACCGTCTGCTCCAGATCGCGCGGGTCATCCACCATAAAGATAACGCCGTAACGGTAGCGGCTGTGCGTGGGATCGCCGCTGTCGATGGCATGTCCCGCAGCAGCGTCGATGAATACCGTGTTCTGCAGCATACTGGGCTCTGCCTGGTTAAGCTGCGTCTGCTGCCCGGTGATATCAAAAATACCGACAATGGTAAACGAAAACGGCTCATCCGAAAGCTGTGGCCTCTCTGCAAGCGTGCCGGGAGCGAATGATGCCGAAAAGCTGTCCCCGACGGAAAGGCCGTTCTGCTCGGCAAGCGCGCGCGAAACCACAGCCGAAAAGCAGTCCTCCGGTGTAACATGACGCCCTTCCGCAAGGGTCAGCTCGCCTGTGCGGAAATGCTGCTCCAGCTCGCTGTAATGGCCGGAGTAGTAGCTCATCATATACTGGCCTTCCTCCTCGGTCCCGGCCAGCATGCCGGGGATGGGGCGAATACTTTCAGAATACAGGAGCTGCAGGTTTTCACCGCTGGAGCGGCGGATATTGCCGAGCCCTTCAATTTGGGCGATCAGGCTGTCGTTGATCCGCATCCCCTCCGCATCATCCTCGATCCGGAAGGAGGCGCCGATGATTTTGCGCAGTGCTTCCGCGTTTTGCGCCATGCTGGCCTGCACCCAGCTGCACAGCAGCATGAATACGGTCAGAACAAGGCACAGGAGAATAAGGCGGATACTGCGCTTCCGCTCACGGCAGACGTATAACCATGCCCGTTTCCAAGGCTTCATTTTCTTCACCTGCTTTCATCGCAATCCGGCGTTCAGGAGTTCCCGGCTCTGGATCGAAACAAACAGCACAACCGCTGCAAGGCCGGCTGCCATGCTGGCGAGCACCACCGGCAGCGTCAGCCCGGTATCCATATCGATCTCTACCGGCTCGTCCAGATACAGCTTTTGCATATCCTCCATCATATTCACGAAGGAACCGTCACGCATAGCTGCAGCGATTTCCGCCTCGCTGTACTCCGGCGGCTCCTCACTCTGCGCCGCGACGATATTCTCTACCACTTCCCCCATAGCGGCGGTGCACGGCGGCGCCAGCGCTGCCGCCGGGATAAACGCCAGCAGGGCAAGCAGAGCTCCTTCGATCACAAACTGCCCCCAGATATTTCGCTTGGAGTAGCCGAGACAACGATATATCTTGGTCTCCTGCTTTCTGCTTTGCAGCGACATTCGCAGCACCAGATACAGCAGGATCAGCAGCACAGCCACGACGATACAGGTGATTACAAGAATGGTCGTGTGCATGGAGCGCAGCGGCTCGGCAACCGTGCTGTACTCACTCTCATCCACGCCGATTAGATAATACTCCCACGGGATATCATCCCGTTCCTGTTCAGCCGCCATGATCTCGTCGATATGCGCTGGGTCATCAACAAAGAAGTAGACAAAAGGGTAGTATACATAATCATTTGCAAGCTGCTGGGTTTCCACTTTAGTTCTGATATCTGCAAAAATCTTATTAGCTGCGATATCTGTTTCATTTGTATATTTTGTGATTTTTTGCGATGCCTCTACATGATAGATACCTATGATTTCCAAGTCAAAGCCAATACCATCATAATTGGAAAAGTTCCCTCCTGAAGTGGCGCTTGTTTGATATGCGTAGAATGAGTCCCCCACGGCGAGATCATTTTTCTCTGCTACTTCATCCGAAATTAATACAACATGTACGTCATCTGGTGTAATGTGTCGTCCTTCAGTCAAGATGAATTGCCCAGTTCGGAACTCTGTTGCTAACTCAGAATATGAATTGAATGAATAACTTGACATCTTGCTAAAGGCCAAGGCCTTGTCATAATTTTCTTTATCAGCGGGATTCGTGTCCGCTAAAATGCTTGCAAACAAATTGGGGATAGTTTGAAGTTCGTCGGAGCAAAAATAGTCGTATGAAGTTGCATTGACTGCTGCAATTCCTTCAAAATCTCCAATCTGCGCTGCCATTTCGTCATCAAGAAACTCAAACCCAGAAACGGTTTCGGGTTGCGTGCCGACTATCCCCCAGTTTGTCGACACATAGAAGCTCCCGGCAAACGTGCGGCGGAGCGTAGACTGCGTATCCTCCAGCCCCCGCACCATGATGATCCCCATCAGGCAGGCGGAAAACAGCAGCGCCAGCAGGAGAAACAGCAGGATAGAGAATTTCTTTTTCCGACAGATGTACAATAACGCGCGTTTTGGCGGTGTCACGATGAATCCCTCCCCTAACAAAGCTCATTCTGTCCCATTTGCCGGCGCTTGTTATTCCACCGTAATTTCCCCGTGAGAAAAGCGCAGGATCACATTCCCGGCTGCAGCGACCTCGTTGGAGTGGCTGACGATAATCACGCATTTGTCCAACGACCGCGCGCGCTCGACGAGCAGTTCGGTCACGTCGTGCGCCGTGTCCTCGTCCAGGTTTCCGGTCGGCTCATCTGCCAGGATCACCGGAGCGGGCGACGACAGCGCCCGTGCAATTGCTACGCGCTGCTGCTGCCCGCCGGACAGCTTAAGTACATTTCGGTTGATCTCATCATCCGTCAGGCCAACCTGATGAAGCGTGTCTGCCGTCGCACGGGCATCCACCAGCTCTACGTTCTCCTTTGGTGTCATATACTCGATCAGGTTATAATTCTGGAATACAAACGACACACAGTTGTGGCGGTACTGTTCCAAGCCCATCTCCGCGATATTTTTCCCTTCAAACAGAATTTCGCCGCTTTTGGGTGTATCCAGTCCGCCAAGGAGGGAAAGCAATGTGGTTTTACCGCTGCCGGATGCCCCTAAAATCACATAAACCTTACCCCGCTCAAATTCCAGATCCAGCCCTTCAAAAATATTGCGGTCCTCAAAATAGTAATACGTCAATGCCTTTGTCGATAATACTGCCATAATAATCCTCCTTATCCTTGTCATGTGTCGTTTTTAACTTAAGTCCGTCAAAATGTCCTTTGGCTTTTTGCGCATAATGGAAACAGAAGCCAACAGCACGGCAATCAAAATGACAACCGCCGCCCCTGCCAGCACTGCTGCCATTTGCAGCGGCCCGATATAATGCGCCAGCTGCATTTCCTCCACCATACCGCCGATCAATTTGCCAATCGTGTCTGACAACGCAAGACTGATCAGCGCCGATACCGCAAACGCTGGTAAGCCAACCATATAGTTCTCCAGTATGATCTGCCGCACGATCCCTTTTGACGGAATGCCAAGCGAGATCAGTATTCCTACTTCGGTCATCCGCTCCCTTGTCCACATCAGCAGAACCAGCGCCAGGATACCCACGCTCAGCACGAGAAGCACAATCAACAGGAAAAAACTGATCGTTTCTGCCTTTTGGATCGGTGCTGCTGCGCTTTGATACCTTGTATCATTTTCCGTGATGATGAAGCCGTCCCAATCTGCATAGGTCTGTGCCCGCAGGTCTGCGGCGGTCTGCGCCATCAGCGCCGGATCGTCTAAGAAAAGGAAGATCCCCGCGCTGTACTGAAAACTTTCTGCCGGCCGCTCAGGGAATTTCAGCGCGTACAGTTCCTTCGCCGTACCGATATCCGTAAAGATCATATTCTCCTGCAGTTCGCTCTCAGGCGTTGTGGGATCACTCGGCTCGTTGCGTGCGATCTGGTAAACACCGACGATCTCAAAATCCACCTCAGTACCATACTGCTCCGGCTGCCAGCCAGCCACACCCTCCACCACGCTTGCATGGATTGTATCACCTACGGACAATCCGTTCATCTGAGCGAGTTCCTTGGACACCATCGCCTTGTGCAGATCGCCCTCTGTAATGTGGCGGCCCTCGGCCAGCATAAAGGAAGCCCCGACAAACCGCTCATGCAGGGAAGAATCCGTGCATGCGACCAACTTCGGCACAAACTCGCCGACCATACCTGTTCCACGGTAGGAACCAGGGGTCAGTTTGAGCCCTTCCGTGTACATATAGTAAGGATCTACTCCATTATACTTGCTGATATTGTCCAGCGTTCGCACTTGCTGCAACAGTGCATCGTCCGTGTCTTGGCTACTTTCTGCCGCAGTCTGTATGGCGATATATCCACCAATGCTTCTGCGCAGTTCCTTGACCGCATCGCCGCAGGCAGCATACAGGGCCAGGCCCAGCAGCGATAGGCTCATCAATGCCACAAGCAGGATAAACAGCAACGTCGTACGCTTTTTGTTCCGGATGACATATAGCCACGCGCGTTTATGTGTCGGCATTTTACCGCTCTCCTTTCTCAGCTTAATGTTGTCATGATCTGCCGCGGCTGCAACTTGAAGATAAACGATCCGCCCTTGCAGATTGCCGCGATGATGATCAGGAATTCCGCCGCAACAAGGATCAGCATCTCAGCCAGCCCGAACTGGAAGTCGATGTGCTCCGGCCCGGCATAGGTTCCGCTGTCATATGCGAACAATTCAGATACCTGTCCACTTATGGCTGCCTGATAGATTTCATCCTCCGTATATGTTTTCTCCTCGGGCGCTGCCTCCGCAACAACGGAAGATAGCACCCCGTTTCCGATCGCACCCGCTACCGGCTGGCAGACTGCAAACGCAATGACCGATGCCGCAACCGCAACTACGCTTGCTTCGATAATAAACTGTCCAAGGATCTCTACCTTGCGGATACCGAGCGACAGGTAGATTGCAATTTCACGCCGTCTGCTCCGGATCCACATGGTAAACACGATGCACAGCACGATGAAGCAGCCGATTGCAATCACCGCAACTGCAATCAGTACCATTGTTTTGATAGCGCTCAGTGGTTCAATCGTAGAACTGTACATGGTATCATCTGCCGCTAATTCAAAGAATCCGATCCCCGCTACATCCAACTGCTCCACTTGTTCCATAATTGGCTGCAGCTGATCCGCATCAGCGACAAAGAACGTCAGGTTTTCATATTGCAGATCGCGCACATAGTCGGTATAGCGTCCCAGATCCCAAGCCAGATTGATCTGTGCCACAGTATCTTCATCTGACAGAAGCCAGTTATAGGCGATCTTATCTTCGTGCACCCAAATACCTGTCGGCTGATATCCGTTCACATGAAATATACCGACGATTTCGAGTTCCCAGCTTCCGAGCACTTGGTCAAAGGGATCGTATTTCCCCAGATGTTTGTTCCACAAGCTGATATGGAATGTATCACCGACATTGAGTTGATTCCGTTCTGCAATTTCATCCGATATCAGGACTTTCTGCTTGTCTGTAGGTGTAATGTGGCGACCGGATATCAACTCAAATGCACCGGTACGGAATTTATCATAAAGGGCAGTATTGGTATTTCCATAAATGACAGTCTCAGTTCCTTCTGTCTGATAATATTCAAAGCCGCCTTGGCTTTCATAATTACGTTCGATTGTTCTGATCCGACGCGGGTCATTCAGCGCTTCTTCCGTCCGTAAAGTCATTGCCCCAGGATAAATTTCAATATCATCTACATGGATCCACTGCGTCATTTCCCCGTTGTAGGCGGATACACCATCAATTCCCATAACCTCATCGGCCAATTGCTTATCCAGCGTCGCTCCAACATAGGCTTTAGTGCGGCCTCCATCCCGCAAATGTACCGGTTGGTAATAGGTTGTATCCATCGGATCCAATGGTGGCATCTTAAAGACAAAGCCGGTGCCGAGCCGATCCTGCACATCCTCTGTCACCGTGTTCACGCTGCCCCACATTGACAATCCAACGGCGAGGCTGAACGCCAGCACAAACAACAAAACCAGCAGTAAAATCGTTCGTTTGTACTTCCTTCTCGGGTAAAGCGAAGCTCGTTTGATCATATCTGTTCTCCCCCTTGTACAGCATCGCATCTCATAAGTTCTCCAATAAAATGTCGTCCCTCCCATGACTGTTTTTTGTATAAAAAACGTAGCTAAATGGTTCTTATATCCATATTTTATCAATTTAGATTTTTTGTCGATAGAGAAATGTTGTACAAAGAAAAACATATATTTTTTACGTACAAACCCCCCTTTTCAATTGCTGATTTTCAACACATTTAGAGATTTTCGTTGCAAGTCCCGCATTGCAATCCATCCGTCTCTCCTTTCGCCCTCATCTGGCAGTACGTGGTGATCTGTTTCCGATATGCAGATGATACCGTATAGTACATAACCCGCTGTTGGCGGCGCTCATTTTTACTCCATCAACTGCGTGCGTTACCTTCTCGTAAAATCAGTAATATGCGTTCCAAACCGTCACAAGTCTCCAGTACGTATTCAAACTGTTCCCGCAGGATAAGTGTGCTATATTTATTCAGCCGCCAGATTAAAGTGCAAAAAAGTATGGCCTGAGAACTGGTTCCCGGCCATACTTTTTATACTCTGTTTAACTTTCGTTTTCCCTTTGTTTAAACTGAACCAATACACTGAAATCACAGGGATTGTTTTCCCGGGAGATCGAAAGAGGGGCTATCTATGAAAATACTGCTAACTACCGACTGGTACACGCCTGCAGTTAACGGAGTCGTGACTTCGGTACAAAATCTTCGCAAAGGGCTGGAGGACCGCGGGCACAAGGTTCGTATCCTCACGCTTTCCCGCTCCTCATATTCCCATATACAGAACGGAGTATATTATTTGAGATCCATGGGGGTGGGTGCGGTATACCCCAAGGCACGGCTGGGTGTTCCCCTCCAGAAACAGATAATCAAGGAACTACTCTCCTGGAGGCCGGACATTGTCCATTCCAACTGCGAGTTCAGCACTTTCCCGGCAGCCTGTTATATTGCAGAAAAGGCGGACGCCCCGCTTCTGCACACCTATCACACTGTCTATGAGCATTATACGCACTATTTTTCTCCCAGCCAGGCATGGGGCAAAAAAGTGGTCCGCCGGTTTTCCCGCTGGGTCTCCCGCCGCACGGATGCCATCATTGCTCCAACAGAAAAAACGGCCGGCCTCCTTTGCGGCTACGGGGTGCGGCGCCCGCTGTACATAATCCCCACAGGGATCGAGATGCCGCAAGGTGCAAGCCAAGCAGAGGCACATCGCCTGCGGGAGCGCATAGGGATTCCAGACAACCATATCGTTCTCCTGTATTTGGGGCGACTGGCAAAGGAAAAAAACTGCGCAGAGCTTGTCCGGGCAATGTCCCTGTTCCGCAGCGCTCCAGTCTCACTCCTGCTGGTGGGTGATGGTCCGAACCGGGCTTATCTGGAGAAGCTGTCCCACCGGCTGCATTTGGATGGGCATGTTGTATTCTCCGGCATGGTACCGCCGGATCAGGTCGGACGCTACTATCAGCTGGGGGATTTGTTTGTCAGCGCATCCACCAGTGAAACACAGGGCCTAACCTATATGGAAGCCCTGAGAGCCGGGTTGCCGCTCCTCTGCCGGCAGGATGCCTGCTTGGATGGTGTAGTGATACAGGGATCAAACGGCTGGCAGTACACAAACGAGCACGAATTTGCTGCCTGTGCCGAAAATTTCATGCAGCACCCAGACTGCCGCGAACGCATGAGAAAATCCGCATCGGTCACGGGACAACGGTTTTCTATTGAGACATTTGCGCAGGCAGTCGAAGCCGCCTACCTGGAATGCCTCCATCTTCGCTTCCGGAAAGTGCAGGGAAGCGCATGAACGAGCTGCGAACCAAGAATATACTGCGCTATGTGTCGATGTTCGGACTGATTATCTGCGCGATCCTGGCTGTTTGGGCATGGCAGCGCGGCATTCTGACATCCCAGCAGGCCATGTCTGATTTTGTGCAGAAAGCAGGTTTCTGGGGCCCGGCACTATTCCTGATCCTTCAGGCGGTGCAGGTCGTGATCCCGATTCTGCCCGGCGGCATCAGCTGCTTAGCGGGTGTACTGATTTTGGGCTCCTGGCTGGGGTTTCTTTTTAACTATATTGGGATTTGTGTAGGCTCCATGATAGCATTCCTGATCGCCCGCCATTTTGGCCGTCCGGTCTTACGCTGTTTATTCCGGCATGAGCAGCTGGCGCGGTACGACCAGTGGATGCAATCCCGCAAGCATCTGTCTCTCTGGCTTGCCATTGCAATTTTCTTTCGTTGTTAAATTTGGGAGGTACGTAACATATCGGTCTATCTCTACCCCGGCGGATTTCGGCTGGTTCACCGGAGCGGGGTCGGACAGGCCCTGCTGCATCAGCGAATGGCTTTGACGGCAGCCGGTATTCCGTTGGCGCAGACCATGCGGGAGGGGGAGATCGTTCACATCAATACGGTGTTTCCGGACTCCCTTCCGGCCGCCCTTGCAGCCCGGTTCTCCGGGAAAAAGATCGTTTACTACGCGCACTCGGCAATGGAGGACTTCCGCCGCTCCTTTCCCGGGTCAGACTGATTCGCCCCGCTGTTCAAAAGGTGGATCAGGCTGTGCTATCAAATGGAAGACATCATCATAACTCCAACTGACTACTCCCGGAACTTTCTTTTTGTTCTGAGGGCTTGGCAAAATCGTCCCACATACGAAAAAATCAGTTATTTTTACGAGTATATCCCATTTTTCGCCTCGGTGTGCATAAAGCAGAAAACCAGAAATTTGTTCTGAAAATAAACAAAACACCTTTTATCTAACGATAAAAGGTGTTTTGCAGTTCCAATATGAACTTGGTGGAGACGGTGGGGATCGAACCCATGACCTCTTGACTGCCAGTCAAACGCTCTCCCAGCTGAGCTACGCCCCCGGAAATCGCCGTCCGGCTTTGCCTGACGACAGAGTATATTATACCGGAACGGTATGTTCCTGTCAAGCAAAATTGCTGTTTTTCATCAGGAAATCCCAAACAGCCGCTTGCCGTTTTCGGTCGTGATACGCTCGACCTCTGCCGCGTCCAGACCTTTAACCCCGGCGATCGTCTCCGCCATGCGATGGACATACAACGAGGAGTTGCGACGCCCGCGGTAGGGCTCGGGCGCCATATAGGGCGAATCGGTCTCGACCATCAGCCGGTCGATCGGCACCTCGCGGATCACCTCGATCGCGCGGCGCGCATTCTTGAACGTAATCACGCCGGTAAAAGACAGGTAATATCCCAGCCCCAGCAGCTCACGCGCCATTTCCACACTGCCTGCATAGCAGTGGTACACGCCGGTCACGCCGGGATAGCGGCGCGTGATCTCCATGCAGTCTCCGTGTGCGTCTCGGTCGTGCACAATGACCGGCTTGCCCAACTCGCGCGCCAGCTCCATCTGCCGCGCAAACACGACCTGCTGCCGCGCACGGGCACGCTCGTCCTTTTCCCAGTAGTAGTCCAGGCCAATCTCCCCAATCGCCCGCACCTTGGGTTCATTCTGCGCCAGCTCTTTGATGACCGCAAGGTCATTATTCCAATTTTCATCAATATTTTCCGGATGAATGCCGGCTGCTGCATACATAAACGGATATTTTTGTGCATAGCTGACCGCCTTGCGCGAGGAGTCCAGATCGCAGCCCGGGTTGAGGATCAGCCCCACATTGTTCGCAGGCATGGAAGACAGCAGTGCGTCCCGGTCCGCATCAAAGCGCTCGTCATCATAATGCGCATGGGTATCAAACAGCATTTGCATCCTCCTTTGTCAGATCCATCCGAAGTGCTTACAGGCATTCCACAGCCCATCCTGATCAACCGCGTCAGTGATGTAGTCCGCCTTGGCCTTGAGCGCATCGCAGGCGTTTCCCATCGCAACCGAGAACCATCCCTGTCCGAACATGCAGACGTCGTTTGTGCCGTCGCCGAACACAATGGCATCCTCGTCCGCTGCTCCCAGGATATCCAGCATGCGCCGGATACCCTGCTGTTTTTCGGTCGGCTCAATGAACAGCACATCCCGGTTATAGCGTACGGTCGGCAGGCCGCCGAAATCGATCTGATCCTCGTTTTCCGGCGTACAGGCCATATAAACCTTATACAGCCGCTTCATGCCGTGGTAATCGAACAGCGGGTCCACTTTGACTGGAAAATAGTCCGCCGGTGCGACCGATAAAAAACGCTCGTCCGAGGTGAGGCAGAGCCGCTCGTTCCCGACCGACACCGCCCACGGGATATCCTGCAGGACCAGCCGGTCGATCAGGGAAATGCAGTCTGCCGCGGGCAGGCTGCGCATTTCGATGATCTTCCCGTCCAGCGTCAGGCTGTATCCGCCGTCCGCCACAAAATGGGTAAAGCCGTACCGCGCCGCGACCTGTGCCGCGGAAGCCTGCAAACGGCCGGTTGCCAGCGCGGTAAAATGGCCGTTCTCCCGCAGCCGCGCAATACACCGCTTTGCACTCTCCGGCATGATGGTCGTCAGACCGGTCGCCAGCGTGCCATCGATATCAAAAAAGAAATATTTCCTTTGCATGGGTCTCCTTACTTGCCTATTCCGCCTGCTCCGCAGGCTTTTCAAATACGAGGTCGGCACTTTCTACGCCGCCATGGCTTGTGAACGTCACCGGCACCCAGCCTACATACCGCCAGCCGTCCGCTGCATACTGGTCAATGACCTTCCGGTGTTCTGCGCTTTGGTTCCCGAAAAAAGCGCCGCCGCCGAATTCCACGCGAACATATTGATACTGATATCCCATATCTGTCCCTCCATTTTATTGACGTCGCAAGGCGCGCCGGGTCGTCGCGCCCTACGAACCTTGGCGCCTTGCGGCTTTGCCGCGCATACAAACAGAAAATTGCCGTAAAGCGGCAATTTTCAGCCCAACGCCCAGCTTTGCCGGGCGTTGGGATACCCCGACCCAGCGGCCCCGGGCCGTGTCCAGGGGGTATCAAAAGCGGGTTTCCTGCGGAAACCCGCTTTTGTATATAGGAGGAATTGGATTCCCCCTATACCTGCTTTAGCAGAGCTTGGAACCCGCTTCAATCGCGTCATCCAGCATAAGCAGGGTCAGCTTGTCGTCCTTCTCGGCGGAGAGCAGCATGCCGTTCGACTCCTGCCCCATCATCTTGCGCGGCGGCAGGTTGGTGACGGCTACGACCGTCTTGCCCACCAGTTCCTCGGGCTTGTAGTACTTCGCAATGCCGGACAGAATCTGGCGCGGCGTGCCCGAGCCGTCGTCCAGCTGGAATTTCAGCAGCTTTTCGCTCTTCTTGACGTTCTCGCACGCGAGCACCTTGCACACGGTCATATCCACCTTGCAGAAATCGTCAAACGGGATATCCGGCAGGAAGGTCACAGCGGGCTTCTCAGGCTGCTGCTTTGCCTTGTTCTCCTCCTCGATCTCCGCGAGCTTCTTCGGGATGTCGATGCGCTCGAACAGGATGGACGCCTCGCCCACCTTGCTGCCCGCCTGCATGCCGTCGAAGGACGAAAGACTCTCCACGCCCTTGTTCTCGACGTTCAGCTGGGCAAAGATCTTGTCCGCGGTATCCGGCAGATAGGGCTTCAGCATGGTCGCCGCAAAGCGGATGGACTCCAAGAGATTATACAGCACCGTACCCAGACGCGCCTTCTTGCCCTCGTCCTTAGCAAGCGCCCACGGCATGGTCTCGTCGATATACTTGTTCGAGCGGCGCAGCAGGGTGAATACCTCGTCGATCGCGTCCGCGACGTGCAGGTTGCTCATGCGCTTCTCGACCGCCGCGGGCAGGCCGAGCGCAACGGCTTTCAACTCGTCGTCCACCAGCTCGGCCTCGGCCGGGGCCGGGATGACGCCGTCAAAATACTTCTTGGTCATGGCGATCGTGCGGTTGACCAGATTTCCCAGCACGTTTGCCAGATCGGAGTTGATGCGCTCGCAGATCAGCTCATAGGAGATCACGCCGTCGTTCGCAAATGGCATCTCGTGCAGCACATAGTAGCGCACCGCGTCCACGCCGAACAGGCGCACCAGATCGTCCGCATAGATCACGTTGCCGAGCGACTTGGACATCTTGCCCTCGCCCACAAGCAGCCACGGGTGGCCGAATACCTGCTTAGGCAGCGGCTCGCCGAGCGCCATCAGGAAGATCGGCCAGTAGATGGTATGGAAGCGGATGATGTCCTTGCCGATCAGGTGCACGTCCGCGGGCCAGAAACGCTTGTAATGCTCGTCATGGTTGCCGTCCGGATCGTAGCCGCAGAAGGTGATATAGTTGGTCAGCGCGTCCAGCCAGACGTAGACCACGTGACCCGGATCAAAGTCCACCGGAATGCCCCAGCTGAACGAGGTGCGGGACACGCACAGGTCCTGCAGGCCGGGCTTTAAGAAATTGTTGACCATCTCGTTCTTGCGGCTCTCGGGCTGGATGAACTCGGGGTGCTCCTCGATGTGCTTCATCAGGCGGTCGGCGTACTTGCTCATACGGAAGAAGTAGGCTTCCTCCTCCGCGTCCACGACCGGGCGGCCGCAGTCCGGGCAGCAGCCGTCCTTCAGCTGGGACTCTGTCCAGAAGGACTCGCAGGGCTTGCAGTACTTGCCCTTGTAGCTTCCCTTGTAGATATCGCCCTGATCGTGCAGCTTTTTGAAGATCTTCTGCACTTTTTTCTCGTGCATGGGGTCGGTGGTGCGGACGAACTTGTCATAGGTGGTGTTCATCAGGTCCCAGATCTCCTTGACCTGCGCCGCGACGTTGTCCACATGCTGCTGCGGGGTGATGCCCGCGGCCTCGGCCTTTTCCTGGATCTTCTGGCCGTGCTCGTCCGTGCCGGTCTGGAAGTACACGTCGTAGCCGGTCATACGCTTGTAGCGCGCGATCGCGTCGGCGAGCACGATCTCATACGTGTTGCCGATGTGCGGCTTCGCCGAGGTGTAGGCGATCGCCGTCGAGATATAATAGGGTTTCTTGTCCATAGTCTGTTCTCCTTTATCTTATATTTCATTGAACTTGACAATAACTAAATCATTTGCAGAAAATCCTGTGAAAAGTGAATTGCAATTGGGATCAGCAGATTGTTCCGTTTTTCTCCAATATAGCAAAAAACAAGGTGCGAAATAAATGTAATACCAAGCTGAACCAGAAATATTGGATGAAATCCGTTTACCTGCAGATAAAACGGCAAATGGCTTGCGGCAAACATGCCGGCGCCAATCAGACAGCAGATCTGTTTGGGATACGGCAGGCCAAACAGGTAATTCTGCAAAAATCCCCGGTACAGCACCTCTTCACACAGGGCAACTGCAAATAAATAATAGAATGCCTCCTGCCGTATTTCTGGATACGGTTTTCGCATCACAAACAGGCCGATGCAAAATGACACTGCCAGCCAAACAGTCAGAATCACGGTATCTGTGCGCAAATGCCCTTTGCCAAAGCCGAGCACCACCAGTGACCTGTCTTTCCTCCATGCAATGACCGCAGCCGCCGCAGGAACCAGTCATCGAAGGAAACTGTACGCTCTCCCGGCAAGGCATAGGCGTCCCATTCCATACAGAATCAGCAGTTCCGCACCATAGAGCAGCAGTGCTATGCAGGCGTCCCGGCGCTGCCGCGAATTGTACATCATTGCTTATCCTGACCCCTCATACACCAGCGCATACATCTCGCTGTCCAGCAGCTTGCCGCGTTTGTATACGCTCAGGTGCTTTGTCCCCTCGTGCGTAAAGCCGTTTTTCTCCAGCACGCGGCAGGACGCGCAGTTATGGCTGAACGGCTCGGCAAAGATCCGCACGATATCCCACTCTCCAAAGCCGCGGGCGCACATCTGCCGCACGGCCTCGGTCGCAACGCCTTTCCCCCAAAAGGGCCTGCCGAACCAGTAACCCAGCTCAGCGCTTTTGCGGGCAACATCTGCGCCGCGCGTCAGCGAGACGCTCCCGGCAAACACGCCGTCCACCTCGACTACGCAGGACAGCGCCTCGTCCGGGTCTGCCGCAAGGCACAGTGCAATAAAATCGCGCGCGTCCTGTTCGGTATACGGGTGCGGGAACACGTCGCGCAGGTTCGCGGCAACGCTCTCGTCGTCTGCCAGCGCCGCACACGCCGCAGCGTCCGCTTCGAGCCACGGCCGGAGCAAAATATCCATCAAAAAAGCCCTCCTCCCGAATGGTTTTCCATTCAAGGACGAGAGCCCAAACGCTTCCGTGTTACCACCTTGCTTCACGCGCCCCTCGCGGCGGCGCGCCTCAGCGGGTACTGCCATACCCTGACCCAATAACGGGAATCCCCCGCCGCAGCCTTACCGCATCCTGCGCGGCTCGGTGCAGAGCTCCAAGGCCATTTTCCGCCGCGCCCTCCGCATCCCGCTCGCACCATCCGGGACTCGCTTTGCCGTACCTCGCGCCGTACTTTCCTTTTCATCGCCTGTAACGATTTCATTATAGCATTCCGCTTTTTCCCTGTCAAGCAACAACGGCCGCTGCCGGAAAGTACAATAAGCGCAAGGGGAGGTTTGCACACATTTCTGTAACTTTAGGGGACAAAACGTGGGAGAATGGAGAATGAATTGAAATATCTGCGGTATCCTCGAAACCGTTCATAATGTTTTAACCGATTTGTTATTGCTTATCCCACTATTGCCGTATATAATAAAAAAGGTGCATTTTGTCGAAAAACGGCAGCTGCGCTGCGCAGACGCAGTGTATTGATCACTCAGAACGATGCATATATAAAATCAACGATAAAGGGGAAAACCATATTGGACAGCCAAGTGAAAAAAACAAAGAAAGGAGCGCATGCGGTGAAGCGCAGGGGAAAGACGGACGCTGCCGGTACGGCTGCCCCCAAGCCGGCAAGGGCAAAGCGGAAGCTTCGCGTGCCGCTGGCGGCAAAAATCACCGGCGGCGTGCTGGTGGTGCTGTTTGCCGCGCTGTGCGCATTCATTTATTTATATCCCTATGCGTTTCCGGGCGTAACGGTCGGTTCGATCCCGGTCGGCGGCCTGAGCCGCAATGCTGCTGCGGAAAAAATCGCGCAGGAGAGCCCTGCGCTTTACGAGGGGCAGAACGTGTCCGTCACGATCTATGAAACGACATACGATATCCCGGTCGAAGATGTGCTGGAAAACGTGGATGCGGAGCAGTCGGTTGAAAACGGGTTCTCGGTCGGACGCACGGGAAATCCATTCGTCCGTATATGGAACGTGGTTAAGGCGATTGCCGGGCAAAACGAGGCGCAGCTCGCAGCAACGGTCAATGAGGATGGCCTCACCGCAGCACTGGAGGAAATCTCTTCCCAGGCGCTGACCGAGCCGGTCGAACCGACGTGGGAGATTGGCACGGATACCATGACGATTTATGCAGGCAAACCGGGCGTCAGCTTTGACACCGCAGCGGTTGAGCAGACGCTGACCGACAAGATCCGGCTGATGGATTTTACACCCTATGAGGTCACGACAGAGCTGACCGAAACGCCTGCGATCGATATTGACGCGATCGCTGCGGAGGTAATCGGCGATCCGGTCAGCGCGACCGTCAGCAAGGAGGATGGGACGACGATCATCCCGGAAAAAGTGGGCGTGCAGTTCGATGTGGAAGAGGCGCGCAGCATCATCGGGGACGGCTCGGCAGGATCTTATACCATCCCGATCACAACAACCCAGCCTGCGGTAACGGCAGAAACGCTCTCCGAGGTCCTGTTCCGTGACACGCTTGCCAGCTGCTCGACCAGCCTGAATGAGGGCAATGTGCCGCGTACCAACAATGTCCGCCTGGCGGCGGCATCGATTAACGGCACGATCCTTAACCCGGGCGACGAATTTTCCTACAACGATGTGGTCGGCGAGCGCACGACCGCCCGCGGCTACCAGTCCGCGGGCGCATACTCGGGCAACCAGATCATCGACGAGGTGGGCGGCGGCGTGTGCCAGCCATCGTCTACGCTGTATATGGCCGTGCTGCGCGCGGATCTGGAGGTCACCCAGCGGGTCAACCACTCGTTTACAGTCGCATACACACCGCTTGGCGAGGATGCGACTGTCTCCTGGGGCGGGCCGGATTTCTGCTTTAAAAACAATACGAATTATCCGGTCAAAATCTTGGCAGAGCAGTCGAACGGCCAGCTGACCATGACCATCGTCGGCACCAAAACGAGCGACAAGACCGTGACTACCCGCACGGAGGTGCTGGAGACCTACTCGTATCAGCGTATCGAGAAGCAGGACAGTAGCATGAAGGCGGGCGAGACACGCGTAGAGGTCAGCGGTATTACCGGTTACTCGACCCGTACCTATAAGGTTATCACGGAAAACGGCCAGACGACCGAGGTGCTGGCGAATACTTCCACCTACAATAAGAGAGATGAGGTCGTGTACGTCGGCACGGCGCAGGCCGCCTCGGATGAGGTGGAAAGCACATCGGATACGGCATCCTGACAGAAGAAAAGGAGGAAAGTCAAGATGGGTTCTCCTTTTACTGCGCAGCAGCGCAGGAAAGTCAAGCATGACAGCCGGGCATGTGTGTGGGACAATATTGGCCGGTGCATCGGCATCCAGATCCTGTGTGCGGTGCCCTATGTGCTGTTGCTGGTCATTTTGTATGCCACATTGTTCGGCAGGGTGTTTGCCCTGCTTGCGGCGGACTATACGGACAATTATATCCTGGGCAGCGCGGCGGCTGAGGGGCTCAATTCCGTATGGGGTGTGCTGTTCGTTATGCTGGTCATCACGGGGCCGCTGCAATACGGCCTGATGCGGTTTTACGTCAGCCTGCGCCGCGGCGGGGAGCCGGGCACAGGCACGCTGTTCCAGGCGTTTACCTCGCTGCAGGAGCTGTGGACGGGGATTAAAATGGCGTTCTGCCTGTTTTTTCGTTCGCTTCTGTGGACGGTCGGCCCGACTGTGCTCTATATGTTCGCGCTGATGGCAGTGACCATCAACGCAATCCTGACGCGGCAGGCGTCGCCGGCGGGGCTGATGACCGGCATTGGTGTGCTGTACGGCCTTGTCATGCTGCTGATCCACGTTAAGCTGCTAACCTATCGGGCGGGCTGGGTTGTGCTGCACGACCATCCGGACTGCGGCGTGTGGGATGCGACGGCGCATGCAGGCCGCGCGTTCCTCGGCCAGTTCGGCAGACTGCTGCTGTTTGTCCTGAGCTTTATCGGCTGGTATATCCTGCTTGCAGGCATAACAGGGGTGTGTCTGTTTCTCGGCCTGCTTGGATGGAGGTTCTTTGGAGGGGCGATGGGAGTTGCGGTGCTGGCCGCCGTACTGCTGGCTGTGGCTTGTCTGTACATCGTTCTGGGCAGCTTCATCAATGCATATTTTACGACCTCGTTTATCGGGGTGTATGAAACGCTGGCAGAGCCGCAGGGTGAGGCGGGACCGAGAACGCCGGACGGCGGAGAAAATCTGCAATAAAAAACAGGCCGCAGCCGTACTTTCCGGCAGCGGCCGTTGTACAAACCTCCCCTTGCGCTTATCCCCTTGCAAACCTGCGGAACGCACGCTATAATAGAAAGACTGAAAAAGCGAAAAAAGGGGAATTTTCACGCATGAGGATGCGCAAAAAGAAAAATCTGGACATCCGCTTTGCGGCATGTGCAGACGTGATGGCTTTCGAGCCCATGGAAAAGCGCGGCAAATGGCGCGCGCTGTTCGGCAATGACAACCCGCTCCATCTGGAGATCGGCTGCGGCAAGGGCCGTTTCGCGATCGGCATGGCAGCGCAGCATCCGGACGTCAACTTCATTGCGGTCGAACGCGAGGAGGGCGCGCTGATCATGGCGGCCGAGCGCTGCCAGCAGCATCCGCTGCCAAACCTGCGTTTTGTATCGTTTGACGCAGCCCAGCTGCGCGAGGTATTCGCCCCCGGCGAGATCGACCGCATCTATTTAAACTTTTCCGATCCCTGGCCGCCCAACCGGCAGCGCAAGCGCCGACTGACCTGGCGCGCCTATCTGGAGGTATACGACGAGATTCTGGACGCCCATGGCGACCTGTGGTTCAAGACCGATAACCAGCGCTTCTTTGAATGGACGCTCGCGGAGATCTGCCAGTTCGGCTGGCTGCTGCAAAACATCTCGCTCGACCTGCACCACTCGGACTTTGAAGGTAATGTGATGACGGAATACGAGGAGAAGTTCTCCTCCGAGGGCGCGCGGATCTACCGTCTGGAGGCGCGGCGGCGTCTGCCGGAGTTCCTCCGGCCGTAAACCGGCCAGGGGCGGTCTTATGCCTGATTTCGCCCCATTTTTCTGCCTGCAACCGCAGGTTGCGGGATTTCCATCCCTACTTGGTGGCCTGCAAACCGTTTTTTCGGTAAAATAAGGCCATCAAGCAAGGAGGTAAACAGACATGACGCTTGGAGAAAAAATCACGGGCCTGCGCAAAAAGCGCGGCCTGTCGCAGGAGGAGCTCGCGATCACGCTGGGCGTGTCCCGGCAGGCGGTCAGCAAATGGGAAACCGAAGAGGCCAAACCGGACACGGATAAAATCGTTGCGCTCGCGGAGTATTTTGAAGTGACGACCGACTGGCTGCTGCGGGATATCGAGCCGGCCGGCGCCGATACCGATACGGACGCGCATATGTCGCCCGCACAGGCCAAGGCGGGTGCGCCCCTGCTGCTCTGCCTGACGCTCGGCGCGAGCGCCTGCGGGCTGTTCCTGCTGTTTTACGGCAGGTTCGTGTCTGCAAGCACGATCCCCTCCACGGTCGGGGTGATCGTGCAGATCTGCGCCATCGCGCTGGCGATGGGCTTCGGCCTGTACCTGAAAAACGGCGTCGATGCCGCGCAGGGCGCGGGCTTTATCCGGTCGTTTTGGCGCGTGGAAATCTGGATGGTTGCACTGCTTCCGCTGCGTCAGGTACATCATGCATTCTTTCAGTTAATAAGCCTGCTCCCGGAGGCCACCCTGTCGCGCCTGTGGACCAATCTACCGCGGCCGTTCTGGGGGCTTGGCCGGGCGCTGCTGTTTACAGGCGTACCAATCGCACTGTACCTGGCGGTGTGCCTGTTCGTCACGCTGGTGCTGTGCCGCTCACCGCGCAAAAAGGGCTGAAAAAACGATTATTTTTGCCGGTAATTTTTTTCAATATTTTTCTTGACATACCGACGCAGCTTTGCTATAATAAATATCGCGCTGATGAGTTCGGCGCGATAAAAATGCGGCTGTAGCTCATCTGGTAGAGCGCCACCTTGCCAAGGTGGAGGTAGCGAGTTCGAGCCTCGTCAGCCGCTCCAAAAAGGAAGCACCTGTCTATGACAGGTGCTTCCTTTTTGGAAATAGATGCCTGCTAAAAAGTCCGCGGCCGCAGGCATACTGCCGATCCACGCGTCTCACCCCACGGCAGAACAGCGTGTGCACCTTTTGAGGTGCACACGCTGTTTTCATTCTATCCCTTCGATCAGGCGAATCAGTTTTTCCTCTGTCATACCGGTGTGCAGTTCGCCGTCCCACTTGACGCACGGCCCCTTGCCGCACTTTTTCATACAGCCCGCCACCTTGTAGCGAAACCCTGCCTGCGCGGTTTCACCCGGCGTTACACCGTATTCCTTTTCAATAAAATCCGCAAGCCTGCTCCGCTTCGCGCAGGACTTGCTGCCGCAGACAGACAGCGTATGCCGTGCTGTTTCCGTCTTAATTGACGGATACCGCTTCAGCAACGCATCCAAAAAGGCCATCTTGAGATCGAGCTTG
>DXFS01000090.1 GCA_019114345.1 Candidatus Agathobaculum pullistercoris | reverse complement strand
GCCGACCATCGACTACTGCGTGGTCAAGTTCCCGCGCTGGCCGTTTGACAAGTTCGTTTACGCGGACAACACGCTCGGCACCCAGATGAAGGCGACCGGCGAGGTCATGGCGATCGACAACTCGTTTGAGGGCGCGCTGATGAAGGCGGTCCGCGGCTGCGAGATCAAGCTCGAGAGCATGATCGCCCCGCGCATCCAGCAGCAGAGCGATGCGGAGATCAAGAAGGGCGTCGCCCGCACGGACGACCAGCGCCTGTTCCACATCTGCGAGGCGCTGCGCCGCGGCATCATGACCATTGAGGAGATCCACGAGATCACCACCATGGACACCTTCTTCCTGCACAAGTTCCAGAACATCATCGATATGGAGAAGGAACTGGCAGCGGCGGACGAGATTACCTCCGGGCTGTATATCCGCGCCAAGAAAATGGGCTTCCTCGACAAGACCATTGAGGAGCTGTCCGGCAAGGATATTTCCGCGGTAAAGCGCATGCCGGTCTACAAGATGGTAGACACCTGCGCGGCCGAGTTCGAGGCTGAGACCCCGTATTACTACTCGACCTATGACGAAGAGACCGAGGTCAAGCCCGCTTCCGGCAAAAAGAAGGTGCTCGTGCTCGGCTCGGGCCCGATCCGTATCGGCCAGGGCATTGAGTTCGACTACTGCTCGGTGCACGCGGTCTGGGCGCTGCAAAAGCTCGGCTGCGAGACCGTGATCATCAACAACAACCCGGAGACCGTGTCCACCGACTTCGACACGGCCGACCGCCTGTATTTTGAGCCGCTGACGCCTGAGGACGTGACCGGCGTGGTAAATGCTGAGAAGCCCGACTTTGCGATCGTGCAGTTCGGCGGCCAGACCGCGATCAATCTCGCCGCGCACATCGAAAAGCTCGGCATCCCGATCCTCGGCACGCCCGCGTGGAGCATCGACGCGGCGGAGGACCGCGAGAAGTTCGACGTCATCCTCGAGAAGTGCGGCATCCCGCGCCCGGCGGGCCATACGGTCATGACCGAGGAAGAGGCCGTCAAGGCAGCGGACGAGCTGGGCTACCCGGTTCTGGTGCGCCCGTCCTATGTGCTCGGCGGCCAGGGCATGGAGATCGCGTACAAGGAAGAGGACGTGCGCGAGTTCATGCAGGTCATCACCCGCAACAAGGTCGAAAACCCGGTGCTGGTCGATAAATACATGATGGGCCGCGAGATCGAGGTCGACGCCATCTGCGACGGCGACGATATCCTCATCCCGGGCATCATGGAGCACTTTGAGCGCGCGGGCGTACACTCGGGCGACTCGATCTCCATCTATCCGTCCATCAACATCGAGCAGAAGCACAAGGACACCATCATCCGCTATACCGAGGCGCTGGCCAAGAGCCTCGCCGTCCTCGGCCTGGTCAACATCCAGTTCGTGCTGTATAATGACCAGGTGTATGTCATCGAGGTCAACCCGCGCTCGTCGCGTACCGTGCCGTATATCTCCAAGGTGACCGGCGTACCCATGGTCGACCTCGCGACCCGCTGCATGTTCGGCGAAAAGCTGCGCGACATGGGCTGCGGCACCGGCCTGCACCCGGAGGGCGACCACTATGCGGTCAAGGTGCCGGTGTTCTCGTTCCAGAAGCTGCGCGACCTCGACACCCAGCTCGGGCCGGAGATGAAGTCCACCGGCGAGGTGCTCGGTGTTTCGACCTCGTTCCGCGAGGCGCTGCTTAAGGGCCTGATCGGCGCGGGCTTCCAGATGAAGAAGAAGGGCGCGGTGCTGATTTCCGTGCGCGATTCGGACAAGCAGGAAGCCATCCGCATCGGCGAGCGCTTTGAAGCTCTCGGCTTCGACATTTACGCCACGAGCGGCACAGCGAACGTGCTCAACCGCCATATGGTCGCAACCAATGCGATCCGCAACGTGGACGAGCCGTCGCCCAACATCATCGACCTGATCGAGTCCGGCAAGATCGACTATGTCGTCGCGACCTCGGTCAAGGGCCGCCATCCCGAGCTCGGTTCGGTGCACATCCGCCGCACCGCGGTCGAGCGCGCGATCCCGTGCCTGACCTCGATCGACACCGCCTCGGCGCTCCTCCGCTGCCTCGAGGGCGATATCAGGATCGAAAACTGCGAGATGGTGGATATCAACAAGATCTGATGGGATCCACAGCAAATAAAAAAGACCGGTAAGCAAATGAACCGGCCCGGCAAAAACGGGCAGTGACAAAAGGCCCCCTGATGTAGGAAAACAGACTACATCAGGGGGCCTTTTCATGAAAAAACGGGATGATACATGCCCGGGGTGAGCAGGGACAACGATAGGGGGCAGCGCGCCCTGTTGCTCCTGCTTATTCCCTGGAAACGGCATATCCCTGCCTTCCGGGCGCCGTATCCTGGCGGCTGCGGATCGGAATCACTCAACCGGTGATGCAGAATCCGCCGCTGCCCCTTCCGGAACCGGGGCGTTTTCATCCGGACCGGCCTGCGGCGCGGGCACATTCGCTTCATCCGGATCTGCGCCGGGGGTGGGAGCGGCCTCATCGTTCCTTTCCATGTTCTGCACCGTCTGCGGTACAGACGCATTGTCTGCGCCGGTCTCCGGCACGGACCCCTCTTCCGGTGCGGTGTCCCCGCCGGTTCCTTCCTCGTCTGTCCTCAGCATATTTGCAAACCCGGTGAACCGTTCCCCGTCAAATGCTTCATCCGCTTCGGTCAGATCCAGCGTGCCCCAGGTATCCCGGCCTGCATACCAGTATTCCATTGAGCTGTAATATGACCCATACGCGGAAATCTGCGGTTTGCCGACAATTTTCAGCGTCAGATCTGCATTCAGCACAATCGGCTCCTCCGAGGTGACCGTAAAACAATTTCCCTCTGGCGAAGTGATCGTACAGGCCGCGTTCGGCATCACGACATCCGCAAGCAGGTTCACTTCCCCGGTATTGACGATGATTGTTCCGCCCTCTTCCACTGCCTGTGCAGCAGCATTGAAGGAGCTGAATGCCTGCCCGCCGACAAGGAAAGCATCCTCATCCATTCGTTTGCTGTACTGGATCGAAATATGGTCGACCTCCGACCAGACGCCGTCCAGCACCGCGGCAAAGTGAATATACGCATTGCCGCCGTCGGCCAGCGTAAACGCCGGCGAAAACGGCTTACTCGGCCCAGCCGTCCGATTCCGACGTTGGATATGGATATGCGCTGTCAGACTGCATGTAATAAAGCGTTGCGCCTTCGGCCGTGCTGGAAAGCGTGACCTCGGGTGGGGAATCGAAGGCATACGGGCCGTAGGTACCGCTGTACTTCGGCACTTCCGGCGATACCGTGCAGGATGGCGCCGGCGGGTGCCCGGCCTGCGCCACTGCGGCCGCAATAGCGGCAAGCACTTTTTGCTGTCCGGCCGTATCATACCCATCCAGCGGCATGATATCCGCCGATTGCTTCAGGCAGACCTCTGCCACCAGCCCGGGCAGGAAATCCGCATAGGCGGCCTGCGCGTCAGCATCCAGCGTGACGGCCTGGATGATCGGGTAGCCGCCATAATCGTTTACAACCGAAACCGATGCCGTAATGCCGTCCACGGTTGCAGTATAGTCGCCTGCTTCAAACGGCATAGTGCCCTGCGGCTTTGCAAATACCACCCAGACGGTCACAACGCGGCTGCTGTTGCCGTCCGCATCAAACGCCGCAAACTGAACCGGTATCTTCTGCCCATCCGGATAGTCCGCAGTGCCGCCGCAGCTGATCCGCAATGATCCTGAACCATTATGGAGGTCCAGTTCCGTGCTCTCCTGCGTTGGGGTGCTGCCGTCCGTCGTGTAATAGACGGCCGTATCCGATGCAGCAGAAACGCTCAGCGGGATATTCGCCCAGCCTGAAATGCTGGTTACGGTGTAACCCCACGAGCCGGTAACCGCCGGCGCGAGCACGGTTTCGTCGCTGACGTGGACCGGTGGCAGGCGCAGCGCGTTTACAACCGCGTATTTCACCGCATCCGAGGAAATCGTTGCCCCTGAAACCGCGTCCGTGTTGAAGCCGTCATTGTTTGGGGTCGTCTTTGCCGCAAGCAGGGCAGCTAAGTCCTTCCCTTCGAGTTTGCCGGAAATGTTTTTCCCATCGCTGGGGTCTGTCCGGTATACATTTGTCATGCATCTCCGGAGATAGCAGTTGGATTAAGGAAGCCCATAAGTGTCGGATCATGGTCCGTATCGGCCGGCGGTGAATCCGTTTTGGACGGGATGGATACTCCGCTGGTGCCGATGGCCAAAGCGGGTTTTGCCAATGATTCCGTGGTTGCGCGCAAGTTCTGGTTATGGGGTCCGGCGGAGTAAGCCGGATGGGCCGGTTCTGTCCATGGGGCCGTGCGCACGGAAGCTGCTCAAACGGCAGGCAATTTGAATAAAAGATAATATTTATGTGCATATTATAGGAAAAAGGAGGGAAGTACATGCACAAAAACACACCGCAGTACTGCCCGCTGCCCGACATCCGCGAGGCGCGCATCGACCCGTCCCTGCCGGTGGGCGAGCGGCTGCGCCTGTTTGCAGCTGCGGCCGGCGACCCGCACCGGTTCCGCGTGGGGGAGACGGTGGTCGAGGTGCTGTTCGACGACGGCGCCCCCAGTTTGCAGGCCTGCCTGATGAGCCTTTGCAAACGGCTGCAATAATGCCAAAAACCGGATAATATGCAGGGGAACTTGCGGCATACTGTGCGCTGTGGTACAATTATCGTGCAAAACACAGCCAGCGGCGTGCCGCCTGTTTTTTAAGGGAGGCACACAAAATGGCTCGAAAAAGTAAATACGGACAGCCGTCCGGGAAACCATCCACAAGGCTGTGGAAACCCGCGCTGTATGTCCGCCTGTCCCGCGAGGACGGCGACCGCGAGGAAAGCGACAGCATTGCCAACCAGCGGGATATGCTGGCCGAGTTCGCCGCGGCGCAGGACGATCTGGCCGCGCCCGCATTTTATACGGACGACGGCTACACAGGCACGGATTTCGACCGGCCGGGGTTCCGGCGCATGATGGACGATCTGCGCGCGGGCACGGTCAACTGCGTGATCGTCAAAGACCTGTCCCGTTTCGGCCGTAACTACGTCGGGGTCGGAGAATACCTCGAGCAGGTTTTCCCGCTGCTGGATGTGCGCTTCATCTCGATAAACGACCGTGTGGACAGTTTCCTCGACCCGCGCTCGGTCAACAATCTGGTCGTGCCGTTCAAGAACATCATCAACGACGAGTACTGCCGCGATATCTCGAATAAGGTGCGCGCTTCGCTCGACCTCAAACGGCGGCAGGGCAAATTCATCGGCTCGTTTGCGTCCTACGGCTACCGCAAGGACCCGGCCGACCACAGCCGCCTGCTGGTTGACGGGCAGGCCGCCGCGGTTGTGCGGGATATTTTCGACTGGTTCGTCGGCGGGATGAGCGTGCTCGGTATCGCAAAGCGGCTCAACGAGATGGGTGTGCCCAACCCGTCCGCCTACAAGCGGCGGCAGGGCATGAACTACCGGCACCCGGCTTCGGACAAGCTGGACGGCCTGTGGCCGGACAGCTCGGTGCGCCGCATCCTGCGCAACCGGCTGTACACCGGCACGATGGTGCAGGGCAAAAACCGCATCAAAAGCTATAAGCTGCATGTCAGCGAGGCTGTGCCGGAGGCGGATTGGATCGAGGTCGCGGCAACGCATGAGGCCATTATCCCGGCAGAGCTGTTCGAGCGGGCGCAGGCGCTGTTTACGCGGGATACCCGCACCGCGCCGGCGCAAAAGGAGGTTTACCTGTTTTCCGGCTTCCTCCGGTGCGCGGACTGCGGCAGGGCGATGCACCGCAAGACGATCTCCCAGCCCTACGGCGACTATCATTATTATATCTGCTCGACCTTCAAAAAGCAGCACAGCGGCGCATGCACCAAGCACACCATCCGCAGCGACCGGCTGGAGCAGGCGGTGCTCGAAGCATTGCGGCATCAGATCGCGCTGGCGGTCGAGATGGACGAGCTGGTTGCCGAGATCAACCGGAGCAGCACGCGCGGCCACAACGCAAAGCGCCTGCTGGACGAGCGGGCGCAGCTTGAAGCCGAACGCGAACACGTTGAGCAGATGAAACTGTCCCTGTATCCGGACTGGAAAGCGGGCGATATTTCCCGCGAGGAGTATCATCAGCTCAAAACGCAGTTTGAACAGCGGCAGGCGGGGCTGGACGGCTGGATCGCCGCGGTGCAGGCGCGGATCGACGAGGTGCAGAACGGCGTGGATGAAACCAACTCGTTCCTGACGCAGTTCGTCCAATACCGCAGCCTGCAAAAGCTGACGCGTGAGGCCGTCGTCGAGCTGATCGACATGATTTATGTGCACGAGGGCGGCGGCATCACCATCCAGTTCAAATTTTCAGACGCTTATGCGGCGGCAAAGGAGTATATCCGGGACCATGGGCAGACCGCATGAGAGGAAAAAGCACCATGGTCCTAAAACACCGTCTTCCCCCGCTGCCTATGACACGCTGTCCACGCTACTGGCCGACCTCGGCGCGCAGCCCGCGGATTTCGACTGCATTGTGACCGGCGACCTCGGGCATGTGGGCGCGGACCTGCTGCTGACCCTGCTGCGCGAGGACAATATCGACCTGATCCCGGTGTATTCGGACTGCGGCAGCCTGCTGTTCGGGGATGAGCAGGACGCGCACGCGGGCGGCTCGGGCTGCGGCTGCTCGGCGGCGGTGCTGTGCGGCCCGCTGCTGCGCGATATGCAGGCGGGTAAGATCAAACGGCTGGTGTTCGCGGGCACAGGCGCCATGATGAGCCCGACTTCGGTGCAGCAGGGCCAGCCCATCGCGGGCATCTGCCACGCGGTCGTGATCGAAAGGAGCGGCGCATGAACTGGATGGAGTATGTAAACGCCTTCTGGGTGGGCGGCGCGATCTGCGCCATCTGTCAGGTGTTTATCGACAAGACCAAGCTGACCCCGGCGCGCATCCTGGTCAGTTTGGTGGTAATCGGCGTGTTTTTGCAGGCCATCGGCATTTATCAGCCCGTGGTGGACTACGCGGGCGCGGGCGCGACTGTACCGCTTTTGGGCTTCGGCTATTCGCTGGCCAGGGGCGTGGCCAGGGCGGTCGCGGAAAAGGGGCTGCTCGGCGTGTTTACCGGCGGCGTGACCGGCGCCGCGGGCGGCATCGCGGCAGCGATCGTGTTCGGCTGCCTTTTTGCGCTGCTGGCCAAGCCCAAATCCAAAAGCTGAGCGGAAAGCAAAAAGAAAAGACCGTCTTTCTTACGAAAAACGGTCTTTTTTGTATCCTTATAACTTTGAAAAAACAGATTACTCTGCGGTGTAGGGCAGCAGAGCAATGTGACGGGCACGCTTGATCGCTTCGGTCAGCTGGCGCTGGTGATGCGCGCAGGTGCCGGTCATACGGCGGGGCAGGATCTTGCCGCGCTCGGACATATACTTGCGGAGCTTGGCAGCGTCCTTGTAGTCAACGTGCTCGACCTTATCAACACAGAAAGCGCAAACCTTGCGGCGGCGACGGCCGCGCTGCGGGCGCTCAGAACGCTCCGGACGGGGCGTAAATTCCTTCTTGGTTTCTTCCATTGTCGCGTAACCTCCTCTTTGTTAGAATGGGACATCGCCGTCGTCGTCGGCCAGCTCCTGGAAATCCGAATCGCCCGCGGGC
>DXFS01000089.1 GCA_019114345.1 Candidatus Agathobaculum pullistercoris | reverse complement strand
CCCCTGCCTGGGGAGCCGCGGTTCTGTGCAATTTCACGAAAAAGTGTGTGCACAGTTATCAGTTCCATCGGGATTATTCAGGGGATTGCACTTTTTTTGTATTTGCCTATTGTGCAAAATGCAAAAAAGTGTTATGCTATTACCAACAATGAGTTGTCGGGGGAGACAAAATGCCACGGATGCGACTGGATAAGCTGCTTGCGCACCTGAACTGCGGCAGCCGCAAGGAAGTGCAGGCAATGATCCGGGCAGGGCGCGTGGCGGTGGACGGCGCGGTGCTGGCCGACCCGGCCGCCAAGGTGGACCCGGATACGGCACAGGTCGCGCTGGACGGGCAGGCGCAGACCTACCGCGCGCAGAGATACTACATGCTCAACAAGCCCGCGGGCGTGATCACCGCCAGCCGGGATGAGCGGCATGACACCGTGCTCGGCCTGTTCCCGGAAAATATGCGGCGCGGGCTGTTTGCGGTCGGGCGGCTGGATAAGGACACGGAAGGCCTGCTGATCATCACGGATGACGGCGCGCTCAGCCATGCGCTGATGAGCCCGGCAAGGCATGTAAGCAAGATATACGAGGCGGAGGTTGACGGGACGCTCGCGCCGGATGCGGCGGAACGCTTCCGGACGGGGCTGACCCTGCGGGACGGGACGGTATGCCTGCCTGCGCTTCTGGAGGTCCTCTCACAGCAGGATGGGAAAGCCCGCGTGCGGGTCACGCTGCGCGAAGGAAAATACCATCAGGTCAAGCGTATGATCGCCGCTGTCGGCGGGACGGTCGTGGGGCTGCGGCGGGTGCAGCTGGGCGGCCTGCGGCTCGATCCGGCGCTGTCGGCCGGGGCTTTCCGTGAGCTGACCGGGGAGGAGCTCAAGCAGCTTCGGGATGGCAAAGAAAACCGGGGCTAAAAATTGCCAAAATTTTTTGAAAATTTTTGTACAAAAATGTCGGGGACTATGATATAATGTCTTAAAATGCATAAGAGATCAGCGTTGTTCTTGTGAAGAATGATCATAGGGTGTAACCGGGAGAACGCCGCGGTGTCCGCGGCAGACATACGCGGAAAAGGTAAAGAGACGGGAAAGGTGATGGAAATGGCTTCGAGATTGTTCCAGTCGATCGTATTGCAGATGAAGGACACGGTGGACCGTACCATTGGTATCGTGGATGCGAGCGGCGCGGTTGTGGCATGCACCGACCTGCCCCGCATTGGCGAGATGCGGGAGGAAGCAATCACCGAACTCGGCTTTGCAGGCGAGATCGTGCGCTTCGGCGGCTATACCTACCACACGACGGGCGACCGTGCCTCGCGGCTGGAATACGCTGTTTTCGTGCAGGGTGAGGATGAGCTTGCACGCAGCATCTGCTCGCTGGTTGCGGTCGCAATCAACAATATCAAGACCCTGTATGATGAAAAACACGACAAGGCGACCTTTGTCAAGAATATCATTCTGGACAATATCCTGCCCGGCGATATTTACATTAAGTCCCGCGAGCTGCACTTTGGCAATGACGTGCCGCGCGTGGTGTTCTTGGTGCGGCAGCAGATGCCGGCGGACGTGGCTGCGATCGATGTTGTGACCGGTATGTTCCCGGATAAGCAGAAGGATTTCGTTTTGCATATCTCGGAGACCGATATCGTTGTAGTTAAGGAGGTCAAAGCGGGCAGCGAGGTCAAGGATCTGGCCAAGATTGCCACTGCGATTGAGGAGACGCTGCAAAGCGAGTTGTCGGTCAAGTGTCTGATCGGCATCGGCTCGGTGTCCTCGCAGATGAAGGATATCGCAAAATCCTTTAAGGAGGCGCAGACCGCGATCGAGGTCGGCGCGGTGTTTGATACGGAGAAGAATATCATCAGCTTTGAGAACCTCGGCATCGGCCGCCTGATTTATCAGCTTCCGATCACGCTGTGCGAAATGTTCCTGTCCGAGGTGTTCCGCAAGGGCTCGATCGATTCGCTCGACCAGGAAACCCTGTTCACCATCCAGAAGTTCTTTGAGAACAATCTGAATGTGTCCGAGACCTCGCGTAAGCTGTTCGTGCACCGCAACACACTGGTTTACCGTCTGGAAAAAATCAAGAAACTGACCGGGCTTGACCTGCGGGAATTCGATCATGCGATTGTTTTTAAGGTGGCGCTGATGGTGCGCAAATACCTCGCAAGCCGCGAAGAAGGATCCCGGTAAGTAACAATTTGTTCACAAATTCTTCACGAAAAAAACGTCTGCGCGCAAAGATGGCAGTTATTGTCGGGTTGCGCGGCTGGGGAATATCTGTTATAATAGGCAAAGGTGTATCGTGGTATGCACCTTTGCCTTTTTGATTCAATAACGGCACCGGGGAGGATTGCCTGTGATACGGATGAATGATGTCACCGTGGTATATGATAATGGCATACGGGCGGTGAACAAGGCCAACCTGCGCGTTGATGAGGGCGAATTCGTCTTTTTGGTCGGCGCGTCCGGTTCGGGCAAAACAACGATCATCAAGCTGCTGACTGCAGAGGTCCGTCCGACAGAAGGACGCGTGCTGGTCAACAACTACAATATCGGCGAGATCAAGAAACGCCGGATCCCGTACCTGCGCCGCACACTGGGCGTTGTGTACCAGGACTTCCGCCTGATCAACACAAAGACTGTGTATGAAAACGTCGCGTTTGCCATGCGTACGATTGGCGCCAAGGGCAAGGCTATCAAAGAGCGCGTGCCGTATGTGCTCGACCTGGTCGGCCTGACGGATAAAGCGCAGGAGAAGCCGATGAACCTGTCCGGCGGCGAGCAGCAGCGCGTGGCGATTGCACGTGCGCTGGTCAACAATCCGCGCCTGATCATTGCGGATGAGCCGACCGGAAACCTTGATCCTGCCCGTTCACTCGAGTTGATGACATTGTTTGAAAAGATCAACGAGCTGGGCACCACGGTCTTGATCGTCACACACGAGAAAGGGCTGGTGGATGAGTTCGAAAAACGCGTCGTCATGATCGACAACGGCGAGGTCATCAGCGACCAGACAGGTGGGTATTATCAGGTATGAGACGTTTTGGCTATTACTGGAAGGAAGGCTTCCGCAATATTTTTAAGCATGGTTTCATGTCGCTTGCAGCAGTGCTCATTATGATTGCCTGCCTGATCCTGACAGGAACCGTGACTCTGATCGCATATAATATTGATTTGAGCATTACAGACCTGCAGCAGTCCAACGAGATCGTTGTGTGGATCGATGATTCGCTGTCTACGCGCGAGGCGCGGGCGCTCGGTTCGCAGTTCAACCGGATTGACAACATCGCAACGATTGAGTTTGTCGACCGGGACGAGGCGCTGGAGGATTACCGTCTGCAGCTGGGCGAGGATGCCAATATCCTGGATGAGTTCGATTCGGACAACAATCCGCTGCGCAACAGCTTTGTGTTTACCATGAAGGATCCGGCACAGGCAGAGCAGACGATCGAGCAGATTGAGGCTGTCGAGGGGACGGACGGTGTGCGTGCGGATGAGGCGGTTATTTCCCGCCTGATCCAGATACAGCATGTGTTCAACATCGTGGCGCTGGCCATGGTGGTCGGCCTGGCGGTTATTTCGATCTTTATCATTTCCAATACGGTAAAGCTTGCGATGTTTGCGCGGCGTGAGGAAATCTCGATCCAGAAAATCGTGGGTGCGACCAACTGGTTCATCCGCTGGCCGTTTGTGATCGAGGGCATGGTGCTCGGCCTGCTGGCCGGCGGCCTGGCATTCCTGGCAGAGTGGGGGCTCTATACCGAGCTGTACAACATTGTCAGCGGTGTGATCCCGTACTTCCAGCTGCTGCCGTTTGAAAGCGTGCGTTGGCTGGTGCTCGGCGTATATTGCGGCGCGGGTGTGCTGTTCGGTATTGGCGGCTCGGTAACGAGTATCCGCAAGTTTATGGATGTGTGATCCAGCGGCAAGGAAACAAAGGAGCGAAACCCATTATGATGAAAAAGAAAACCGTCCGGTTGATTTCGTGTGTGATCGCGGGCATCCTGATTGTCGCGATGCTGTTTTCCATGTTCGCCTCCAGCCTGACGTTTGCAGCGGCTGCAGAGGATGATACGGATGCGGATTCTCTTCGCGACCAGCTCAGTTCGCTGGAGGAACAGAAGGCGGCGGTGCAGGAGACGATCGCAGAATTGACCAAGCAGGCCGATGATGTACAGGCGACACGCGACGCGCTGCAGAAGGAGATCGACCTGACAAAGCAGGAGATCGCGACGGTGGAGCAGTATATTGCGCGCCTGCAGGATCAGATTGATGTCAAGACCACGGAACTGGAAGCGGCTGAAGAGGCGCTTACACAGAAGGAGGAAGAGTTTGCGCAGACCGTGCGCACCACCTATGAGCAGGGCGAAATCAGCTACCTGGAAGTGCTGCTCAATTCCTCCAGCTTCTCTGATCTGCTTTCCCGTATGGAGATTGTCACCTCGCTGATGGATTATAACCAGCAGGTGGTAGAGGAATATACGGCGGCTAAGGAGGACATTGAGCAAAAGCGTGATGACCTGCAGAATACGCAGGATGAGCAGAAGGATTATCAGGAAAACCTGAATTATAAGGTGGATGATCTGGCGGCGAGCGAGGCCGAGCAGGCCGCGCTGCAGGAGAGCATTGAGGCATATAAGGCGGAAAGTGA
This sequence comes from Candidatus Agathobaculum pullistercoris, assembly GCA_019114345.1. Taxonomy (GTDB): domain Bacteria; phylum Bacillota; class Clostridia; order Oscillospirales; family Butyricicoccaceae; genus Agathobaculum; species Agathobaculum pullistercoris. Next base: position 12,518 of record DXFS01000089.1, on the reverse strand, counting down.
AGCCGAGTACGACCGTATTGCAGCGGAGATGCAGTCGGTCAGCGACCAGATCGCGGAGCTGTCCCGTCAGTCTGCGGCGAACGGCTCGGTACCTATGGGTGACGGCACGCTGATCTGGCCGACCCCGAGCTGTACGACAAACTCGAGCGCGTATGGCTGGCGTATCCATCCGATTTATGGTACGATGAAGTTCCATGCGGGCGAGGATATCCCGGCTTCGATGGGTGCGGATATCTTGGCGGCAGCAACCGGCACCGTTGTCACGGCGGGCTGGGTCTCGGGCTACGGCAATTACACGGTTATCGACCACGGCGGCGGCATGATGACTGCCTACGGCCATCAGTCGCAGATCCTGGTATCGGTTGGGCAGACCGTGCAGCAGGGTGAACTGATCGGCAAGGTCGGTTCGACCGGCAACTCGACCGGACCGCACCTGCACTTTGAGGTGTATATCAACGGTGAAACGGTGGATCCGAAGAGCTTTTTCTGATCAGGATACATAGAAGGGAGGGGGAACCCCTCCCTTTTGTTATGGAGGGATTGCATTGCATAAACTGAAAGAAACGCGCATCACACTGGCGACCGCACTGGCACTGTGTCTCGCAGCTGCCGCTGCGGTGGTGGGGGTGTGCCTTATCCTGACCGGATGGAGCACGCCCGCGGTGCAGGAAAAACTGCGCGAAATCGACCGGATCACCGCGGCGCACTATGTGGGCGACCTGGACGAAAATACGGTAGCGGATTATGCTGCCGTCGGCTATGTAGCGGGACTGGACGACCAGTGGTCCTCCTATATTCCGGCGGATCAGTATGAGCAGTATCGTATGAACAGCGAGGGACAGGGCTGCGGCATTGGTGTGTCCGTAATCAGCACGGAGGACAGTATCCGCGTCAGCCTGGTGTATGACGATTCCCCGGCGGCTGACGCAGGGATCCAGAAGGGCGACTATATCACGGGGGCGGAGGGCCTGACCGTGGCGGCGGACGGGGCAGATGCTGTGATCGATGCGATCCAGGGCGAGGAAGGCACGGAAGTAACTGTGTCCGTCCAAAAAGACGGGACGGACGAAACACAGGAGCTGACCATGCAGCGTGCAGTCGTCACGCAGAAGATGGCATGGGGGCAGATGCTGGACGGTAATGTCGGCTATATCCGCATCGAGAATTTCCATGTTGGTTCGGCCGGGCAGTTCAGCCAGACGCTGGAGGCATTGATCGAGGACGGAGCGCAGTCGCTTGTGATCGATGTGAGGCACAACGGCGGCGGGCGCGTCAAGGAGATGAGCGAGGCGCTCGACCCGCTGCTGCCCGAAGGCACGATCATGGCCCTGCGCACCAAGGACGGGGACGAAACGGTGTATTCTTCGGACGCGGACATGATCGACCTGCCGATTGCAGTGCTGATCGATGACCAGAGCATTTCGGCCGCGGAATTTTTTGCCGCAGCGCTGCAGGAATATGACCGCGCTACCCTGATCGGCACGCATACCACCGGAAAGGGACGCGCGCAGCAGACTTTCGAACTGTCCGATGGATCAGCGGTCAACCTGTCGGTCGAGGAGTATTTCACCCCGAACGGGAACAGCCTGGCGGACGTCGGGATCGCGCCGGATGTGGAAGTGGAGCTGAGCGAGGAGCAGCAGGCTGGATTTTATTTCCTTGCGCCGGAGGACGATCCGCAGCTGCAAAAAGCGGTCGAAATCGTCAAATAATCCGGCTGCAGAGTGCGCTGCCGCCGTTAAAAATACGGATGCGCGCTTGACAGCGCGCGGATCGTTACATATAATAGGTGGTACTGTACGGCCGCAGCGCCGATAACGATGTGATAAGAAGGGTTTGCAAATATGGCAAAGGAAATCAAGCTGACACAGGAAAGTCTGGACGCATATAAGGAAGAACTGGAATATCTGAAAACCACCCGTGCGGACGAGGTGGCCGAGCAGCTCAAGGAAGCGCGCTCATTCGGCGACTTGTCCGAGAACGCGGAGTATGACGAGGCGAAAAACGAACAGGGCAAGCTGTACTCCCGTATCGCAGAGCTGGAGGAAATCATCAAGCTGGCGGTCGTCGTGACCGGCGACACCTACGCTGCAGACGAGGTTTCACCCGGCTGCCGCTTCATCGTCAAGGACCTGGAGTTCGGCGATGAGGAGGAGTACCATTTCGTCGGCTCGCAGGAAGCTGACCCGATGGAGGGCAAGATTTCGGATGAATCGCCGTTCGGCAAGGCTATGCTGGGTAAAAAAGTCGGCACGATTGTCGAGGTAGAGGCGCCGGTCGGCATCGTGAAATATCAGATCATGGATATCCAGAAATAAAACCGGCCGGAGGGCAGCGCCCTCCCGCCCTTTGCTGCGCGCTGCGGCGCGTAAAATCATAAACTATTAGAAAGATGGGGAAAACATGGCAGAACAGCATCAGGCGCAGGAACAGCACGAGCAGACCGCAGAGGAGCTGCATGAGCTGAAGCGTATCCGCCGCGAGAAGCTGGCGGAGCTGCAGGCTGCGGGAGCAGACCCGTACCAGCAGGTGCGCTTTGAGCGCGACCACCACACCAATGAAATCCACGAGCATTTTGACGAGCTGGAGGGCAAAACCGTCCGCCTTGCGGGCCGCATGATGAGCAAGCGCATCATGGGCAAAGCGTCGTTCTCCGACCTGTCCGATCGTTACGGCCGTCTGCAGCTGTATATCAAGCGCGACAATGTGGGCGACGAGGTATACAAGGGCTATAAGAAAATGGATATCGGCGATATCATCGGCGTGGAGGGCGAGGTGTTCCGCACGCAGAAGGGCGAGATATCGGTCGCGGTGCATGAGCTGACGCTGCTCTCCAAAAACCTGGCGCCGCTGCCCGAAAAGTGGCACGGCCTGAAGGACACGGATATGCGCTACCGTCAGCGATATGTCGACCTGATCGTCAACCCGGAGGTGCGCGACACCTTTGAAAAGCGTTCGGCTATCGTGCGCGAGATCCGTAACTTTATGGACAGCCGCGGTTTCATGGAAGTTGAAACCCCCTGCCTGAACACCATCCCGGGCGGCGCGGCAGCGCGCCCGTTCATCACGCACCACAACGCGCTGGACATCGACATGTACATGCGCATTGCGACCGAGCTGCACCTCAAGCGCCTGATCGTGGGCGGCTTTGAGCAGGTGTATGAGATTGGCCGTATCTTCCGCAACGAGGGTATGGACACCAAGCACAATCCGGAGTTCACCACCATCGAGCTGTATCAGGCGTACACCGATTACCATGGCATGATGGACATCACCGAGGATATGGTTGTGCATGTATGCGAAAAGGTGCTCGGCACGACCAAGGTCACCTACCAGGGCATGGATCTGGACTTCACCAAGGGCTGGCGCCGTATGACCATGGCGGAGGCAGTCAAGGAGTATTCCGGCCTGGATTTCATGGCCATGGACGAAAAGCAGGCGCTCGAGGCAGTTAAGGCCAAGGGTGTGGAGATCGAAAATGGCAAGGAGAGCTGGGGCGACCTGCTCGCGCAGTGCTACGACGAGTTCGTCGAGGAGCACCTGATCCAGCCGACCTTTATCATGGACTACCCGGTCGAGGTCTCGCCGCTGGCCAAGCGCAAGGCGTCCGACCCGCGCCTGACCGAGCGTTTTGAGTGCTTTGTCGCAGGACGCGAGCTGTGCAACGCATTCTCCGAGCTGAACGACCCGATCGACCAGCGCGAGCGCTTTGAGCGCCAGGTAGCGCTGCGCGCCGCGGGCGACGACGAAGCAAACATGATGGATGACGATTTTGTCAACGCTTTGGAATACGGCATGCCTCCCACAGGCGGCATGGGCATGGGCATCGACCGTCTGGTCATGCTGCTGACCGATTCCGCTTCGATCCGTGATGTTCTGCTTTTCCCGACCATGAAGCCGCTCACAGGCGACTAATAACACGCGATACAAAGCCTGGACGGGATGCGTTCAGGCTTTTGGCGTATTGCATGCCCACGCGGTGCGAGGGACATACCAACAGACAGGGGGGAGAGCGATTGATCCGGATACAGAGCCGTCAGAACGCCGCCCTGCGGCATCTGGCGCGGCTGGGGCGCGAGCGCAAATACCGCCGCAGCACGGGCGAGATGCTGTGTGAGGGAGAAAAAATGCTGCAGGAGGCGGTCGCCTCAGGCGCACAGATCCAGACGTTGCTCGTGCGCGAGGGGCGGGAGGACTGCCTTCCCGCCGGCCTTCTGGCGCAGCTTGAGCAGTCCGGCACAGCGCTGTACAGCGCCCCGGATGCGCTGTTCTGTACGGCAAGCGGTGTAGAGACCCCGCAGGGGGTGATCTTTTCCTGCGTACAGCCGCAGTGGGGCGCGGACGCGCTGGACGGGAAAAATCAGGTGCTGCTGCTGGACGGCTTGCAGGACCCGGGCAACCTTGGCACGATCCTGCGCACCGCCGAGGCGTTCGCGCTCGGCGCTGTGGTGTTGTGCGAGGGCTGCGCCGACCCGTTTTCGCCCAAGGTGGTGCGGTCGACCATGGGGGCGGTGTTCCGCCTGCCGTGCGTGACGCTGCCGCTGGAGACGGCGATTGCACGCCTGCGGCGGGCAGGCCTGCCGGTTTATGCAACTGCGCTGCACGCGGACAGCGTGCCGCTGTCCGCCGTACAGCTCGGCCGCGCGGCGGTCATCATCGGCAGCGAGGGGCGCGGCGTGTCGTCCGCGGCGATCGAGCAGTCCGACCAGCGGGTGATCATCCCGATGAAGGGTCGCGCAGAATCGCTCAACGCGGGCGTAGCCGCGGCGATTGTGATCTACGAAATGACAAAATAAGGAGGCGGGCGGCATGCCGTCACATCTGAGTTACGTATGGCTTTCCCAGCGGCAGCAGGTCGGGCCGCGTATGGCGGCGGAACTGCTGCGCGCATTCGGCTCACCCGAGGCGGTGTACGCCGCGGACCGGGAAGCGCTGGCCAAATCGCCCTGCGGCCTGCGCAAGGTGCAGGTGGACGCGCTGTGCGATAAGGACACCGGCGAAGCCGAGCGCATCATCGAGCAGTGCGCCAAAAAGGATATCTGCATCATCACGCCCGGCGACGATGCGTATCCGGACCGGCTGCGCGCTATTGCCGACCCGCCGCTGACACTGTATGTGCGCGGACGCTGGCCGGATTTTGATGTGCTGCCGGGCATTGCCGTGGTCGGCACGCGCGAAGCGACTGCCTATGGACTGAGCACGGCGGAGAGCATCGGCGCTGCGCTGGCCCGCGCGGGCTTTGTCACGGTCAGCGGCATGGCGCTCGGCAACGATGGGGCCGCACACCGCGGCGCATTGCGCGCGGGCGGTTTGACGGTTGCCGTGCTCGCCGGCGGCGCGGACGTATGTTATCCGCCGCAGCACCGCAGCCTGATGGGCGATATCATGCTATCCGGCGCGATCGTCAGCGAATATCCGCCCGGCACCGAGCCGAAGGGCACGCATTACCATGCCCGCAACCGTATCATCAGCGGCCTTTCGGTCGCGGCGGTGATTGTCGAGGCGGGCGGCTACCGGTCGGGTGCGCTCATTACCGCGCGGCACGCGCTCGATCAGGGGCGCGATGTGTATGCGGTACCCGGCGCGCTGGACGCGCCGCAGTCCAAGGCGTGCAATGAGCTGATCGAAAAGGGCGAAGCCGCGCTGCTGCGCAGCCCGGAGGCACTGGTGCGGGCGTACAGCGGCCTGCTTCGGGTGCGTCCTGCGGAACATCGCGTGCAGCAGGCCTTTGCGCGGCAGACAGGCGAGCACCCGGTCCCGGGTGCAAAAAGCGCATGGGAGGATATCCGTCGGCGCGAGGATCAGGTGGAAAAGCGCCGCAGGCAGGCGGAAGAAAAGGCATCTGCACCGTCGGAGGGAAAGGCATCCACGCTGCCGGACGGCCTGCGCGAGGACGAGCGCCGCATCGCAGAGCTCGTGATGCAGGGCACGGACACGGTCGAAGAGCTGATCGAACGCTGCGGCCTGCCCGCGCCGCGCGTGATGAGCCTGGTCACCATGCTCGAGATGGACGGTATCCTGCGCCGCGAAAAGGGCAGACTGGTGATGGGACGGAAATAAGCCCACCCTAAACCGCACAATAAACCACTATCCGCGCCGTCAGGCGCGCACGAAATAGCCGCTCTGTGAGCGGCCTTGCAAAACCGAGCTTTGCCCGGTTTTGCAAAACCATCCGGCGGGAAGCCGTGCCTGCGGCGCGGGTTCCGGCCGGCATTCTCAGGCAGCGGTGCTGCCTGAGAATCAGAACTCGATTGCAAACATAGTTTGCAATCGAAGCTTTGGAGGTTTCTATGTCAAAATTAGTTATCGTGGAGTCGCCTGCCAAGGCCAAGACCATCGGCAAGTATCTCGGGCCGGATTATGTGGTCAAGGCCTCGATGGGCCATCTGCGCGATCTGCCGAGAAAGAAAATGAGCGTCGATATCGAGCACGATTTCAAGCCGGAATATGTGCCGATCGAGGGAAAAGATAAAATCATCAAAGAGATCCGCAGCGAGATCCGCAAAAGCGATTTCGTTTATCTCGCAACCGACCCGGACCGCGAGGGTGAAGCCATTTCATGGCATATCAAAGAGCTGTTCAAGCTCAAAGACAAGGATTCCAAGCGCGTGACGTTTAACGAGATCACGAAACCTGCGGTCAAATACGGGATCGAGCATCCGAGAGATATTGACATCGATCTGGTCAACGCACAGCAGGCGCGCCGCATCCTCGACCGCATTGTAGGCTACGAGCTGTCGCCCTTCCTGTGGCGCAAGGTCAAGCGCGGCCTGTCCGCGGGCCGCGTGCAGAGCGTCGCGACCCGTCTGGTTGTGGACCGGGAAAACGAGATCCGCGCGTTCGTACCCGAAGAATACTGGACGATCGAGGCGTTGCTGCAGACCGCGGACGGCGGCCAGTTCACCGCCCGCTATTACGGAGACCAGACCGGCAAGGTCGAGCTGAAAAACGAGGAACAGGCGCAGGCCGTGGTGGACACGGTGAAAGGCCGCCCGTTTGTCGTGGGCGAGATCAAGCGCGGCAAGAAAAAGCGCAGCCCTGCGCCGCCGTTCATCACCTCGACCCTGCAGCAGGAGGCCAGCCGCAAGCTCAACATGACCCCACGCCGCACGATGAGCATTGCGCAGGAGTTGTATGAAGGCATCGAACTGGGTGAGTACGGCCTGACCGGTCTGATCACCTATATGCGTACCGACTCGCTCCGTCTGGCGGATGAGGCGACCGCCGCCGCCGCGGGTTTTATCCGCGGGCGTTACGGCGACGAGTTCTATCCCGGCAAGCCGCGCGTATTCAGAACCAAGGGAAACGCGCAGGACGCGCACGAAGCCATCCGTCCGTCCGACGTTAAGCTGCTGCCGGACGAGATCCGTCAGCACCTTACCCCTGACCAGTACAAGCTGTATAAGCTGATCTGGTCGCGCTTTGTCGCATGTCAGATGGCGGACGCGATTTTGGACACGGTCTCGGCGGACATCGTGTGCGAGGGACAGGTGTTCCGCGCCTCCGGCCACACGGTGGCCTTCCCGGGCTTTACCGCGGTCTACGAGGAGGGCACGGACGACGAGAAGAAGGGCGAGGCGGGCAAGCCGCTGCCGCGCTTTGACAAGGGCGATACGCTCTCGGTCGAGAAGCTCGACCCGGCGCAGCACTTCACCCAGCCGCCCGCGCGCTATACCGAGGCGTCGCTCATCCGCGCGATGGAGGAGCGCGGCATCGGCCGTCCGTCCACCTATGCGCCGACCATCTCGACCATCCTCGACCGCGACTATGTGACCAAGGAAAACAAGGCGCTGCGCCCCACGCCGCTCGGCGAGGGCGTGACCGGCCTGCTGGTTGATGAGTTCAAGTCGGTCGCGGACTACGAGTTCACCGCCAACATGGAGGAGCAGCTCGACGAGGTCGAGGCGGGCAAGCTGGACTATATCCAGCTGCTGCACAACTTCTATGACGGTTTTGAGGACGCGCTGAAGCAGGCGGAGATCGACCTCGAGGGCAAGCGTATCAAGATCAAGGATGAGGTCACGGACGTGATCTGCGAGAAGTGCGGCCGCAATATGGTCATCAAGTCCGGCCGGTTCGGCAAGTTCCTCGCCTGCCCGGGTTTCCCGGAGTGCACCAACACCAAGCCGATCACCGAGGACACCGGCGCGGCCTGCCCGGTGTGCGGCGCGAAGGTGGTCAAGAAGAAATCCGCGCGCGGCTATGTATATTACAGCTGCGATAAATACCCCACCTGTCAGTTCATGACCTGGGATAAGCCGCTCAAAACCAAGTGCCCGGAATGCGACTCCTCGCTGTTCCGCCACACCGACCGCGACTCCAAGGAGGTCACGGACGTGTGCCTGCGCGAGGGCTGCGGCTACAAGGAATTGGTCAAGGAGGGCCTGCCGCCCGAGGAGGCGGAGAAGAACCGCCTGCGCCGTGAGGCGCGCGCCGCAAAGGCGGCCGAGCGCGCGGCGGCCAAGGCTGCGGCGGAAGCCGCCGGAGAGGGCGAGGAGAAGCCCAAGAAGGTGACGAAAAAGGCGTCCGCGTCCAAGGACACCGCGGCGAAAAAGACCACGACTGCCAAAAAGACAACTGCGAAAAAGCAGGTGCCGTGGATGACCAAGACCACGAACCGCTTCAAAAAGCTCAAAGAAGAGGACGTGCAGGCGCTGACTAAGACCCAGCAGGCGCAGTACGCCAAGGCGCTGGCGAAATATGAAGAGGAAAAGGCGGCAGAGAAGGCGAAAAAGGCTGCAGCAAAGGAGGCCGCCAATGGTTGATACGGTAACGGTAGTCGGCGCGGGCCTTGCGGGCTGCGAGGCTGCGTGGCAGCTTGCGCAGCGCGGCGTTAAGGTGCGCCTGCACGAGATGAAGCCCGCACAGCACAGCCCGGCGCACCACTCGGACGACTTCGCTGAGCTGGTCTGCTCGAATTCGCTGCGCTCGGACGAGCTGACCAACGCCGCGGGACTGCTCAAAGAGGAACTGCGTCGTCTGGACAGCCTGATCCTCGCCTGTGCGGACGCAAACCGCGTCGAGGCGGGCGGCGCGCTTGCGGTCGACCGCGAGGCGTTTGCGCGCGCGGTGACCGAAAAGATCAAGTCCCATCTGAACATCGAGGTGGTCTATGGAGAGGTGACCGGGATCCCGGAGGGGAAGGTGGTTATAGCGTCCGGCCCGCTGACCTCGGATGCGCTGTTCGACGCGATCCACCGCAAGGTGGGCGGCGAGTTCCTGCACTTTTTTGACGCGGCTGCGCCCATCGTGACCGCAGAGAGCATCGACATGGACTCCGCCTATATCGCCTCGCGCTACGGCAAGGGCACGGCGGACTACATCAACTGCCCGTTCACCAAGGAAGAGTACGACGCGTTCTGGAACGCCCTGACCACCGCTGAGGAGGCGCCCGTACATGGGTTTGAGGATTCCAAGGTGTTCGAGGGCTGCATGCCGATCGAGGTCAACGCCCGCCGCGGATACGATACCATGCGGTTTGGCATCTTAAAGCCCATCGGCCTGCCCGACCCCAAGACGGGCAAGGACCCGTATGCGGTTTTGCAGCTGCGCCGCGACAACGCGCAGGGCACGCTGTACAATCTGGTCGGCTGCCAGACGCACCTCAAGTGGGGCGAGCAGAAGCGCGTGTTTTCCATGATCCCGGCGCTGAAAAACGCCGAGTTTGTGCGCTATGGCGTGATGCACCGCAATACGTTCCTGGATTCGCCGCGCCTGCTGGATGCGACCTATGCGCTGAAGAGCGACCCGCGCATCCGCTTTGCGGGCCAGATGACCGGCGTGGAGGGCTATGTCGAATCCACCGCCTCCGGCTGGGTGGCGGGCGTTGCAACCGCGCTCGAAGTGCTGGGCAAGCCCGTGCCTGCAGTCGACCGGCAGACCGCGACCGGCGCGCTGGCTTGCTACATCTCCGACCACACGGTTACGAAATTCCAGCCCATGAACATCAATTTCGGCATCATCGACCCGCTGGGCTATAAGATCAAGGGCAAGCGGGAGAAGAATATGAAGATTTCCGAGCGGGCGCTCGAAAAGATCGACAGTCTGAAAGGGGAGCTTTGATATGAAGATCATTGTGGACGCAATGGGCGGCGACAACGCACCGGAGTCTGCAGCCTGGGGCGGCGCGCTCGCGGCGAAGGAATACGGCGAGGAAGTGCTGCTCGTCGGCGACCCGGACAAGGTCGCGGCGGTCCTTAAGGATAAGGGCATGGAGCACACCCCGGGTGTGACCATCATGCCTGCGTCCGATCTGGTGGACATGCACGACGACCCTGCGACCGTGCTGCGCCATAAGCCGGACTCCTCTATGGCGGTGGCGTTCAAACTGCTCAAATCGGGCGAGGGCGATGCGCTCGTGTCCGCGGGCAACACGGGCGCGCTGCTCACCGGCGCGACGCTGTACGGCGGCCGCATCAAGGGCATCCGCCGCGGCGCGCTCGCGCCCGTCATGCCCTGTAAGGGCGGTCAGGTCATGCTGTGCGACGCGGGCGCGAACACCGAGTGCACGGCCGAGATGCTGCTGCAGTTTGCCTTCCTCGGCTCGCTGTATGCGGAAAAGATCAACGGCATCAAAAACCCGCGCGTGGGTCTGGTCAACAACGGCACCGAGGACACCAAGGGCGACCCGCTGCGTAAAGAAGCTTACGCGCTGCTCAAAAAAGCGGGTGACGAGGGCCGGCTCAACTTTGTCGGCAACGTCGAGGGCAGCATGGTACCGCTCGGCGCGTGCGACATCGCGGTGTGCGATGGGTACTCGGGCAACGTGATGCTCAAGACCATTGAGGGCGTTGCCAAGTTCATGGCGGGCGCGATCAAGGACGTATTCATGCGCAATACGGCGACCAAGCTGAGCTATCTCGCGTGCAAAAAGGGCATGGATGAGTTCCGCGACCTGTTCAACCAGGACAAGATCGGCGGCGCGCCCTTCCTCGGCATTGCAAAGCCGGTCATCAAGGCGCACGGCTCGTCGAACGAAATTGCAGTGATGAACGCGGTGCGGCAGGCGATCGCCTACACGAAATCGGGTATGATCCAGGCGGTTTCGGAGAACATACAGTACATGACCATTGCGGAATAAGACGCAATGCTGCCGGAAAGCCGCGCTGGAAAGCGCGGTGGAGGAGGTGAAACACACATGCTGAACATCGACTATCAGTTCAAGGACAAGACGCTGTACCAGACCGCGATGACCCACTCGTCCTATGCCAACGAGCACCGAGGCAATCACCTGCACCACAACGAGCGGCTGGAGTTCCTTGGCGATTCCGTACTGGGCTTTGTCACGGCGGATTACCTGTTCACACACTATCCCGAGCTGCCCGAGGGCGACCTGACCAAGCTGCGCGCGGCGGTGGTGTGCGAGGGCGCGCTGTGCGAGATCGCGAGGGAACTCGGTATCCCGCAGGAGATCCGGCTCGGCCACGGCGAGGAGACCGGCGGCGGGCGCGAACGCCCGTCCATTCTTGCGGACGCGACCGAGGCGCTGCTCGGCGCAATCTATCTGGACGGCGGCATCGAGCCCGCGCGCGCATTCGTGCTGCGGTTTATCCCGCACAAGGTGGACGTTGCGATTGCGGGCGGCGCGTTCAAGGACTACAAGACCATGCTGCAGGAGATCGTGCAGAAAAACAAGCAGGAAACGCTCGAGTACCGGCTCGCTGGCCAGTCCGGACCGGATCACGACAAGCGGTTTACCATGGAGCTGCTGCTCAACTCCAACGTGTTTGCGTCCGGCACCGGCCGGAGCAAAAAGGAAGCCGAGCAGATGGCGGCCAAGCAGGCGCTCAAGGCGATGGGCGTTGAATAAAGAAAAAATCCCTCGGGACATGTCTCGAGGGATTTTTATGCGGCAAATCAGAACCAGCTTATTTTTTCGTCCCGGAAGCGGGGCGCGGGGCCGTCCGCATACGGGTCATAGGTGTTTTTATTGCAGCCAAACTCCTTGAGCGAGGCGATTTTGCCGTCCGCTGTCCAGCGGATAAGCGAAATGCCGTCGAATTCCTCCACCCGGCCGTCCTGCATCCGGTTTTTGAAATACCACTCGACCGCAGTCTGATTGCCCTGATGGAAAAACTGCCGGATGTCCCAGACGAGCACGCGGCCGCGCGTGTTCCATTCGTCAAACCAGTGCTTGACCTGCGCGGCGCCGTGGTATTCCGGCCCCCAGCTTTCCGTGTATACGCAGCCCGGCGCAAAAATGTCCAGGATGCCGCTGTCCTCGGCCCGCAGCCACATATCAAACCATTGCCGGATAATCATTTCGCGCTGTTCCATCTTGCTTTCCTCCTGACACATGCAGTTTGCTGCATCCATTATAGCACGGCGGGCAGGATTTGTGGACAGGCTGTAAAATCTGGGTTTGCGGATTGAAAAGCAGGGCCGGGGGTGGTAAAATAAAACCATATATACGTTAGAGGTGTTACATGGTTCTCAAGAGCCTGATCTTACAGGGCTTTAAATCATTCCCGGACAAGACCGAGATCAAGTTCCTCGGCGGCGTGACGGCGATCGTCGGG
>DXFS01000088.1 GCA_019114345.1 Candidatus Agathobaculum pullistercoris | reverse complement strand
CGCAATCGACGAGCACGACACCGGCCTGCGCATGATTCTGAATTTCGGCCACACGATCGGGCATGCAGCGGAAAAGCTCGGGAACTATACTGATCTGACCCACGGGCAGGCGGTCGCGATCGGCATGGTGGCCGCGATGCGGCTTTCTGCTTTGCTTGGAAATGATGACCTGACCACGCCGCTCGTGTCGCTTTTACAGCACATCGGCCTGCCGACCGGACTCACCTACGACCGCGCGGCGGTCTTTAACGCCCTGCTGTCGGACAAGAAAAAGTTCGGCGCGACGGTCAATTTCATTCTGGTCCGCGAGCCGGGCCGCGCCGAGATCACGCCGATCGAGGCGGAAAAACTGCATGAATACATTCTGAAACTGTAAGGAGGCAATGCCCAATGGGTTCCACTTGGGGAAACGCCATCAAAATATCGGTTTTCGGCGAGTCGCATGGCGCGGGCATCGGTGTAGTCATCGACGGGTTCCCGTCCGGCGTCGATTATGACGAAGCTTTTGTGCTGCGCGAGATGGAGCGCCGCGCGCCGGGCCGCAACAAGCAGTCCACCCAGCGCAAGGAAGCCGACCTGCCGGTGATCCAGTCGGGTATTTATAACGGCAAAACCACTGGCACGCCCATCTGTGCGCTCATCCAGAACTTAAACCAGCGCTCAGGCGACTACGCCGAGCTTGCTGCACAGCCACGTCCGGGCCACGCGGACTACACCGGCATGGTGCGCTATAAATCCTGCAACGATCCGCGCGGCGGCGGCCATTTTTCCGGCCGGCTGACCGCGCCGCTCGTGTTTGCGGGGGCGATGTGCAAGCTTTGGCTCAAAGAGCAGGGCGTGCTGGTCGGCTCGCACATCCAGTCCATTGCACAGATCCAGGACATGCCGTTTGACGATGTGGATATCCAGCCGGGGCAGCTGGAAGCGCTGCGGGATGCGGACTACCCGGTTAATAACCCGCGCGCGCTGGACGCGATGCTCGCCGCGATTGAAGAGGCGCGCGAGGCGCAGGATTCGGTCGGCGGCGTAATCGAATGCGCGGCCATCGGCCTGCCTGCGGGTATCGGCAGCCCGATGCTGGACACGGTAGAAGGCCGCCTGTCCTCCCTGCTGTTCGGCGTGCCAGCGGTCAAGGGCGTGGAGTTCGGCGCAGGTTTTGCCTTTGCCGCGCTGCGCGGTTCTCACGCGAACGACACGTTTTATCAGGACGGCGGCACGGTTAAGACCGAGACCAACAACAACGGCGGCATCAACGGCGGCATCACAAACGGCATGCCGCTCGTGTTCCGGGTGTGCATCAAGCCGACCCCGTCCATCTCGTCCGTACAGCAGACGCTGAACATCCAGACCGGCAAGGTTGAGCCGCTGTCCATCCACGGGCGGCACGACCCATGCATTGTCACGCGCGCCGCGCCGGTCGTCGAGGCGGCCTGCGCCATCGCGCTTGCAGACTTACTGAGGGAGGCAAACGGCTATGCGTGAGTTGCCTGCGATCCGGCAGGACATCAACGATGTCGACGAGCAGATCCGCGCGCTGTTTCTCAAGCGGATGTCGCTTGCGCTCGAGGTCGCGCAGACCAAGGCTGAAACGGACGACAAAATCTACAAGCCCGACCGCGAGACAGAGATCCTCCAAAAGCGCACCGCAGGCATGAGCGACGAACTGCGGCTCAAATACGCGGCGCTGCTGCAGAGCATGATCCGCGCGAGCCGCGAATACCAATACAGCGAGCTGCTGCGGCAGAAGCCGGGACGCTTCCCCTTCCATCCCGCCAAGACGGCGCTCGACCCGAAAACCGTCTTCTATCAAGGTGTGCCGGGCGCGTATCAGGAGCTGGCGGCGCGCGCCCTGTTCCCGCAGTGTGAACCGCGCAACGTTCCGACGTGGGAGCAGGTGTTCCAGTCTGTACGCGACGGCATTGCGGATATCGGTGTCGTCCCGGTCGAAAACACGACCGCAGGTACGGTCAGCGAGGTCTATGACCTGCTGCTCGAATACGACCTGTGTATCAACCGCTCGTATATCAAGAAGATCTCGCACTGTCTGGCCGCCGTGCCGGGTGCGCAGCTTTCCGACATCAAAAGCGTCTGCTCGCACCCGCACGCCCTGCCACAGTGCCATGCGTTCATTTCCGAGCATGACCTGGAAGCGATCGAGGTTGCCAACACCGCGATCGCGGCGCAGAATGTACAGAAAAAGGGCGATATCCACCTTGCGGCGATCTGTTCGCGCGAGGCGGCAGAGCGGTACGGGCTGACCGTGCTCGCCGAGGGCATCAACGATATGAAGCACAACGAGACCCGCTTCATCGCGGTCAGCCGCACACTGACCACCCAACCTACAGACAACCGCATTGAGATCGCGTTCCACATCCCGAATGTGGCGGGCTCACTCAATACCGTGCTGGATACCTTTGCGCACTACGGCATCGACATGACCAGCATCTATTCCCGCCCGCTGAAGGACAGCCCGTGGTGCTATGTGTTCTATATCGACTTCACCGGCAACATGGGCGACCATGCGGTGCAGTCGCTGCTGTATCAGCTCCATGAGGAGCTTCCCTACATCAAAGTCATCGGCAGCTATCAGGTTTCCGATGCGACGGAGGAGTAAAACAAATGCAAATCCAACCCTGCGGCCCGCTGCGCGGTGAACTGACCGTGCCGGGCGACAAATCCATTTCGCACCGCGCGGTCATGCTGGGCGCGCTGGCCAGCGGCACAACACACATTACCGGCTTTCTGATGGGCGAAGACTGCCTGTCCACCATCGACTGCTTCCGCAAGATGGGCGTGGAGATCGAGATCACGGACAAGGAGGTCATCGTCGAGGGTGTCGGCCTGCACGGCCTGTGCGCGCCGGAGGAGGAGCTGTATACCGGCAACTCTGGCACCACCACCCGCCTGCTGTGCGGCATCCTGGCCGGCCAGCCGTTCACCGCGACCCTCAACGGCGATGCTTCCATCCAGAAACGCCCGATGGGCCGTGTCATCAAGCCGCTGCGCGAGATGGGCGCTTCCATTGAGGGCAAAAACGACAACTACTGCCCGCTCACCCTGTATCCCAGCGAGCTGTACGGCATTGAATACCGTCTGCCGGTCGCATCCGCGCAGCTCAAGAGCGCGATCCTGCTTGCGGGCCTGTACGCTGAGGGGCAGACCACGGTCATCGAGCCTGCGCCGTCACGCGACCACACCGAGCGCATGTTCCGCGCGCTGGGCGTAGAGATCGACACGGAAGGCAACACCATCACGCTTGATCCGCCGGAAGACCTGCGCGCGGTGGACATCGAGGTGCCCGGCGATATCTCGTCCGCAGCGTTTTTCCTGGTCGCGGGCGCGATCGTCCCAGGCAGCGAGCTGACCATCAAAAATGTCGGCGTCAACCCGACGCGCACGGGTATTCTGGACGTGCTGCGCGACATGGGTGCAGATATTTCCATCTCGAATTTCCGCGACAACGCGGAACCGGTGTGCGATCTGACCGTCAAATACAGTGCACTGCGCGGCGTCGAGATCGGCGGGTCGATCATCCCCCGCCTGATCGACGAGCTGCCGGTCATCGCGGTTGCAGCTGCCTTCGCGGAGGGCGAAACCATTATCCGCGACGCGCAGGAGCTCAAGGTCAAGGAGTCCAACCGCATCGCAGCGATGGTCAATGAGCTGACCCGCGCGGGCGTCAACGTCGAGGAGACCGAGGACGGCATGATCATCCGCGGCGGCAAAAAACCGCACGGCGCATCCTTTGAGACTTACAAGGACCACCGCATCGCCATGAGCCTTGCCGTGCTCGCGCTCGCGGCGGAGGGTACAAGCCGCATTGACGATCCCGATATTGTTGCGATCTCCTATCCCGGCTTCTTCCATACGCTCGAACAGTTGGGAGGCTGAGGACATGCTGCTTACCATGGAGGAGTTCCGTGTGTTCGAGCCGCAGAAGCCGACCTATGCACTGATCGGCTGGCCGCTCGGCCACACGATGAGCCCCGAACTGCATGCGCAGCTGTTCGAGGTCTCCGGGCAGGATGCGAATTACATCGGCATCGCTGTGCCGCCAGAGGAGCTGGAGGAGGCTTTCCAGCTGGCAAAGCGCAAGCTGCGCGGCATCAACTGCACCATTCCGCATAAAAAAGCGGTCATCCCCCTGCTGGACGAGGTCGATACCGCCGCACGCGACCTGCATTCGGTCAACACCGTGGCCTTCCGCGACGGCAGGGCGATCGGCTACAACACGGATATCCTTGGCTTTGCTGAGTCCCTGACGCGGGACGGCGTGACCCTGCGCGGCAAAAAGGTGCTTTTACTGGGCTATGGCGGCGCGGCGTCTGTTATGGCGTACCACTGCGTCACGCAGGGCGCATATGTGACCATCACCGGCCGCAATCTGGAAAAGGCCGCGGCGCTACAAAAGCAGCTTTGCGCGGCTGTTCCCGGTGCGCATGTGGCGGTTTTCAGCCGCAAGCACATCCCGCGCGATATCCAGATCGTGTTAAACTCCACCCCGGTCGGCATGTTTCCAAAGGAGAATGCCTCCCCCCTGCATTATCTGCCGCACAAGACCGAATATGTGTTTGATGCGATCTACAACCCGCCGGTGACCGCCACCATGAAGCTGGCAAACCACAAAAAGACCAAAACACGTGACGGCCTGTATATGCTCGTCATGCAGGCGGCGCATGCGCAGACCATCTGGTCGGACGTGCAGTTCGAGCCGCAGGCATGCGAAACCATCCTGCGCCGCACCTACGGCAAAATGGCGGTCAAGCGCCTGCACGAAAAGCACGGCAAGCGCAACATTGTGCTGTGCGGCTTCATGGGCAGCGGCAAGACCACCATCGGCCGCAAGCTTGCCCGTCTGACTGGCCTGGACTTTGTCGATGCCGACCAGTATCTGGAGGCGCAGGAGAGCAAAAAGATCTCGGATATCTTTGCCGACGAGGGCGAAGCCTACTTCCGCGACCGAGAGACTGCCTACATCAAGGAGCTGTCCCAGCGCAACGGCATCGTGCTGTCGCTCGGCGGCGGCGCGGTGCTGCGTCCGGAAAACGTGGAAGCGGTACGCGAGACCGGCCTGCTCATCCATCTGGATACGCCGTATTACCGCATCCTGAAAAATCTCTCCTATTCCAACACCCGCCCGCTGCTGGATAAACCCGACAAACAGGCGGAAACGCGCCGGCTGTATAATGCGCGCAAAGCGATCTATCATCGGGTTTCCGATGTTTCGGTGCGCAGCCCGAAGATCTCCGAGGTGCTGGAGAAAGTTGTGAAGAGCATATAAAAAAGATTTCGTTCCAAACATACAGTTTGGAACGAGGGGGATGTGCCGCGCAAGGCGCGGACAAATCCCAAGCGCCATTTTGCGCGCCGCTCTGCGGCACACAAAATGGCTTCCTTGTATCAAAAGCCAGGCGCATGTCCTGACTTTTGATGGATGGACGCGGCAATGCCGCGTCCATCCAGTTAAATTGGCCCTGCGGGCGGGATAGAGGCACGCGGGGCGTGCGCTGCGCGCGGAGTGGGGGCGCGGCACAGCAAAGGGTTTCCACTGATTTCAGAAACGAGGAGGATCATGAAACATCTCGCAAAACTTTCCTGCCGCCTGCTGGCGGCCTCGCTCGCAGCTGTGCAGCTTCTGACTGCGGCTGCCGGTGCGGCGTTCACCAACGCTTTTACTTATTCTTATCCGGTTGGCGAGGGCCTGACCTACACCCGTACGGAAGGCAAGAACAGCGCCGGCAACCAAACGGCCAATATTCTGAGCTATCAGCCGAACACCGGCGTCACGCCGATCATGGTGTACGCGGACGAGCAGCTGTACGGCAGCCAGGCAACCATCACAAATGCGGTCAATTACCTGGAAAGCCAGGGCATGCGTGTCATCGGTGGCACGAACGCTGACTTTTTCGTCATGTCAAGCGGAATCCCGATCGGCCTTGTCATTGACGAAGGCGAGCTGATCTCGTCCGATGCGTGGCAGTACGCGGTCGGCTTCAAAGCAGACGGCACGGCTGTCATGGGCCGCCCGACCATGAGTATGTCTGTTTCCGGCACAAGCGGCACGGTTTCCGTCTCGTATTTCAACAAGACACGTACCACGGCGGGAGCATACCTGCTTGACTATAACTACGACGATGCGACGCATTTTTCTGCAAACGGCACGTACATTGTCCTCGAACGTGTGGACAGCACACCTGTCACGGTAAACGGATCTGTCCAGCTGCGTGTCGTCAGCAAGGGGACCGGAAACAGTTCATTTGCCATTGCGGAAAACCAAATGGTGCTGACCAAGTCGGATGGGGCCAATGTCGCCAGCTGGACCGACTTCCAGGTTGGCGAGGAAGTGACGCTTTCCGTCTATGCAAGCGACAGCAACTGGGCGGATGTGGAATATGCGGTCGGCGGCAAGCTGCTGATTGATAACAGCACCGTTACGACCTCGGGTATTGACGGTGCTTCTTCCACCCGTGCGCGCAGTGCGATCGGGGTCAAGGCGGACGGAACTGTCGTGCTTTATGAGATCGACGGCAACCAGTCCTCGAGCGCAGGCCTGACCGCCGCACAGCTCGGGCAGGAACTGCTTGAGCTCGGCTGTGTCCGCGCAATCTGTCTGGACGGCGGCGGCTCGTCCGCCATGGCACTGCGCAAGCCAGGCGAAAGTACCGCTTCGCTGATTTCCAGCCCTTCGGACGGCTCGCAGCGCGCCTGCGCTAATTACATTTTCTTTATCAACAATGTCGCATCGGACGGCGTAACCACTTATGCGTTCCTCACGCCGAGTTACCGTTATGTGATGCCCGGCGCTTCGACCTGGTTCTCAGTCAAGGGAGCGGACGCATCCTATGGACCGGCTGCCGACCCGGCAGATCTGACCTATACCGTCTCGAACGATTTGGGTACGGTAAATGGACAAACCTTTACCGCCGGCATGACAACCGGCACGGCAACGATCACCGCTTCGAACGGCTCGGTGAGCGGCTCCATGCAGGTATGCATCACAGGCGATATCCAGTCGATCTCGCTGCAAAGCGGCGGAGAGGATATCTCTTCCGTCTCCCTTGATCCCGGCGAGAGCATTGACCTGGACGGCATTGCCTACCACCTTGGCCAAAAGATGGCATCTGTTGACACCTCATTCACCTGGCAGATTTCGGACGGCATCGGCACTGTGGACGAAAACGGCGTATTCACAGCTGGCGAGAACATGGCCAGCGGCACGCTCACGTGCTCTTACGGCTCGGTCAGCAAATCACTTTCGGTCAATGTCGGTATGGGTGATCCACAGGATGCAGAGACCGTTGCCGGATTCGAAAGCAGTACAGACGGCTGCACTGCGACCACAGGCGTTACGCTGTCCCATGTAACCGATTATACCGAGGTCGCGCGCGGCACCGGTTCGCTGCAGGCTGCCTATGACGGTACGCAGGTTTCTGCTGCCACCATTTCGCTGCCGCAGGCCGATGTCTCCGATATGAATTACCTGACGCTGTGGGCACGCGGCACGGGTACGCAGGTGACACTGACTGCGGTATTCGCTGATGCGGAAGGCAACGATCTGACTGCGTCCCTGTCTGCTGCAGCAACGGACAGCTGGCGGCAGTTGACTGCGGTTGTGCCGGATGGTGCAGTATACCTGACCGGCGTCCGCTTTAACCGCAGCGGCACCGGCGCTGCAAATTCTGCCCTGTATCTTGACCAGATCGTGGTTTCTGCCGACCATGTCGTCACCAATACAGATGCCCCGGCAGTCAGCCTGAACAGCACGGCCCTGACCGTAAGTGCAGGCGCTTCTGCTACGGTCACCGGCACTGCGACAATGGAAAACGGCAAATATCCGGCCCGTGCTGAGAATATTTCCGTGAAGGTGGACGGAAAGTCAGTCTCCGGAGCGGCTTCCATGAGCGGATCGACCATGACTGTGACCACCGGTGCATTGTCAGCCGGAACGCATTGCGTAACAATCGATGTATCGGATGACGCAGGCAACCGCACGCGCGTGACCGCTACTGTCACTGCCGGCAGCGCCGGAAGCGTATTTGCGGACACTGCAAACCACTGGTCCGGCGGCTATGCTTCCCTGCTGTATGCAAACGGCATCATGCAGGGCGAAACAGGCAGTGATGGTAGCAGCTATTTCAACCCGGACCGCAACCTGACCCGCCAAGAGTTTGCTGTCACAATTGCGCGTCTGCTTGGCCTGGATACGTCATACACCGGCGAGATGGACTTTACAGACGACAACAACATTGCATCATGGGCGCGCGGCGCGGTCTATGCAGTATCGCAGGCAGGCATCATGCAGGGCTCGTCCAGCGGCGGATCGCTCTACTTTGAACCCAATGCAGAAATGACGCGCGCCGAGGTCATGACTGTGATCGGCCGCTGCCTGCCGCGCGGCTATGCGTCTGCATCGCTTTCGTACAGCGACGCATCCTCGATCCCCTCCTGGGCACGTGATCAGGTCCAGATTTGTGTTTCCGCCGGTATCATCAGCGGTTATGAAGACAATACCCTCCGTCCGCTCGGCAACATCACCCGCGGTGAGATCGCTAAGATCCTTGCGATGTTCTGATATGCTGCCGGTATTGCGGCCAATCAAAAAGTGGTCTGGAAGTTTCCAGACCACTTTTTTCTTTGTAATGTCCCTCCCTGCCGGAGATGCGCGGTTGACAAATGCAGGCATTTGGTGTAATATACAATTCATTGTATATCGTAGAAAGGCAGATGATTGCAGCTTGGAAGTCGAGTATACTCTTGCAAGGAAAATACTGCATTTGGCCAACCAGATTATCCGGAACCGCAATGAGGATCTCAAGGGGCTTGGAATCACAGCGGATCAAGCCGATACGCTGCTTTTTTTCCAGTCCGGCATCAACCGATCCGCCGTGGATCTGAAGCAGCATCTCGGCGTCACGCATCAGGCAGCGCGTGCTGTCATTGAACGCATGGTGACAAAAGGGCTGCTCCAAACCAGAGTTTCGCAGTCGGACGCCCGATACCGGGAGGTATCGCTTACTCCGCGCGGTTTGGAACTGCTCGATATCATGCGGGAAAACTGCACGCACACCGGCAATCAGCTGCTGAGCAGCATGACCGCCGCGGATAAAGAGAAGTTTGTTTCTCTGATTACCCAGGCACTGGACAACCTCGGCGTTTCCGGCCAGGCAGACGGCAGCCTCACCAAAATACAGAACAGGGGAATGGAAAAGTGAATCTTAACGAAACGGTTTTCAAGCGGTCTGTCTGGTATATTATCGGTTTGAACTGCATTGCATTGGGCGTTGTGCTCAACATCCGCTACGACCTTGGTGTTGCGGCCTTCAGCTCGGTAATGTATGCGATTTCTGAGATCTACCGCATTTCGCTCGGCACGGCATCGATCATCTGTTATCTCCTTTTCGTTGCGCTGCAGTGCTTGTTATCAAGGAAAATAACCATCGTTTTCCTTCTTGAGGTGCCGCTCTCCATCGTATTTGGCGTTTTAACCGACCTGTACGACCTTCTTATTCCGGATCTTGTCATGAGACCTGTACTCTGCGCCATCTGCTTCGCGCTGACCATGTTTCTCACCGCCTTGGGTGTTTATCTGTGTATCAAGAGCAAAATGGTGCTGACACCGACCGACGGTATTGTCAACACCATTTCCGAAGTTTTTCATCTGCGTTTTTCCGCGGTAAAAAATGCCTTTGATATTTCCATGGTACTGATCAGCGTACTGCTTTGTGTGACCAATCACAGCCCATTCTATGGGATCGGCATAGGTACCATCTTGTCCGCGCTGCTGCTTGGCCGCATCATCAAAATCTACGAATTATTGGAAAACCGATTCCATATAGCCGATACGATGCATATCGGCTCGTCCTCCTGAACCTTCCCGCACAGGCCGCTTTTATGCCACGCAATAAAATTCTTCTGAATACTGACCAGGGCATGCCGCATACTTGATTCGGCACGCCCTGGTGTTTTTATCGTTGGAAAACACGATTCCCTGAATATGCAAAAACTCCTGTATCGTTTGATACAGGAGTTTTATGGTCGAGGTGACAGGATTTGAACCTGCGGCCTCTTCGTCCCGAACGAAGCGCTCTACCAAGCTGAGCCACACCTCGGATTCGCTGTTCAGCATCTCTCAGCCGTGACAGCTTTTATATTATATCGCGGGGCGCGCCAGTTGTCAACACTTTTTTCACATTTTTTTTACAAGCGGAAATCCGGTTAAATTCTTCCAACCAGCGAGGTGATCAGGCGGCGGAAATCCGCACCGCGGCGTATGGCAATCTCATTGACCTCTGCGCCTGAAAGCGGCTGCATGAGCACACCGGCCGCCATGTTGGTAATCATCGCAATCCCTATGACCGGCAGGCTGCAATGCGCAGCGGCAATCACCTCAAACACGGTAGACATGCCGACCGCGTCCGCGCCAAACGTGCGGAACATGCGGATCTCCGCCGGGGTTTCAAACTGCGGCCCGTTCACACCGCAGTACACACCGCGGTGCAGTTCGATCCCGCAGTCCTGCGCAGCTTCATACGCCTTCTCCTGCAGAGCCGGCGCATAGGCAAAGGTCATATCCGGGAAGCGCGTGCCGAGCGCATCATCATTCGGCCCGGTCAGCGGGCTTTTACCGGTCATATTGATATGATCCCCGATCAGCATAAAGTCTCCTACTGCAAACGAGGTGTTGATCCCCCCCGAGGCGTTGGTCAGCACAAGTGCACGAGCGCCGAGCGCCTTCATCACATACACCGGATACGCAATCTCATCCGGTGACCAGCCCTCGTAGCCATGCAGGCGGCCCTGCATGCACAGCACCCGCCTGCCCGCCAGTGTGCCGCATACCAGCCGTCCCGCGTGGTCGGGTGCGGTCGAGGTTTTAAAATGCGGAATATCCCCATACGGAATATATACTGCATCTTCCAGCTCATAGGCGAGCGGTCCCAGCCCGGAGCCAAGCACAAGCCCGATCTCGGGCGCAAACGGCAGCATTGCTTCCAGATATGCGGCCGATTCGAGCACCTGTCTTTTCGTCGTCATGGTCTGCACCTCCTCACAGGCTGCGCAGGATGGCATCTGTATGCCGCTGCGCTTCCGCCTTTACCTTCTCGATATCAATGGTCGTGTATGTCCCGTCTCGGTAGAGCACCTCGCCGTCCACCATCGTCAGGCATACATCCGCACCTTGCGCAGCATAAACCACATTACATGCCGCGTCGGTCATGGGGATAAACTGCGGTGTGTCCGTATTGATTACGCATAGGTCGGCCCGGCAGCCGACAGCCAAACGGCCGCAGTCCCCGCGCCCCTGTGAAAGCGCGCCCGCGCGTGTCGCGGCATAAAGCGCCTGTGCAGGCGTAATGAGCGTCGAATCATGATAATAGCCCTTGTACGCCACTGCAAACAGGTACAGGTCCTGCAAAATGTTCAGATTGTTATTGGAGGCTGCGCCGTCCGTACCGAGCGCAACGTTGATGCCCATTTCCAGCATCCTGGGTACATCGGCATAGCCGGACGCCAGCTTGAGATTGCTCGCCGGACAGCATGCGACCGTCACGCCGTGGTCTTTCAGGATATCGAAATCCTCTCCTTCCAGCCAGACACAGTGCGCAGCCGTCGTGGGTGCATCAAACACGCCGCGCGCCTGCATGTAGGCCGCCGGGGTCATGCCATGCCGCTGCTTGCATTCCTCATGCTCAGCCTGCGTCTCGGACAGGTGGATATGCATGCGCGCACCGCGCGCCTTGGCCTGCGCCGCGACCGCCTCCACCACCTTCGGCGTAGAGGTATATTCGCCGTGGATGCACAGATCGGCCAGCAGGCGGCCGCCGTTCATCCCGTTCCACTCGTCCAGCAGGCGCAGATTGTCTTGATAGGCAGCGGTTTGTTCATAGCCGCTGTCGTCAAATACAGTCAGGCCGCGGCTCAGGTTGCACTTGATACCGCTTTCCAGGATGGCCTTTGTCATGCCGTCAAGGAAAAAATACATGTCGGTAAACGACACCGTGCCCGAGGCCAGCATCTCCGCAATGGCAAGCTGTGTGCCGTAATATGCGGCCTCATCGCTCAGCTTGTCCTCAAACGGGAACACCTTCTCGTTCAGCCAGCGCTGCAGCGGCAGGTTTTCCGCATAGCCGCGCAGCAACGTCATGGGCGCATGGCTGTGTACATTGTAAAAGCCGGGCAGCAGCAGACGATGGCGGCCGTCATAGACTTCACCGTAATCCTCGGCCGGGGCGGCAGCGCCGATATAACCAATCACGCCGTCCTTTACGCCGACGTACTGCCCGCGCTGCAGCTCAAAATTTTCATCCAACAGATCGATATTGCGAAACAGCATTTTGTTCTCCTTTGTTCAGGTATGTATTGCGGTCTTTCTCATATTTCAGGAGGGATTTCCCTATGGCACGTTCATCGGCACGGCATAGGTGGAAAAACGCACGCCGAGCTCGGTATTGAAATGGTCGATCGACTTCATCAGCCCGATACAGCCGACCTGGAACAGGTCGTCCGGCGATTCGCCGCGCCCCTGGAATCGCTGCACCACGCTCAGCACCAGGCGCAGATTGCCCTGTATCAGTTCGTCGCGCGCCTGCTTATCCCCCTTTGACGAGCGGCGCAGCAGCTCGTCCGTCTTTTTGGCGGACAGCACCGGCAGCCCAGATGTATTCACCCCGCAAATCTCCACTTTGGTCTGCATGAAAAAACCTCCTGTCCGTTGCACCTGCAGTGCTCACTATCAGGATTTTCCCCTGCGCACGGGACGAATATACCGACGAAAAATTTTGCCAGCCGACGGTTTCCGACCGTTTTTTCGCCTGCCTTGTGCTTATCCCCTGCGGCTACAGCACGATGTAGTGCGGGATAATATCCGCGTATCCGCCGTCCGGCATGCGGAAGCCGCCGGGGATCGTGCCGAGCTGCACAAAACCCAGCTTTTTGTAAAGCCGGAGCGCAGGCAGGTTGCTTTTGACCACTGCGTTGAACTGCAAAATGCCAAAGCCGAGTGTTTTCGCCTGCTCCATGCAGTGGCGCACCAGCATTTCGCCGATGTGTTTTCCGCGCAAGCCGCTTTTGACCGCATAGCTTGCGTTGCAGATATGCCCGCACCGGCCAATGTTATTCGGATGCAGGATGTACAGGCCGACGGTCTCTCCCGTCTCCGCACTGTATGCAATACCGGTGTAGGACTGCTCCGCAAAAAATGCATGCCCGCTCTGCGCGTCCAGCAGCTCGGTCTGCGGGAAGGCATCACCCGCTTCTACAACCTCGTTCCAGATTGCCGCCGCGTCAGCCGCATCCTCCTGCCGGTAATCCCTGATCTCTATCTGCATGGCAGACCACTCCCCCGTTTTTTCATTCCGCCTTTATTGTACCGCATTTCCCCCTGCCCCGCAAGCATTCTGCGCAGGTCAGAAAAAGCCGGAGCACTGCCTCCGGCTTTTGTTCATGCATAATTTTTCAGAATGTCCTTGCGCATGCGTGCGATGATGCGTTTTTCCAGGCGCGATATGTAGCTTTGTGAAATGCCCATCAGGTCGGCCACTTCCTTCTGTGTCATGGCCTCCGGCAGACCTAACCCAAACCGCATGGAGATGATTTTCCGCTCCCGCTCGGGCAGCCTGCGCAGCGCGTGCAGCAGCAGGGTGCGGTCCACGTCGTCCTCGAGCGGACGCAGCACGCTGTCCGGCTCGGTGCCGAGGATATCTGAAAGCAGCAGCTCGTTGCCGTCCCAATCCGCGGAAAGCGGCTCATCGAGCGACACCTCCGTGCGCCGTCCTGCAATCTTACGCAGGTACATCAGGATCTCATTCTCAATGCACCGCGACGCGTAGGTCGCAAGCTTGACGTTTTTATCGCTCCGGTAGGTGCCGACCGCCTTGATCAGCCCGATCGTGCCGATCGAGATCAGATCCTCCGTGCCCACGCCGCTGGATTCAAACTTACGCGCCAGAAATACCACCAGCCGCAGGTTGTGCTCGATCAGCGTGTCGCGCGCTTTCCGGTCGCCGGCCTGACAGGCGGCAACTGCTGCCGTTTCCTCCTCTGCCGAAAGCGGCGGCGGCAGGATCTCACTGCCGCCAATATAGAATACCGCCGGTTTTGCAAACAACCGCTTCAGCCTGTCAATGATCCGCTGCACTATCATGCATCTCTTCCTTTCAAACACCGATGAGCCCCTCGTACGCACCCTGTCCCAGTTTTTCCGGCCCGACTGCACACACGCAGTCAAGCACGCTCCCGTCTGCGCGGCGCACGCTGTCCGGCCGGAAATATAGCAGAAGCCCCGTCTCCGTGCCGACCGCGCGGTAGGGCAGCAGCCCGCAGCGCCGCGCCGCTTCGGGCTGCCATGCCGCGAGCTGTGCAGCAGGGTCCTGCGCGGCGTCCAGCACGATCCCCCGCCCGGCCAGCAGCGCCTGTGCCGCTGCCCGCTCCAGCACGACGACTGTCCGACCGGATACCGGCTCTGCCAGATCGTTTCCCGTGTCGTGCAGCACACGCACCGTGCGCTCGGCCGAGCCGAACCGTACGGTCAACTGCTCCACCTCCCGGCGGAGCGGGCCATGCTGTGCGTCTCCCCGCAGCAGAACGCCGCTAACCGCGTAGCCCGCCGCTGCTGCCAGCAGCAGAACGCGCATCGGCACGGCGAAGTAATATCCCGCACCGTACAACAGCTGCCTTTCTGCCGCTCGGCCCAGCACAGCCGCAAGCCCTGCAAAGGCGGCGGCCACGATCAAATACAGCGCACATACCCGTGCAAATGCGTTCTGCCGCCAAAAGGCGGCAGCGCATACGCCAAGCCCGGCCAGCAAGCGCACCGGCAGCACAGCCAGCCACGGCTGCACGGCCGCCGCAGCTGCATAGCAGCCGCCCAGCCCCGCAGCGAGCAGGAGCCGCAGCCGTTTGACCCGAACACCGCCCAGGTGTGCCGCCGCAAGCAGGGTGATATAATCCATCAGCGCGTTTGTGCCGAACAGCACATCCAGATAAACA
This sequence comes from Candidatus Agathobaculum pullistercoris, assembly GCA_019114345.1. Classification (GTDB taxonomy): domain Bacteria; phylum Bacillota; class Clostridia; order Oscillospirales; family Butyricicoccaceae; genus Agathobaculum; species Agathobaculum pullistercoris. The sequence goes on along the minus strand of DXFS01000088.1, from coordinate 10,720 downwards.
ACCATGCCGCACCTCCGCCATGTCCTATCCTATCACAGCCGGCGCACATTATTTGGCGAAAGAGTGCCGCAGCCTGTTTTCGACCGAAGGTGCATCTCTGTCCCGTAATATGCCCAAAGCCGCCCTGCCAAACGGCAAGACGGCTTCAGACAAAGAGTAGTATGTAAGTGATATGGGCGGAAAAGAAATGGGAGAAAGAGAAACAGCAAGGGATGAACCTTCTGTTCAGCTCCCTTGCTGTGCTTTTATCATACTGCAAATTGCGCTGCTTGTCTACCCATCATTTTTCACAAAATAAGAAGTATAAAACCATTCAATTTTGTCCCACGGCAAACCTGGCAAGCAGCTTCGCCGCTCCCTCCACGTCGGATACTGCACACATCTCGCTCGGCGAGTGGATGTAGCGTGTCGGGATAGAGACCGCGCCCACCTGCACACCGGCACGCGTCTTTTGCAGCGCAGCTGTGTCTGTGCCGCCGAACTGCAGAATCTCGCGCTGGGTGGCCACGCCGCAGTCCGCGCCCGCCTGCTCGAGCGCCGCGCATACTGCAGGCGTGCAGATGACCGAGCGGTCCATCACCTTGACCGCCGGACCCTTGCCCATGTCGACCGCCATCGGGGTCTTGCGCTCGGGCAAGTCGCCCGTGTCGGTCACGTCGACCGCGATTGCGATATCCGGCTCAACCGAAAAGGCCGCCGCACCCGCGCCGCGCAGGCCGACCTCTTCCTGCGAGGTGAATACAAAATACAGGTCGTTTTCGGTCTCGGCTTCCGCAAGCTGCTCCATCGCGAGCAGCAGGGTCACGCAGCCGATGCGGTTGTCCAGATACGGACCGCAGAGCACGCCGTTCTGCTCAAAGCGCGGCGCTTCAAACACCGCAAAGTCACCGATCTGCACATATTGCTCGGCATCTGCCTTATCCTTTGCGCCAATATCGATAAACAGGTTGTCCATCGTCAGATCCTTGAAGGGCGTTTTCTCCTCGTAGGAGATCACGCCGCGCGTGCCGTTTGCAAACCGCACTGTAATGTTGATGAGATCACCCTTGAACAGCCCGCCAACCTGCGAAAAGCGGATAAAGCCCTTGTCGTCGATCCAGGTCGCCACCACGCCGATCGAGTCCATATGCGCTGCGAACAGCAGCTTTTTGCCGCTGCCCTTTTTGCGGCAGATCAAGTTGCCGAGTGCATCGGTCGTGATGTCGTCAATATATTCGCCCGCGATGGCGGCGATCGCCTCGCGCACCGCGTCCTCGCGGCCGGACGGGCCGAACGCGCCGCCGACCTCGTTCCACAAATCAAAAACCTTGCTCATTCGTCCTCTCCTCCGAGTTCTTCCAGGAATGCGCGTGCTGCCGCCAGCACCGCTTCGCAGTCCGATACCGCCGCCACCGAGGACGGCGAGTGGATATACCGCACAGGCGCGGCCGCCGCGCATACGCGCACGCCTGCCCGGCTCTTGTGGATGCGGCCCGCATCCGTGCCGCCCGAAATCCTCGTTTTGGTCTGCCACGGGATGCCGCGCTTTTCACAGGCGTCACGCAGCAGCTCAAACAGCGCCGCATCGTAGATGGTCGCGCCATCCATGAACGGCAGCACCACACCGCCGCGCACGCGGCAAACCGCCTTGCCGTCTGTGACCTCTGCGAGGTCAGCCGCGGTCGTGCCCTCGAGCACGAGCGCAAAGCCCGGATCAAGCGCATACGCCATGCTGGCTGCGCCGCGCAGCCCGGTCTCCTCCTGCACAGTGAAGCAGAACCAGGTGTCGATAGGCGGCTGCTCTTCGAGGAGCGTGAGCAGCGCCGCGCAGCCCACGCGGTCGTCGATCGCCTTGGCTTTGATCAGGCCGTCGCCAAACTCGACCACGGCAGATTCAAATACGCCATAGTTGCCGAGCGAAACCTTTGCTTCTGCCGCCGCGCGGCTGGTTGCGCCGATGTCGATATACAGATCTTTTGTTTTTGGCATGGTGCGGCGCTCAGCGGCGGTCGTCAGGTGCACCGCCTTGATGCCGATCACGCCGGTCACATCCCCGAAGCGCACCGCGCGGCCGATCACGACGCGCGGATCGACCCCGCCGACAAAGCCGAATTTGAGCATGCCGTCCTCGGTGATCTTTTTGACAATCACACCGACCTCATCCATGTGCGCGCATACCACGACCGGGCGCTCAAGCGCAGTTTTGCCTTTGCGGAATACCATCACATTGCCGATGGCATCGGTCCGGATCTCGTCCGCAAAGGGCTTTGCCTTTTTGAGTACAAATTCACGCACCGCGTCCTCACAGCCCGAGGGGCCGGGCAGGGCACACAGCGTTTTGAGCAGCTCAGTCATGCGTCCACCTCCCCGTCAAAGTCACGAATAAACGCGGCAATCAGGTCGGCTACGTCCTCCACATCGGACAGCTGCACGATCTCGACTGGTGTATGCATGTATTTCTCCGGGATGGACAGCAGCGCGGTCGCAATGCCGTGCGCGACGATCTGCATGGTCCAGGCGTTCGTACCAGTGTTGCCCTCCATCACCTCGAGCGAATAGCCGATGTCGTTTGCTTTGGCGGTTTTGATGAGCCGTTTGGTCAGCCCGCGGTGCAGGTTGGGGCCCATGCCGATAGCCACCCCGCTGCCCAGCTCAAACGTGCCGTCCGAGGGGCCGTCCGGCGTTTTGCCGTGCGTCACGTCCACTGCAATCGCATATTCCGGCTGCACGGCGAACGTCCCGGTCTGTGCGCCGAGCCCGGTGACCTCCTCCTGCGCGCTGATAAGCACCGCCACGTCGCATTTCAGCTTTTTCGCCTTTTTGAGCTTTTCCATCGCAAGCAGGATCGCGGCCACGCCCGCGCGGTCATCCAGGCACTTGCTGCAATACTGGCCGCCCGCGAGCTTCACCGGCTGCTGCGCAAATACGACCGGCGTGCCGATCTTGATGCGGCTCTTTGCGTCCGTCAATCCGGTGTCGATCGTCATCTGGTCGATGGGAACCGCCTTGTCCTGCTCGCCTGCTTTGAGCAGATGCGGCGGCAGGCAGGATACCACGCCGTACAGCGGCTCGTCCGCGAGAATGGTGACCTCGCCCGCGAGCAGCATGCGCGGGTCAACCCCGCCGACCGGCGCAAAGCGCACAAAGCCGCCGTCCAGCACCTCGGTGACGATAAAACCGATCTGGTCGAGATGTGCGTCCAGCAGGATGGTCTTTGCGTGCTTTCTGCCGCATTTTTTATAGGCGAGCACATTGCTGTTCCGGTCGGTTTCGACCGTGTCGCAGTATGGGCGAAACAGTTCTGCCACGGTCTGCGCCGCCTGTTCTTCAAACCCGCTGACCGCCGGCAGTGCGCACAGCGTCCGCAGGGTTTCTGTAAGCTGCAAGGATAATTCCTCCTTTTGTGTAGAATATGTTCTGTGCCTATTATAACCGTTTCCAGGCGCAGATACAATATGGGATTGCAAGTTCATGCTTTTCCTGCTTACTTATAGTTGCGCCAATAAAACTTTGCAAACCGCCTTGACAAGTTCGCTTGGCATGTTATAATAATATTGCAAATAAAACTTGGCGCATTACACAGGGAGGTATGCCAAATGAACAGAGACGAAATACTGGCAAAAAGCCGCGCAGAAGGGATCGATGAGGGCGCGTGCGACGCAGAGAACCGCGGCCGCAAAATGGGCATAACCGCATTCTGCCTGATGGAGGTCGCGATAACGGCCTTTAACGTCCTAACCGAACAGCCTAACCATGTGCCGCTCGCATTGTTTTGGACATTTTGTGCGGCAGAAGCCTATCCCAAATATCGCTTCACAGGGAAGAAATCCTTTTTGGTGACCACCGTTCTTGGAGGGCTGTGTGCAGTTCTGTTCTTTGCCACGTACGTCATCAGCGTTCTAAAGTAAGCCACGGAAGATATGCTGATTTGGGAAAAACGCCCAAAAGAGGCACGGCGTGAAAAACTTTCCCAGGCGCAGCTTGCCGAGCCAGTTGGCGTATCCCGCAATACCATCAGTTCGATTGAAACCGGGCAGTTCAACCCAACCGCCAAGCTTGCGCTTGTCCTGTGCATCGCGCCGGACGAGAAATTCAAAGAATTGTTCTATTTTGAATGACGAGAGTATATCAAAAGCCCCGGGAGTATCCCGGGGCTTTTGCCTTCGCTTTTCTGTTTTGATCAGCCCTCAAACGGGACGACATCCTTAACCGCGTCCTGCGCAGTGATCTCCACATCGTTGTTGTCAATGTCGATCAGGTGGTAGCGGTCGTTGCCCATGCCGAGCTCCTTCATATAGGTCAGCTGGCGCAGGCCGTGGCGGGTCTCGATGCGCTCGACCAGCGCGTGGCGATCCTCTTCCTTAAGCGCGTAGACCAGATCAACCGACGCCTGATCGATCGCCAGGATGTCCCGCGACGCAAGGATGCCGATATTCGGCGTGACGACCGGCGCAGCTGCTACGCCCTCGCAGTCGCATGAGACCGACATGTTGCGCAGGACATTGACAAAGCTGATATGCTCGCCGAAGTGGTCGACCGTCGCCTTGGCGGATTCGGTCATACGCTCCATCAGTTCTTCCTGTGCAATGCTCCACATGTTGTCGGAGCCAGGTACCGTATGGATCTCCGCCTTGCCGACTCGGCCGTCCGCGCAGCCGATGCCGATATTCTTGTTTGAGCCGCCAAAACCGCCCATTGCGTGCCCTTTAAAATGCGTGAGCACAAACAGGGAATCATAATTAACAATATTTTTCCCCATGTGCATCCCGTCAAACCATTTACCGCCCTGGACCGGGAGCACGACCGTGCCGTCCTCATCCATGATATCCACCGGGCAAAACGTCCAGCCGTTGACCGCAAGGGTCTTGCGGTGCTGTTCGGTCGTATAGCGGTCACCTTCGTAATAGGTATTGGTTTCCACGATATTTGCGCCCGGCAGGTCATTTTTTACCAGCGCCTCCACCCACGGCCGCGGAATGATGTTCGGCCCGTGCGGCTCACCGGTATGCAGCTTGATGCCGACTTTACCGGTCAGGTTGCTGCTGATACGGCTGAAAATGCGGCGCAGGCCTTCTGCCGACAGGTCACGCGTGAAATAGACGGTGGAAGCCTCTCCTGTACGCGCAGCATACGGGATATACTGATCCCCGTTTGTACCGGGCACCGGATTCTTCATTGCCATTTTATTCCCTCCTACGTTCAGTTATGCTGCCCTCTGCTTGTTATCATACTCCTTAGAGCGCACTTCAAGTCAATACACTGTTACGCTCTTATCTGCAAATTTTTTAATTCGCTTTAGCAGAGGCCGGGTTACTAAACACAAAACTGACACGCAGTATACAGGTAGCGGCTTTTCGAGATATCCCGTCCTGGCATGTCACTGCAGTGTGCATGAAACAACTCCCGGAGACGGTACTCTTATTTTCTTAACGGATACAACGTACGCCACATTTTCCTCCGTCAGCCACTTACTGCAGTTCGCCCACAGCCGGATTGATGCCCAGCGTCAAAATATCTTCCAGCAGACGAAGTGTGTAAAAATGATCCTCTGTCTGCCACTCCCAGGACTGTGTTCCGGATTCCGCGGATACCGGCATTTGCTGCATTTCCGCGCCGGTCGCGTCCGTGACATATCCCTGCCACTCCGCAAGCTGCTCTTCCGTAACTGCCTGGGAACCGTCCGTAATCCAAATCGAGACCGAATCGACCTTCTTCTCCGGGCTGCAGGTTGTATAAACAGTCACCGGCTCCCCATAAAGCTCTGTGTCATAGATTCGGCCGATGAAGGTCACGCCATCCTCCGTCCAGTTTTCTTCACCGCCGCCCAGAAGCTCTGCTGTATCCGCGTCATCCTTGCCGATCAAGGCACAAACCATGGCCAGATCCTGCGCTTCCGGCTGTTCGATGCCGGCTGCTTCGCTTCCGCCGCTGCCCGCAGTGGCAGATGCACACCCCATCAGCAACAATGCACCCAGCACAAAAGCACTGAAAACCAATCCCTTTTTCTTCATTTTCAAAACCTACCCTTTCCGCTGCATCAAAACACGAAAACTGCAGCAATGTTGTGTTTAGCCATATCAAATCACATTTCCTGTCAACTCTGTCCATCGGAATCCGTATAGCGATTCTGCCGTATCCGGCCATCAGCCCATCGGTTTCTGATAATCCGCAAACCATCTGTTTTGCGGTGTTCCGGCCTCACCCCCTGATCAATCCATCCCCGCCGCCCATATCATCTCCCAGCCTGTCAGCCGGCTGCATCCAGGCCTTATGCGGGCGCCTTTTATTCTGATTCCGAAACCATCCATCAGTCCGTTTCGGCACCTCCTCCCCTGCATCAGCCGCCTGCTGCGGCGGTTTTGCAGCGATGTGAAAATTCTTTTCTTCTTTGTACGTCTCTGCTGCAGAAGTCAAACCGTTACCCTGGATCATTCCAGCCCCAGATTATGACGGATTTCCTGCCGAAGCGTCACCATCTCTGCATGATCCCAGAAGAACAGAAGTTTCTGCTCCGCAACGGTATTGTTTTCCGGCTTTGCTCCCAGCACAAACACTGCGAATGTATCCGCAATGTCCTCATGGAAGTAGTTTGCTCCATATCGGCTGACATAATGGTCAGGATGCTGCTCATAATCGTTTACCCCGGTACCGGTATCGATTTCCCGCCAGAAGGTATCATAAAATTCTGCGCGGAACGAACCCGGAATGAAACCTGCCGGATCGTGCGTGTCTTTGCCGATGCTCAGGTCGATCTGTGTCTCATCTTCCAGCAGGACATGTCCGTACTCATGCAGAATCGTATAAGTCAGTTTGCTCCAGTCACGCGGAATACCGTTTTCATCATAAACATCATAATAGTCGATGTTGATGGAAAAACGTGTGTTGTCCGTGGTGCCATCCTCCAGGTGGATCGGCGAAGTATACGCGAGGACATTGCTGTATCCGTCCGTAAACAGGTTGAACTCTGAAATTTTTGTGCGCGCCGCAGGCGGCAGGATTGTGCACAAAAAGTCCCATACCTGCGCGTGCTGTGCGTTTTCAATCTGCGTCACTCCATCCGAGACGGGATAGGAAGCCAGGATATTGGTAATTCCCTCCGTGTAATTAGAAACCGTGACGCAGCATCCTTCATCCGTGTCTGACAGCGTGATATACTTGCTGTAAATCCCGTCTTTCCAGTTTTCCGACTGCAGGTCCGAAGATTCCGGCTGTCCATACATCTCGCAAATCAGTGAGCGGACCTGGTCGCGTGTATAGCCGCTGCTTTCCGGATATATCTGAATGCGTTCCAAAAAGCCGTTCCTGTACACATAATCCGTATCCATTGGCTTTTCTCCGTCAAACCAGCGCATGGCGTACCGGTATGTCTCGTACTGATCCGTCCAGCCATTGCCGCTGATGCTGTAGCTGTCTACCAGCGTGCCCTTTGCTCCGATATACGCTTCCGTGTCCTTCTGTGAACTGCCAAAATAAATCACGTTCTGCCGTGTCTGCCGATAGGTATAGCCGGCACCCTGCTGGTGCGCAGTGGATTGAAAGGAATCCGTATGATCCCCCATGATCTCCTGTACCGTGGCCGCGGTTATCTGTACGCTTCCTGCCAGTGTGGCAAGATCGATCTGGCTGGCAACATCCGCTGCCGTATGATAGAGATAACCGCGCCCTTGCTGCATCAGCAACACACCCGGTATCCCGGCAAGCTGGAACGAGGTATGGTCGCTTGCCGTTTCTGCTGCGACCGCCAGCGATGCATCCTGCTTCTGCAGCTGGCTGGTAAGCCAGTTCGGCTCTCCATCTGTGGTAAACAGCTGCATTCCTTCTGCCCCCAGGCCTCCCAGCATATCCAGCTGGATATTGCCGACAATGCGGCTGCGCTCCTCCTCCTGCAAGGTGGACACATAATACCTGGATCCGTTCTTTCCGTTCTCTTCATCTGTAAAGCTGACAAAACGTATCTCAGTATCTGTCGGCACATCTTTCACCTGCTCCGCGATTGCGAGAAGGGCAGTCACGCCGGAAGCATTGTCATTCGCGCCATATGCTGTCGGCACACTGTCGTGGTGCGCTGAGATGACCAGAATATCCGCATTATCACGGTCCGCGTTTTTTACAGCGATCACATTTGAACCGCTCTGTCCTGCGTCATCTGTGTATGCCTGCAGCGAAACGCGGTATCCCATTTCCTCGAAACGGTTTTTCAGATAATCAGCCGTTGCCCGTTCCCCCTCCGAGCCAAGCGGTCGATGGTACGATGCGATTGTCTGCAAATCGGCCTCCAACTGCCCTCTGTCCGGAAGCAGCTCGAAACGCTGAAAAATGGCTGCCGCTTCTGCCACGCTGATGGTATCCGCGGGGGCGAGTACAGCATCAGACTTGCCGCGAAGCAGCCCGGTCTTATTGCACCACAACATTGCGTCATATGCCCAGCCGGCAACTTCTGTTTCATCCTGATAAGCGTCCAGCTCCTTCCCCTGCACAACGGGAGAGCCTGCGCTGCGGTACAGGATGGCAGCAAACTCCTGGCGGGTCACATAAACATCCGGCAGGAACCTTCCATCCCCCACACCATTGACAAGCCCCTGTTCCGATGCCCAGGCAGCAGCGTCCGCATATGCCGGGGATACATCCGTGAACGGTGCATGCTGGGAAATGTCCGGCCGGCCAGCCGCTTCATAGAACAACTGCGCTGTCTGGCCGCGTGTCATTGCCTGTTCCGGCTCCTCCATGAATGCACTGCTGAGGCCGTTCTGCTCTGCCCACGCTTTCGCGTTTTGCGCCCAGTCCGGCCAGTTTGCGGCATATGCAGAGGTTGACAACATCGCTGCACATAATATGACGGAAAGCAGTCTTCTTTTCATATCGCACCACCAAAATAAACTGATCGGTTTGTTTTTATGTTATCACAGTCAATCCAGCCGGTCAATGTCATGATAGCCGCATCCGGGAAATTTATCTATACTGTAACTTTAACCGCCTACGTATTTTGCAGACCAATCTATTGACGAACCTCCAAAGGAACTGCTTTGCGCCATTTTCGCAGCGCTCCCTTCCAGGCATTTCATTTCCTGGCTTAACCCATTATCCCGCGGCGTTTTTCCCAGGGGAAGCTGAACCAGGAAATTTTTTTATCCCCATTGTAGTTTCCTGAAGAAAAACTGTAGAATACAGATAGAGATGGTCAGCTGAAGAAAGGAGGCGCTGCCGATGCAGGATGAAAGGATCCTTTCACTGTTTTTCAGTCGATCCGAACAGGCCATCCATGAAGTGGATCAAAAATACGGCGACGGTCTGCTCCGGTTCGCAATGCGCCTGTTGGGCAATCAGCAGGATGCAGAAGAATGCGTCAATGACGCCTATCTGGGCGCGTGGAATACCATCCCGCCTGCAAAGCCGGATCCATTGGCTGCCTACCTGTACCGACTTGTGCGCAACCTTGCTTGCAAGCGTTATCACCGTGAAACAGCTGCCAGACGGGACTGCCGCTATACCGTTGCGATGCAGGAACTGGAATCGTGTCTGTCCGCTCCGGATTCGGTTGAAGATATGGTACAAGTGCAGGAATTAACGCATCTCATTGAATCTTTTCTGGAAACGCTGGATATCGAAAACCGTGTCATTTTCCTGCGGCGGTACTGGTTTTGCGATTCCTATGCTGAGATTGCGGCACGTGTCGGCCTCCGTGAAAAGACTGTTTCCGTCCGGCTGGTCCGTCTTCGCCGCAAATTGAAACTCATATTGCAGGAAAAAGGAGGATTGGAATGACAATATACCATTTTTCTCAAGCGCTTGGCACGATCGACACGCAATTCATAAACGAAGCTATAACTTTCCGTAAAAGAAGAAAGCGCTGGACGAAATGGGCAGCCATAGCTGCCTGCTTTTCAGTTTTGCTCGTGACCTGTTTTTCTCTGGTGGGTGAACCGCAACGAAACAATCCGCAATACGGGAACCCATGTCTGATTCCCAGCAATGTGACGGAAGCCTTTGTTACTCACATTATCGCAGGGCAGACAGCCGAGTATCTGATTTCCGGCGCGGAACTGGACCGCATGCGTGCATGGGCAAATACCCTGCAGTACACACCAATTAAAGCGCCAGCACAAAACTGGTATGGAGGGGAATCATATAATTTCAGCTATAATAGCAAAGATGTTGCTTTTTCCTATTTCGGCGCTGGCGAAAATACTTGGTTTCTGGTGATTGACAACAGCTGGTATGCTGTCTCTAATCCATCGCGGCCACTTCCGGAAATCATTGACGGCCATCAATTTGCACCTCTTGAATAATGCAGCGTTATAAAGCCGTATGGATTTCTCCCCTGCAACTGAGACTGTCGAAAAACAATGTTTTTCGACAGCCTCTCGATCGGAGCCACACTTTCGATCGAATTTGCGACTCCGAGCCGCGCCCTGCGGGCACAATTCGGAGTCGTTTGTATAAAATCCGAGGCACATGTCCCAAGTCCCCTCTCTCTTGACGCTTTGCGTCGATTCACCTTGTGCTCCTGTTTTTTACAAAAATTTCAACCTTGTTGCAATTTTCTATTTGATGTGCACTGCGGCGCGAAGGACTTTACGACAGGCTGGGCTATGATCCTGCATCCAATTTCAGCCAGATAAGGTAAGATAAAGGACCTGTTGACAAATCCCTCACCTGGTCATTCCTATGTTATAATAGGGGATAAGGGAGGGATAAAGCATGATGGGGCGACAGAGCGGGCAATTGAGCATGATGGTTATGG
>DXFS01000087.1 GCA_019114345.1 Candidatus Agathobaculum pullistercoris | reverse complement strand
GAGACAGCTTTGTTAGTATACTACCTCTCCACTCTCTTGTCAACTACTTTTTTCTTCTTTTTTCTCTTTTTTCCCTCGAACCCAGATCATCCCGGCCGCATGTGTTGTGCCCAACTTCTTCTCTGCTGTCCTGCTACATCAGCCGCACCGCGGTGCATTGCCGCTTGAAATATAGATACCTCTGTCTTGAAATATAGATACCTCTGTCATACCACTTGTGAATTCATCCTTTTTCTGCTATAATTTTATACCAGAATTGCTGCTAATTATGAAAAAGGGGGTATCGGCTTGCCTATTAAAATAGCCGACAGTTTACCGGCGCGCGCTATACTGGAGAGCGAAAACATATTCGTTATGACCGAGCACCGCGCCACCACGCAGGACATCCGTCCGCTGCGGATTGCGTTGCTCAATCTGATGCCGCTCAAAATTGTAACAGAAACGCAGATTCTGCGCTGCCTGTCCAATACGCCGATCCAAATTGAAGTCGACCTGATCCAGACAAAGACCTATCATTCCAAAAACACACCCGAGGATCATCTGCTTACCTTTTACAAAACCTTCGATGATATCCGGGAAAATAAGTATGATGGCCTGATTATCACCGGCGCTCCCGTCGAGACTATGCCCTTTGAGGAAGTGGAATACTGGGACGAGCTGGTCGAAATTATGGACTGGAGCCGCGCGCATGTACATTCCACTCTGCATATCTGCTGGGGGGCGCAGGCCGGACTTTACCACCACTATGGCATTCCGAAATATCCACTGCCGCGCAAGATGTCCGGCATCTTCCGTCACCATGTGCTTTTCCCGAAGGAACCGTTGCTGCGTGGGTTTGACGATGTATTCTGTGCGCCGCACTCGCGTCATACAGAAGTGCGCGCTGCCGACATCCGCCTGGATGACCGTCTGCGCCTGCTTGCGGAGTCTGACGAGGCTGGCGTGTACATTGTGGAGGCTATGAATGGCCGCCAGATCTTTGTGCTCGGCCACGGGGAATACGATTCCGATACACTGAAAAAGGAGTATGAGCGCGACTTAGCCAAGGGGCTCAACCCAGACGTTCCCCTTCACTACTTTCGCAACGACGATCCGGACGAAGAGATTCTCGTGACCTGGAAGGCGCATGCGCACCTGTTCTACACCAACTGGGTCAACTATTATGTTTATCAGACTACTCCCTACTATCTCGACAAGATGTGAATACAAAAAAGCTGAAAAAGAAGCGGCCCACAGGCCGCTTCTTTTTCCTTTTATGCTTTATGACTGTTCCGCGCTGATCAGATGGCACAGAGTCATCATACTGTCCGACAGATGCACGTTCTCCACCGGAATGCCGAGGCCCTCCAGATGCAAGTCCTCGCCTGTGAAGTTCCACAAGCCGCGCACGCCGTGCTCAACCAGCCCACGGGCGATCTCGGGTGCATTGCCGCGCGGAATGGTCAGCACGACCACATCCGGCTTATACTTTTCTAAAAATTCATCCAGCGTATCGCTGTTTTTTACCTCATAACCGCCAAACGTTTTTCCGGTCAGTTCCGGGTTGGCATCAAAAGCACACAGCAACTGAAAGCCGCTGGCGGCAAAGTCAAAGTTATTAAGCAGCGCGCGCCCCAGGTTGCCTGCGCCAAGCAGGACTGCCGTCCGGCCTGCGTGCAGGCCCAGGATCGTCCCCAGCTCCTCCTGCAGTTTTTCCACGTTATAGCCATATCCCTGCTGGCCAAAGCCGCCGAAGCAGTTGAAGTCCTGCCGGATCTGCGAGGCAGTCAGTCCCATCCTCTCCGCCAGTGCACGGGAGGAGATGCGCTGTACGCCCTCAGCTTTCAGCTCGCAAATATTCCGGTAATAACGGGGCAGCCGTTGAATTACCGCTTTGGAAACCTCTTGCTTACGCTCCACAGTGCACTCTCCTTCTCTCTGACACAATATGCTCTTTTCCTAATCCTTACAGCTTTGCGATGGTGTCCAGCACGTAGTCTGTAAACTCCTGCGCGGTCGCTCCGGTATCGCGGCCGGTGACGACCACTTTTTTCTCCTCAAACATGCAGATATCCAGCGCGCGGTCCAGCTTGTTTGCCAGCTCAATCTCGCCGATGTGCTCAAGCAGCATGACGGATGCACGCAGCACGGAGGACGGGTCCGCATACTTGGCGCGGCCCTCCTGCACCATGCGCGGTGCCGAGCCGTGGATGGCCTCAAACATTGCATATCGCTTGCCGATATTGGCGGAACCGGCGGTACCTACGCCGCCCTGGATCTCAGCCGCCTCATCGGTGATGATATCGCCGTACAGGTTGGGCAGCACGACTACCTTGAAGTCGCGGCGGCGCTTGTCATCGAGCAGCTTCGCGGTCATGATATCGATGTACCAATCGTCAAACTCGACCTCTGGGTATTCCTTAGCCACCTTCTGGCAGGTATCGAGGAACTTGCCGTCCGTCGTCTTGATAATATTCGCCTTAGTCACGCAGGAGACGCGGTTCTTGCCGGTCTTTTTCGCATAGTCAAACGCCAGGCGCGCGATACGCTCACAGCCCTGCGAGGTTGCAACGGTAAAGTCGATGAACAGGTCGTCGTCAATCTGCACACCCTGCGAGCCGACAGCGTAGCCGCCCTCGGTGTTTTCGCGGTAAAACGTCCAGTCGATGCCGAGCTCGGGCACCTTGACCGGGCGCACGTTGGCAAACAGATCGAGCGCCTTGCGCATCGCCACGTTTGCAGACTCCACGTTCGGCCACGGGTCGCCCTTGCGTGGGGTCGTGGTCGGCCCCTTGAGGATGACGTGGCACTGTTTCAGCTCTTCCATCACGTCCGGCGGGATTGCGCAGCCGAGCTCGGCGCGGCGCTCGATGGTCAGGCCGTCGATTACGCGGAACTCCACCTTGCCCGCCTTGACCTTGTCCGCAAGCAGGGTCTCGAGCGCGTGCTGCGCCATGCCGGTGATCATCGGGCCGATGCCGTCGCCGCCGCACACGCCGATAATAAGCTTGTCCAGCTTGGAATAATCGATAAAGTCGTCCTGTGCCTTCATATCCGCAATGCGTTTGCGCTGGCTCTCGACGACTGCTTCAAACTGCTCCAGAATCTTCTGGTCGATAGACATTGGATTGTCCTCCTGTATTGATATTATTTTAACAAAAATTCCGTCTACTGTCAAGGAAGCAAGTCAGAGAGGGCGATTGTACTCTCTCCCGCTTGCCGGCTTATTTACTGCGCGTTCTTCTTGGCGTAGTTGAGCGTACCGCCCGCAAGCAGCGCGCCGCGCTGGCGGTCGGAAACCTCGCAATCCGCCTTGAACGCCCTGTCGCCGCAGACGACGGTTACCTGCCCGCCATTCTTAACCTCTTCCAACACATTTGGCAGGGAGATATCGTCGAGCAGCTGGATCGCATCGTAATCCGTCGGATCGGCAAAGGTCAGCGGCAGGATGCCCGAGTTGACCAGGTTTGCCTTGTGGATGCGCGCAAACGACTTGCACAGCACCGCCTTGACGCCCAGATACAGCGGGACAAGCGCCGCATGCTCACGCGACGAGCCCTGGCCGTAGTTTGCGCCGCCGACGATGATGCCGCCGCCCTGCTCCCTGCAGCGCGCCGGGAACTCCGGATCGACATTGATGAAGCAGTAGTTCGAGTAATACGGCACATTCGAGCGGTAAGGCAGCAGCTTCGCGCCAGCCGGCAGGATGTGGTCGGTGGTGATGTTGTCCCCGGTCTTGAGCACGACCTTGCCGCTGTAGGACGCTTCGAGCGCCTTGCCAAGCGGGAAGGGCTTGATGTTCGGGCCGCGCACGACCTCGACCTCGGCCGGGTTCTCGGCGGGTTTTACGATCATATTGTCGTTGATGACAAAATGCTCAGGCATTTTGATCTCCGGCATGTCGCCCAGCGTGCGCGGGTCGGTCAGCACGCCCGCGAGCGCAGAAGCCGCCGCAACCTCGGGCGATACCAGATAGATCTGCGCGTCTTGTGTGCCGGAACGGCCCTCAAAGTTGCGGTTAAACGTACGCAGGGACACGCCGCCCGACTCCGGAGACTGCCCCATGCCGATGCAGGGGCCGCAGGCGCATTCCAGGATGCGCGCGCCCGCCGCAATGATGTCCGCCAGCGCGCCGTTCTGCGCGAGCATGTTAAATACCTGCTTGGAGCCCGGGCTGATAGTCAGCGAAACATCCGGGTGTACGGTCTTGCCCCTCAGAATGGACGCGACCTTCATCATATCGTAGTAAGAAGAGTTGGTGCATGAGCCGATACAGCACTGGCTGACCTTGATATTGCCGATCTCGGAAACCTTCTTTACGTTATCCGGCATATGCGGCATCGCGGCCAGCGGCTCAAGCGCAGAAAGGTCAACCGTGTATTCCTCGTCGTAGATCGCATCCGGGTCGGAGGACAACTCGACCCACACGTCGCCGCGGCCCTGTGCCTCGAGGAACTTTCGGGTTTCCTCGTCGGACGGGAAGATCGAGGTCGTTGCGCCCAGCTCCGCGCCCATGTTGGTGATGGTCGCGCGCTCGGGCACGGACAGTGTCTTCACGCCCTCGCCCGCGTACTCGACGATCTTGCCCACGCCGCCCTTGACGGTCATCTGGCGCAGCACGT
Source organism: Candidatus Agathobaculum pullistercoris (assembly GCA_019114345.1). Lineage (GTDB taxonomy): Bacteria > Bacillota > Clostridia > Oscillospirales > Butyricicoccaceae > Agathobaculum > Agathobaculum pullistercoris. The sequence continues at coordinate 5,493 of DXFS01000087.1, read as the reverse complement.
CCAGAATGACGTCCTTGGCGGACACCCACGGGCTGAGCTTGCCCGTCAGGTTGACGCGCACCATCTTGGGCATGGGGATGTAATACGCCCCGCCGCCCATGGCGACCGCAACGTCCAGGCCGCCCGCGCCGAACGCCAGCATGCCGATGCCGCCGCCGGTCGGGGTGTGGCTGTCCGAGCCGATCAGTGTCTTGCCCGGCGCGCCGAATCGCTCGAGATGCACCTGATGGCAGATGCCGTTGCCCGCCTTGGAATAGTAGATGCCGTGCTTCTTTGCGACGGAGCCGATATATTTGTGGTCGTCCGCATTTTCGAAGCCGGACTGCAGGGTATTGTGGTCAATGTAAGCAACCGAACGCTCGGTCCTGACCTGATCGACGCCCATCGCCTCGAACTGCAGATAGGCCATCGTGCCGGTCGCATCCTGCGTCAGCGTCTGGTCGATTTTGAGGCCGATCTCCTGCCCCTGGACCATTTCGCCGTCCACCAGATGCGCCTTCAAGATTTTCTGCGCAATTGTCATACCCATTTGTATTTTCCTACGCTCCTTTATGTCCCAACGCGAAGCGTTTCCGCCCCGCGCCCCGTCCGCCCATTCTGCAGGACGGGTCTGTTGCGGCTTCCACAGCCTTCTCCACGGCGCACAATGCGCGCCGTGCCCAAAAACAAAACAGAAGTGGCCTTGCAGCGCAAAACCACTTCTATTTTACAACAGTTCTGTTTTTTTGAAAAGCCCTTTTCCCCTATCGCTTTTCACAAATATTTTCACCGATCTCCGCGGTGGCGAAAGCGTTTTGCAGGGTCGTTCCCACGTTGCCTGCAAGATACTCGTAATACGCCTGGCTGCCGATCATCGCGGCGTTGTCCCCGCACAGCGAAAGCGGCGGCAGGTACAGGCGGGTATGCGTGCGCCTGGCCATATCCTGCAGGGCCGCGCGCAGGAACGAATTGGCCGCCACGCCGCCCGCACAGACCACGCGCTGCGCATGGGTCTGTTTAACCGCTGTTTCCAGCCGCGGCACAAGCGTGTGCACCACCGCCGCGCAGAACGAAGCCGCAAGGCCGTTTCGGTCGATCTCCTCGCCCTTCTGCTCGGCATTATGCGCGAGATTGATGACCGCAGTCTTGAGCCCGGAGAATGAGAAATCGAGCGGCGCGTCCTTAATATGCGAGTCCGGCAGCTTGTAGCGTTTCGGGTCGCCGTCCTGCGCGAGCTTGTCGATCTTGGGTCCGCCCGGGTAGCCCACGCCGAGCACGCGCGCGACTTTGTCGAATGCCTCTCCCGCCGCGTCATCCCGCGTGCCGCCGAGGATCTCAAACGAGGTATAGTCGCGCACCATCACGATCTCGCTGTGCCCGCCGGACGCGATGAGCGTTAAAAACGGCGGCTTGAGATCGGGGTACGCCAGATAGGTTGCCGCGATATGCCCGCGGATGTGGTGCACCGGGATAAACGGCTTGCGCAGCGCGAATGCGAGCGCCTTGCCGAAATTCGCGCCGACGAGCAGCGCGCCGATCAGGCCGGGCGCGCAGGTCGCCGCGACCGCATCCACCTCGTGCTTGTCCATGTTTGCGTCCACGAGCGCCTTTTCGGTCACGCGCACGGCGGCCTCCATGTGCCGCCGCGACGCGATCTCAGGTACCACACCGCCATACAGCGCATGGGTCTCGATCTGCGTGTCCACCACGCTGGAAAGAATGGTCCGTCCGTCCTCGATGACGGCCGCCGCCGTCTCGTCGCAGGAGGACTCGATTGCTAAAATTCTCATTGCTTCACCTGTTATCTTTGTTTTGCAAAATATGGCGCGCGAGCGCCGCATCGTCCTCGTGGACATAGACGCTGTATTCACGTGGGTACTGCACCTGGATGCCCATGACATCCTGCCGCTCAAGCAGGCGTCGGCTATTGTCCCTCACCTCGGTGCGGAACGCAATGCCCGCATGGCTGAGCGCCTGCTGCGCCTCGAAAAATTCCTGCTGCTCGCTGGTGCACAGAACCTGTTCGCGATTCAACCGTGTGATCATTGTACTGCCACCCTTTCTTCCGTGTCATACAGAAAACCCCAGATAATAGACCGCCCAAATCACCGCCGCCACAGGCAGCAAAACCGCACCGCACAGGCTTACCTGCAGGCGCACCACCTGCGTTTTCGGGTCTCCGCCACACTGCACCGCGCGCAGCGCATCACACAGCGCATGGCAAAACGCACAGACACACATCACCGTTCCCATCAAACAAACCGCCAGAAGTATCAATACCATTCCTCCCGTCTGCTGCTGCATCATCCAAGGCGTCCACTACCCTTTCTTGAATGCCACATAGCACGCCTCATCATAATCGTCCTTGTCCACGCTGATCTTATATTCGATTGCCGCGTTCATGTTGATGCCGAATGTACCCGTCCTGCCCCGCTGGCTGCCGAACGTGGGCGCGGTCAGATCCTTGACGTCCACCTCACACTCGATTTTGTGCGCCGCCAGCGCGCTGCACACACGGATGCGTTCCTCCAGCGAATAAGTCACGAGCACTTCGCGCCGTCTCCAGAAAAAGATCATCGCAGTCACCTCATCGTCCCGTCCGAGATCTCCTTTTCCATGCACACGCAGACCTCGTCGCCCGCAAAATCGCCGTAATTGGGAACCAGATGATATCCCTGTTTTTCGTAAAACGCGATCGCTTCCGGCATGTCTGCCCCGGTTTCGAGCACCGCGCGGTGGCACCCGCTCGCAGCGGCATGCTGTTCGAGCGCAGCGACGATCTTGCCCGCGATCCCCTGCCGCCGGTAGGCCGGCCGGACGTACATGCGCTTGATCTCCGCCGTGACCGGGTCGAACGTGCGCCAGCAGCCGCACGCCGCAGGCTTTCCTTCTATGTAAGCTACCACAGCGCAGGCCATGCCGTCAAGCGCGTGGTACTGCTTGTATTTTTCCGCGACCTCGCCCCAGCCCGCGTGGAAATACACATCCAGCTCCGCGACCAGCGCCGCAAGGTCGGCGTCGGTCATATCGACAAATTTCAGTTCCGCCTCCAGTGCTCCGTCCAGCTCCTTTTCAAAGCACAGGCAGTTGTCTGCGCCCGCCGGGCTGCCGTAATACGGCATCACACGGTAGCCCAGCTTGAGGTACAGCGCCGCAGAATCCGCAGTCGTACGCGCGGTCTCGAGGATCGCGTGCGTATAGCCATGCTGCGCGGCGTCGCGCTCGACCGCGCCGATCACCACGCTGGCGACGCCCTGCCGCCGGTATTCCGGCAGAACATAGATGCGCTTGACCTCCACGCTGCGCTCGTCGATCCGTTTCCAGCAGCCGCAGCCCACGGGCTTGCCGTCGATATAGACGACCGCACGGCAGCTGAACAGATGCGGGTCGTTGTACTTTGCGTACCGCTTATGTACCTCGCCCACGATCTCGAAATAGTACTCGTCCAGCTTGGCCGCAAGCATGAGCAGGTCGGCGTTCTCCGCATCGACAAATTTGATCTCCATCCAGCCTCACTCCTTCAGATAAAGTGTCATCAGCACCGCATCCTCCGCCGGCGCGGTGTAGAAATTCCTGCGCACGCCCACCTGCCGGAAGCCTGCGCCCTCATACAGCGCGATCGCGGGCGCGTTGGAGGCCCGCGCCTCCAGCGTAATAAACGACAGCCCGCTTTGCGCCGCGCGCTTTTTGAGCTCTTCAATCAGCGTGCGTCCGATGCCCTGCCGACGGCAGGCAGGCGACACCGCGACATTGGTAATGTAGCCCTCATCCAGCACGGTCTGGCAGCCCACATAGCCGACCGCTTCGCCGTCCTGCTCTGCGACGAGGAACAGCCCTTTGCCCAGCTCCTCGTGCAGCATGTCCGCGCTCCACGGCGCGCGGAAGCATGCTTTTTCGATCTCCGCCAGCGCAGCAAGGTGCCGCTCCTCCATTGACACGATCGTCATTGGGAAAGCCTTTCGATAATGCTGCGCACACCCGCATCGATCTCCGCCGCCGCGCGGCGGTAAGTCTCCAGATCGCCGCCAAAGGGGTCGGAAACGTCCTGCTGCGTCAGGGTGAAAATCTTGTCCGCGCAATCCGGGAACAGCTCGCACAGGCGGTCATAGTGCGCGCCGGTCATGCAGACCAGATAGCGCGCCTCGTGCACCAGTTCGGGCGTGAGCATACGCGAGCGGTGCGTAGTGATGTCCGCGCCCAGCTCGGCCGCCGCCGTAACAGCGTTCTGCGATGCGGGCATACCGTCCTGCGTGAACAGCCCGGCAGACGCCGCCGTCAGGCCGGTTTTCTCCTCCCCGCCGCGCGCGCGGAACAGCCCCTCGGCCATCGGCGACCTGCAGGTGTTCCCCGTGCAGATAAAAACAATCTTATCCATCTATCATTCTCCTTGAAAATCACACGCCATTTCGCGCCGTCCGGAGCGCATTTGGCAGCCTGCGGCAGCTCGCTGCCGCAGGCATAAAAACGCGCGACATGCGCGTGCGTTTTTATACAGGAAAGGGAAAAAGTTTCTTCCGGAACTTTTTCTCGCCCGGGATGTGTCCGCGCTCCAGCGCGGCACATCCTGCCTCGTCCGAATCTGTACGATTCGGACGAAGTCATTTTATTTTGTCTCGTACCAGCTGTGCCCCGCCTTGGCCTCGGCCACAAGCGGCGCGTCCATCTGGAACGCGGCCTCCATTTCCTCCTTGAGCAGGCGCATGGCTTCTTCCTGCTCGGATTTGGGTGCTTCGAGGATGAGCTCGTCGTGTACCTGCAAAATCAGGCGGCTTTCCAGCCCCTCGCGCCGCAGGCGGTCGCGCACGCGCACCATGGCGATCTTGATGATGTCCGCCGCCGTGCCCTGAATGGGCGTGTTCATCGCCACGCGCTCGCCGAACGAGCGGATGTTGAAATTGCGGCTCTGCAGCTCAGGCAGCGCGCGGCGGCGGCCAAACAACGTGGTCACATAGCCGTTTTCCCTGGCGCTCGCCTTGATGTCCTCCATATACTTCGCCACGCCCGGATAGGTCGCCAGATAGGTGCGGATGAATTCGCCCGCCTCTTTGCGCGTCACGCCGATATCCTGCGCGAGCGAGAAGTCCGAAATACCGTATACGATGCCGAAATTGACCGCCTTGCACGAGGAGCGCATCTGCGGTGTGACCTCCTCGAGCGGCACACGGTACACCTTGGCCGCGGTCGCGGCATGGATATCCTGCCCCGCGCGGAATGCCTCGATCATGTGCTCGTCCTGCGAGATATGCGCGAGCACGCGCAGCTCGATCTGCGAATAGTCCGCGTCGATCAGCACATGGTCGTCATCCGGCGCAACAAACATGCGGCGCAACTCGCGCCCGAGCTCGGTGCGCACCGGGATGTTCTGCAGATTCGGGTCGGTCGAGGACAGGCGGCCAGTCGCGGTCACAGTCTGCTGAAAGTGGGTGTGGATGCGCCCGTCCTTCGGACTGATGACCTTCAAAAGCCCCTCGACATAGGTGCTTTTGAGCTTGGTCAGCTGGCGGTATTCCAAAA
>DXFS01000086.1 GCA_019114345.1 Candidatus Agathobaculum pullistercoris | reverse complement strand
CATATGTCGCGCAGACCACCTTCCTCGGCAACTTCAAGGATTTCCATGAGAAGGCGCACCGCGCGATCTATACCGAGGGACCGGCGTTTGTCAACGTCATGTCGCCCTGCCCGCGCGGCTGGCAGTATTCGACCGAGCTGTTGCCCGAAATTTGCAAGATGGCGGTCGAGACCTGCGTCTGGCCGCTGTACGAGGTCATTGAGGGTAAGTGGCACCTGAACTACATGCCGAAAAAGAAGCTGCCCGTGACCGAGTTTATGAAGCTGCAGGGGCGCTTCAAGCACTGCTTTAAGCCCGGCAATGAGTGGACCATCGAAGCCGCGCAGCAGTATGTAGACGAGCAGTGGGAAAAGCTGCTTGCCCGCTGTGAGCAGAACTGAAACGAATAAAAAGAGCGGATACAGGAAAAAACTGTATCCGCTCTTTTTATGCACCTGCACTGCAGGCGCATCTGTATGGTATGTCTCAGTAAAATTCCTTCATGTAATCCAGTACATCCTGCCGGGTGCCGCGGAACGGGCCCGGGGTCTCCATTTTGAGAGAGACCAGCGCGGTGCAGTAGCGCAGCGCTTCTTCCACGCCAGCCTGCTGGCGCTCGACAATATAGCCTGCAAAAGTCGTGTCCCCGCGGCCGGTGCGGCCGGACAGGTTGCGCGCCTTGATCGGGCAGGTGTAGATCTGATTACCGTCATAGGCGAGCACCTCGGTGTTGTGGGTGATCAGGACTTCCTTTGCGCCCCACGCATGCAGCAGACGGGCGGCTTCGGCGCGGTCGGTCAGGCCGGTCAGGATCTCGGCCTCGGCCGCATCGGTCTTGAGGTAGTCGATCATGGGCAGATACTGCTTTTTATCCGCCCAGTCGTGGAAGGCCATGGACTTGTCTGGCTCAACATGGCGCAGCATGCACTGTACATCCAGACCGACCTTGCCATGCTGGGATGCGGCTTCGAGCAGCGCACCGTCAAAATCCCCGTAAACCAGCCCTGCAAAGTGGTATACCGCGGTCTGGACGTCGGGCAGCTCGTCAAACCGGAAGGGATCGCACACACCCAGCGAGGTGCACTGGCGCTTTTCCTTGTCCGCGGTGAAGTATTGGTTGCGGATCGAGCAGGTATGTACCGAGGGCTTCCAGTACAGGTCGGCGGCAATGCCGTCAAACCGCTCGGAAAGGTCAGCTTCTTCCGGATTGAGTTTGCAGAAGATCGCGGTCTTTGCCCCGCTGCCCGCGGCAGCAAAGCCGGACGCAACAACCGCGCCGCCGACCTCTCTACGTTCATTTCCAAGGTGGTCGATATTGCAGTCGAGCGAGACCGGGCCAATCACCATTACATCATAGCTTTTTCCCATTTTTGTTTGCGCGCCGCCCGGCGCGCTTTCTCCTTTCTTTTTCAGGCCGAGGCTTGGGTACTTCTCCGCATTTTCACAGGCCGAAAGGGAAGAATCGGTCTGTACACAAACGAAAATGCCGGAGAAACAGTTTTTCAGTGGTACAAGCATAGCATTGCGGCGGGGAAAATGCAAGCCTATTTGCGGATTTGCCATGACGAAAGGACTCGTTCCAGCGGCTGCAAAGCAAACTGGAACGGGATAGAGCGCAGAAAACACCGAGGGAGGCTGCAAACCGGGCGAATAACTTTGCTTGCGTTTGTGCGGCGCGTCCGCTATAATGGAGGGACAGGAGGGAGACCAAATGAAAAAGATCATTACCATAAGCAGGCAATTCGGAGCAGGCGGCGGCGAGCTGGGCCGGCGTACAGCAAAGGCTCTTGGGCTTCCGTTTTACGACAAAGACCTCATTTTGCGCACTGCAATGGCATCTTCCGGACTTTCCCCCGAGCAGGTACGCCGTTGGGATGAGCGCGTACCCACCACATTCGGCTTTACGCAGAGTCTGTTTGATTTTTATAACCGCCCGCTCAGCGATAAGCTGTGGGAAGCGCAGGTCAAGGCGATCCGTGAAATGGCTGACAAGGAAAGCTGCGTGATCGTCGGGCGCAATGCGGACTATATCCTGCGCGAATTTGACCACTGCCTGCGCGTATTTGTCCATGCAGATTTTGAGTGGCGCGTCGACCGCATGCACCAGATGATGCCGGATACGCCGGTGGAAAAACTGCGGATGAATATCAAGTCCGTCGATCGGGCGCGCAACGCGTACTGCACCCGCTATACGGGCCATCACTACGCGGATGCAACCAATTACGACCTGACGCTCTGCACCAGCCGGCTGGGGATCGATGTTGCATTGGAGCAGATTTTGAAGGCGGCAGAGCATATTTAACCACAATTTGACGAAAAATGACCGCCATGCTTGACGGCACGGTTGATTTAAGCTATAATAATAGGCAGGCATTACAGGCGATAGCGGTTGTCGGAATACTGCTGTCGCCTCTTGCGTTTTGGCTCGGGTATGCGGCTGCGGAGGAGGCATACCGGCCGGATCAAATTTGAAAAAGGAGAATCACCACTATGAAAAGAGCACTTTCCCTGCTCCTCGCAGCAGGCATGGCGTTCAGCCTGGCTGCATGCGGCGGCAATACGACTTCGGCAGAGGGCAGCACGACGGAGACCGACCAGGGCTCGGCATCCGGCAGCGATAAGGTTTGGGTCATCGCGACCGATACCGTGTTCAAGCCCTTTGAGTACACTGACGCAAACGGCCAGTTCGTTGGCATCGACGTTGACCTTGTCGACGCGATCGCGGAGGATCAGGGCTTTGAGTACCAGATGAACCCCCTCGGCTGGGATGCGGCGATTGCTGCCTGCCAGGCAGGCCAGGCGGACGGCATGATCGCTGGCGCTTCCATCACGGACGAGCGTATTGAAAGCGGCTGGATGTTCTCGGACGGATACTATCAGGCGACGCAGACCATGACGGTTGCGGAGAATTCGGACATCACCGGCTTTGAAGATCTCTCCGGCAAGACCGTTGCGGTCAAGACCGGTACGCAGGGCGCAGCCTATGCGGAGAGCCTGAAGGATGAGTACGGCTTCAATATCACCTACTTCGAGGATTCCCCGACTATGTACCAGGCGGTGCTCGGCGGCCAGGCGGTTGCCTGCTTCGAGGATACCCCGATCATGGCTTCCTCTATTAAGGACGGCGGTTTGGCGCTCAAGATCCTTGAGGATACAGCTAACGAGGGCGCGCCCTACGGCTTCGCGATTTTCAACGAGGATAATCAGGAACTGCTCGACATGTTCAACGCCGGCCTTGCCAACATCAAGGAAAACGGCACCTATGACGAGATCATCGCCAAGTATCTGGGCTGATCATAACGGATTGACCTGAATTTTCAGGGGGCACTGGTTGGTTCCGGCGCCCCCTATTTTATGAAAGGAGTTCTGCCCTGTGGTCAAAATCATCAACGATTATGGGACGCTGCTGCTGGAAGCAATGGGGCAAACGCTGTTGCTGGCACTGTGCGGCCTGTTCTTCGCATGTATTCTGGGCCTGATCTTCGGCCTGTTGAGCGTGCTCAAGAGCCGCGTGTGCAACATCATCTCCACGATTTTCGTGGATGTGATCCGCGGCGTGCCCATGATCGTTCTGGCGTACTTTATCTTTTTTGGCATTCCCTATCTGCTCAATACAATTATCGGGATCGGCGGGATAACACTGTCCGCGCTGCAAGCTGGTACGATCGCATTGGCGCTGAACTGCGGCGCGTACATGGCGGAAATCATCCGCGCCGGTATCCAGAGTGTGGATAAGGGGCAGATGGAAGCCGCCCGCAGCCTGGGACTGCCCTACTGGAAGGCTATGCGCAAGGTCGTGCTGCCGCAGGCCATCCGTACCATGATCCCTTCGATCATCAACCAGTTCATCATCACTTTGAAGGACACATCGATCCTGTCGATTATCGGTTTCCCGGAACTGGTCAACACCGCAAAAAACGTTGTGGCAAATACATTCAACGCGTTTGCGGTCTGGGGCATCGTCGCCGTAATGTACCTGATCGTCATTACGATCCTGTCCCGTGTGGCAAAACTGCTGGAGAGGAGGCTCAACCGTGGCAGAGAATAAGGACAATGTCAAGATCCATGTCTCGCACCTGAAAAAGAACTTCGGCAAGCTGGAAGTGCTGAAAGACGTCTCGATCGATATCCATGAGGGCGAGGTCGTTGTTATCCTCGGACCATCCGGTTCGGGCAAGTCCACTTTCCTGCGCTGCCTCAACCGCTTGGAAGAGATCACGGGCGGCACGGTCGTCGTAGACGGCTACGACATCACGGACAAGCGCACCGATATCAACAAGGTGCGCGAGAATGTCGGCATGGTGTTCCAGCTGTTCAACCTGTTCAATAATCTCGATGTCATGGGCAATATGATCCTTGCCCCGACCGAGCTGAAAAAAGCCTCCAAGGAGGAGGCAAAGGAAACCGCGATGCGGCTCTTGAAGCGTGTCGGTCTGGCGGACAAAGCGGATGCGTTCCCGGCGCAGCTCTCGGGCGGCCAGAAGCAGCGTGTCGCCATTGCCCGCGCGCTTGCCATGAATCCGGACATCATGCTGTTCGACGAGCCGACTTCCGCGCTCGACCCTGAAATGGTCGGCGAGGTGCTGCAGGTTATGCAGACGCTTGCGAAGGAAGGCATGACCATGGTGGTCGTTACCCATGAGATCGGCTTTGCGCGCGAGGTCGCCAGCCGCGTGATTTTCATGGAGGGCGGCTATATCGTGGAGGAAGGTACGCCGGACGAGGTGATCAACCATCCGAAGGAGCAGCGCACGATCGACTTTTTGAGCAAGGTGCTGTAATTGTTCACTCTGATATCAGCAGCAACAGTTCGCAAACATGATATATAAACGGCAGAAGGACAAAGCGAAAACGCTTTGTCCTTCTGCCGTTTCAGCATGTGAGAGATAGAAAAGGGATAAATGCAAAGTGATTGTATCGATCGAAGTTATTCAAGAGTCAGCAGCTCGTTCTTGAGGAAGGACTCCTTGCAGCGGAACGCAATCTTGGTGGATTGGGTGCCGTCGATGACGCCCGGGGTCGCCTTGCGGCCGGTCGCGACGCAGTCGCAGAACTCTTCCATCTCGGTGACATAAGCGTCGTGCCAACGGGTGATGAAATCCTGATAGCACTCGCGGCATACGCCGTGCTTGCTCATGACCTCAACGAGCGAATCGGTCGGGACGGATGCGATGCGCAGGGTGCCACGGGTGCCGACGATCTCGGTCTCCACGTGCGAGCCGTGCGCTGCCGCGCGGCCGGCGAAGAAGAACGCCATTGCGTCGTTTTCCATCTGCATCAGGCCGCTGACGTTGTCGCCGTCGTCCCAATCCTTGTACTGCTTGAACTCATAGCAGCCGCCGATCGCCCACAGCTTCTTCGGCTCGGAGCCGGTCAGCCAGCGGATCAGGTCGAAATCATGGATGGACATGTCGATAAACTGGCCGCCCGAACGCGGAGCATACTCCAGCGTACCCTCGATGATCGAGATCGGATCCTGTGAGTAGCAGCGGACCAGGATGACGTCGCCGATGTCACCGTTTTCCATCTTCTTCTTGGCCACCTGATAGGAGTGGTCGTAGCGGCGCATGAAGCCCAGCATGAAGATCAGGTCCGGATGAGCCGCGATGATCGCTTCGGCTTCCTTGCACTTCTCGACCGTGTCAGCCAGCGGCTTCTCGCAGAAAACATGCTTGCCGGCGTCCATCGCAAGCTTGATCATCTCAACGTGGGAAGCGGTGTTGGTGATGATGGCGACCGCCTCTACGTTGGGATCCTCGCAAAGCGCCTTGGGGTCATTGTAAACCGCGGTGACGCCCAGTTCCTCCGCGACCTGCTTGGCGCGGTCGAAGTTCGCGTCCGCAATTGCAACCAGCTCGGAGCCCGGTACGCGGTTAGCGATGTTGCAGGCATGCTCATAGCCCAGACGGCCTACGCCGATGATACCGATTTTCAGCTTTTTCATAGGTAAGTCTCCTTTATATTGAATCAATAAATGATAGTGTAATGCAACTTAGAGGCCGGTGTGCTCCTTGACGTAAGCGCGTGCCATGCGGGCATAGTCGAGCGGGTTCGCCTTGGCAGGGTCTTGTTCCGCTTCAACGACCAGCCAGCCCTCGTAATTGTACTCATCGAGCAGTTTGAACACGGTCGGGAAGTCCACGCAGCCCTCCGGATCGCCCGGTACAGTGAACACGCCTTCCGGGATGGAGCGCAGGAAGCTCTTGTTCTCTGCGTAGCACTTGTCCATCGCGGGCTTGCGCACGTTCTTGAGATGTACATGGCCGATGCGGTCGTGGTGCTTTTTGAGGATCTCGATCGGGTCTTCGCCGGAGAAGGTAAGATGGCCGGTATCGTAGATCATGCTGACATACTTGGGATCGGTCATGGCGAGCATGCGGTCGATCTCGTCGGTCTTTTGCACGGTGGTGGTCATGTGGTGATGGTAAACGATCTTCATGCCGCTGTCGTAAGCGATCTTGCCGAGGTGATTGAGGCCCTTGGTGAGCACTTCCCACTCGTCGTCGTTGAGTACCTTCTTGTTCTTAAGCGGCGTGTTCCACTGGTGCTGGATGGAGAAGGACTGGTCCGAGGTGTTGATGACCGTCGCGCCGATGGATTTGAGGAAGTTCATGTGGTCGACGAACGCACGCTCGTTCCACCACAGGGGCTGCTCGTTGAGGTAAGTGCTGATCCATGCGGTGATGGCGGAGATGCCGCGGCGGCCGAACTCCTTGTTCAGGATGGCAGGATCGCGGGGATACTGGCAGCCGATCTCGGTGCCGACATAGCCGCTCAGTGCGATTTCGCTGATGGTCTGGAGAAAGCTGTTTTCCGCGCCCATTTCAGGCATATCGTCCTCTGTCCAGGCGATGGGTGCGATACCGATTTTTACTTTATTGGGATCTAACATATGGGATTCCTTCCTTTCGCATAGTGTGAGGTCCGTTCCTCTCTTTGATGATTACAGTTTAGCAGTTTCGCAGCTGCTTTTCTTTCAACTTCTTGGTTTGTTTGAAAAAAGAAGAAAGCGATGCAAAACCCGGTAAGTTCAACAAAATTCTGGCTTAACGAAAGGGAAAATGCAGTGGTTTGCACGGGACGGTGCAGGGAGGCAGTCCTGCGGTGCAAAGGGCATTTTTTGAAAATCCTGCTTTCAGAGGAACGGACGGGTGGTTTCTGCCCCCATCTTTACAACGTCCTCCGCGTCCATTGCCCAGTATTCCGGGCGGAACAGCTCAAGGCAGGCAGGGCCGTCATAGCCGACCGCCTTGACCGCGTCCGCGACTTCCTGCACCGGGATCGCGCCCAGGCCGGGCATCAGGCGGTGGCAGTGGTCAAGAATGCCGAGCGGCAGATCCTCGCAGTCGTTGATATGGAACACGAACAGTTTGTCCTTCGGCACCTTGCGGATGAAGTCCACATCCGCGCACTTGTCGTGCAGGTAGACGTTGATGCAGTCGATTGTCAGGCCGACGCTGTCGCGGTTCACGGCCTGCACAATCTCGAGCGCCTGGCGCACGCTGTTGCAGCACCACTTACGGTCGCCGATCGGCTCAAAGGACAGCTTGACACCGTAGGGCTCCGCAATGTCGGCCAGCTCGTTCAGGACCTTGACCGAGTCCTCGAACACTTCCTGCTCGTTTTTGGTGCAGATTTCGGAGGTGACGGTCGGCACAACGATGATGTACGGGTTGCCGATCTGCTGGGCGACCTCACAGCCGAAGGTGAACAGCTCGACGAGCGCCTTCCACTCCTCGGGCGTACAGAAGTTGATGTTTTCGATCGAGTTGAAGGCGAAAGGCTTCAAATGGCTTTTTGCAAAAAATGCCTTCAGGTCGTCGATGGTGTGGGTCTTAAAATACTCCTTGAGCATGTCGAGGCGCAGTTCAATATAGTCGTAGCCGTATTTTTCACACAGTTCGAGATCTTTCTCGACACTGGAGTTTTCCTTGCAGGTCGCTTCGTTGTAACCAAGTTTGAGCATGACAGTATCCTCCTTTTTTACATTTCGCCGCGCGCTTCGCGTTCGGCAAGATCCTTCATGATATCCGGATAAATTTTATCCAGCTTGTACAGCAGCAGGACGATGATCGCCACTGCCCAGATCAGGATCGGGCCCCACTGGAAGATGGTCGAGATCATGGACAGCGCGGAATCCGGCTGTGCCGCGCCTCCGGTGGTTGAGCTGAGGAAACCCGCACCCTCGAGCAGGGCGGTCATGATAACGCTGGTGATACCAGTGCCGACCTTGAAACCGAGCGAACCGGCGCCGAAAATCAGGCTTTCCTGACGGATATGGCTCTTCCACTGGCCATACTCGACAACGTCGCCCATCATGCCGAAAACAACCGAGGTCAGCGGCGCCTGGCCGAGCGAACGGATGATAGTCATCGCCATCAGCCAGCCGAAGCTCGTCGGGTTGACCATGATCAGCGCCTGTGCAGCAACTACGATGATACAGCCGATCAGGGACAGGTCGCG
>DXFS01000085.1 GCA_019114345.1 Candidatus Agathobaculum pullistercoris | reverse complement strand
TGTCGTTTACACGAAGGCGACGCTCCGGCCAGGTGCCGTGCGGGCGCGGGATGCGCCCCGCACCCCTCTGGGGTGGCAGCCAATCCCTGCCTGTCGCAATGGCAAGCGGGCGGCAGATGGAAGGCGTCACTTACTTTTACGCGCGCAGCGCGTCCTGAAGGGAATAGGGATGATTGGCAAGAAGGGGAAAACCGCAGGTGTTCCCCTTCTTGTCCGCCCGCCGCGCGCAGCGGCACTTTCAGCCCGTGATGCGCGGGCACACATGGCGCGCCGGGGTCGTCGCGCCCTACGGCTCTTCCTCAAATCCCAGCGCTTCATTGGGCGTGATTCCTAACAGACGGCAGATCTCAGCAAAGGTTTCCACATCCATTTTATTTTTTCGCGTTTCATACATGCTGTATGTGGATTTCTTAAAACCCAGTGCAGCGCTGATGTCACATTGTCGCAGTCCCAGTTCTTTTCTCTTTTCCCGAAAAACATCCAAGTAATCCATGGTATTCTCCTATTGACAATTCATGAATCATGAATTATAATAAAATCACGATACATGAATTTTTGGTGATTATAATGACTTCCCTTGATGAATTATTTTCTTTATACTGCATGAAACAGCTCAAAATGCCGCCTGATCTGCAGGAGCTGCCGCAGTACAACGCACTCGCCCGCGGCCTTTCCCGCAAGCAGCGCCTCAGACTGCTCGATCTGTTCGATGAATTCTCAGCCGGTTTCTCCGTTTACGCCGCAGAATGCTTCGCACAGGGCATGCGCGTTGCCTTCTCACTCTCGCAACAGCTCTATCCGCTGGAATAGGCGCACTTTTATTTATTATAACAAACCCGCAAACAGCTTACAATACAAAACCGGCGGCCGCCTTTGCGTCCGCCGGTTCCTGTATCCGCCTATTCCGCTGCGTAGGGTGCGTCCGTATCGATCGCGACCGTCCGTGTCCCGTTGTCCCATGTGACGCCGAAATCCAGCGCCGCGCCCAGGTCGCGCAGTTTGAAATAATTGTTGTCCGCGATATTGTATGCAGTCAAATCAAGCTGGCGCCCGTCCAGATATACCGATGCACCCGTCAGCTCCGCAGCTTTTCCGCCCGCCGGCAGCGCCGCCAGCTCGCCGCCGACAGAGGTATAGCCCGCTCCGTCCGTCAGGTCGATGCGCTGCGCTGCGCCGTTCCAGGTGACCTCGAACTGCGCCGCCGTGCCGCGCAGCAGCTGGGCGATGTCGCGCAGCTTGCAGTAGTTGTTCCCGTTGATCTCATATGCCGCGGGAGCAGCCGCTTTGCCGTCCACCGTCACCCGGTGCGTGGAGACCTGTGCAGTGGGGTTGGTCAGCGTACGCAGCGCCTGCCGGGTCGCGGCTACCGTGCCCGCCGGGCTTTCGCCGATGCCCGCGCTTGCCCAGAAAGAGTAGCTGGCCTCGGTCATGCCCGCGGTGAAGTCATCCAGCGCGGCCTGCAAGCCCGCATAAGAGATGCTTTCCCCGTCCAGCGTGCAGATATGCTCCGCCTCGTTCGGGAATTCCCCCAGTGTTTCCGTGTAGGTCAGCGCGGCCGCCGCGCTATTCCCCTGTTTGGTGTAATAGGTCACCGGCTTGCCGCTCATGATGACCTCGTGCCCATCCACCAGATAGGCGCGCCCCTCGCCGACAAACAGACGGGCCGCCGGGGAAACATCCGTGCCAAAGTTGCTGACTTCGTCCGGGATATCCAGCTGCACCGCCTTGCCATCCGCATAGGTGAACAGCCGCTGGAAGAACGGGCCGTCCGCAGCCGCGCCCGCGTAATACAGCTCGGGCGTGCCGTCGCCGTCAAAATCGATCAGCCGTGCCAGACAGATCCCGTCCCACAGGCCGTCCGTACCGATGCGCTCGCTGCCGCAGATACTCACCGCCGTATCCAGTATCTCCGTATAGGCCCGCGCCCCCTGCGGGGACAGGCCGCCCGTACCATCCGCCGCCCCCGCAGCGGTCAGCACCATCGCGCCGGTCAGCGCGGCGCACAGAAAAGTTTTGCCTGTTTTGCTCATGGTATATTTCTTCCTTTCATTGCCGCAGTCCATGTTCCGGCTTCATCATAAGCCCCGGCGGCCCCTCTGTCAAGGCGGCAGGAGCAGCCCGTGCTGTGCCGTTTGTGCTGTATGGTTTGCATTTCCTCAGCCGGACACAGCCTAACCCACACAAAAGTGCAAATATTGACAGTTTTGCGTCCGCATTTCCCGCTATTTTTGATGATAACACAGGTGGAAAACCTACCGGAAAGCGGGTATAATAATATCTGCACGAAAATCATCCGCAGTTGGAGGAATATACATGGTTCGTAACGATTTGCGCAACATTGCGATCATCGCGCACGTCGACCACGGCAAGACTACGCTGGTCGACCAGATGCTCAAGCAGGCGGGCGCATTCCGCGAAAACCAGGTGGTCGAAGAGCGCGTCATGGACTCGGGCGACATCGAGCGAGAGCGTGGCATCACCATCCTGGCGAAAAACACTTCGGTTCACTACAAGGGCGTCAAGATCAACATCGTCGACACGCCGGGCCACGCCGACTTCTCAGGCGAGGTCGAGCGCATCCTCAAGATGGTGGACGGCGTTGTCCTGCTGGTCGACGCGGCCGAAGGCCCCATGCCGCAGACCCGCTTCGTTTTGCAGAAAGCGCTTGAGTTCGGCCACAAGATCATCATTGCCATCAACAAGATCGACCGTCCGGA
>DXFS01000084.1 GCA_019114345.1 Candidatus Agathobaculum pullistercoris | reverse complement strand
AATCGGCAGCTCTGCGGCACACGATGGTTTCTGCTTAATGCTGCTCGGTTCCCCGCCTGACATGGTTCACAGTCCTCCGTTGCGCAGTACCGGTCTCTCATCGCCCTGTGGGCGGCTGCCTCGCCGCGCGTGCGTCCCTCCTTGCCCGCATCATCCCCGCTGCAGCGGATTGCGGGTGCAGGGCACCGCTAACGCCCCGATGTGTGCGGCCTTGTGCGGCGCTGAACGGTATTCGTTTGTTAGTTTGCACGGCTTTGCCGCGCTTTATGCCTCCGGATCATCCGGCGGCGGGGTTTCCGGCTCAGTCGTGCCGCCCGGATCGGTCGTTCCGCCGGGATCAGTCGTACCGCCCGGATCGGTAGAGCCGCCGGGATCGGTGCTGCCGCCCGGATCGGTAGAGCCGCCGGGATCCGTAGATCCACCTGGATCGGTGCTGCCGCCGGGATTCTCCGGATCAGTTGGAGTTGCCGGTTCCCCAGTCTCTGGATCAATCGTCGGATCGTTTTCCGGTGTCGTCGGGGTCTCCGGCGTTTCCGTGGTCTCCTCCGGCTCTTCCTCTTCTTCCTCTACTTCAATGCCGGTGTTGCGGCCCAGATCGTACGAGGTTGTGATGCCCTGATGGCTGCACGTCTCGGTCGGCACCTGGTCGTTCCAGAAGCGGCCGGACGCTGCACGGCCGGCAGCGCGGCATGCGCCCGAAGCCAGCAGGCCGGTATCCATGCAGTACTGGACTGTGGTAAAATCCTCGGGATGCGAATCGAACACCAGGCCCGAGTCGCCCTCATGCACTTTCTCCATGACCTCCAGCCAAATGCTCGCCGCATTTCGTCCATAAAGGCCATTGAGCGTGTAGTTGTGCTCATAGCCGACCCAAACCGCCGCAGAATAGGTGGGGGTCACGCCGCAGAACCAGATATCCGTGTTCGAGGTAGTCGTACCGGTCTTACCGGCCGTCTCCACGCCCGAAATCTGCGTGCCGGATGCGGTGCCGTATGCGGTAACGTTCTGCAGGCAGTCCAGCATATAGTAGGCCGTGCGCACATTTTCAAAGCCAAGGTCGGTCGACGGGGTGTTTTCAAGCACAACATTGCCCTCGGAATCCGTCACCTGCGTATAGGTGCGGGTGCCGCCGTACACACCCTCATTGATGAAGGTGGCAAAGCCGCCCGCCATGTCGCGCACAGTCACGCCGTCGGTCAGGCCGCCGAGCGCCAGCGGCGCCAGCGCGATATCCGTCGAAACGCGGCCGTCCGCCTCTGTCCGGCTGCTGACCAGCGAATCTGCAAAGCCCAGCCGCTGGGTCAAAAAGTCAAAGGATTTCTGCGGGGTCAGGGCATTGAGCACCTGCACCGCGATCGTATTGACCGAGCTCGCGATACCGCTCTCCACCGACATCGCGCGGCCGGTCGGCATCTTGCCGTCATTCATCGGCCAGGGCCTGCCGTTATCGTCCGTAGACAGCGCCTTGTCATACACCGTGCTGCTGGGCACAATGACACCCTGATCCATCGCCGGGCCATAGGTGGACAGCGGCTTGAAGGATGAACCGGGCTGACGCTTCGCATCCGTCGCATAGGAGAAGTCCAGCTTACCGGTCTTTTCCCCGCGTCCGCCTGCGATGCCCACAATATTGCCTACTTTGTCTGTAATTACCATGGCGCTCTGCGGACGCTCGCCGTATTTCTCCGTGTTCGGGAATACCGAATCGTCCGCCCACACCTGATCCAGAATACTCTGGATGCTGGTGTCGATCGTCGCATAGATCGACAGGCCGCCCGAGTTGACCATGTTATAGGCCACGGTCTCGGAATAGCCCTTCTGCTCCATCAGGTCGTTGACTACGTCCTTGATCACCGCGTCGGTGAAATAGGTGTAGGGCTCGCCTACATCCTCCACATAGTCCTCATACGGGCGGTAGTTGAGTTCCTCCGCCACGGCCGCGTCATGTGTCGCCTGGTCAATCATGCCCTGCTCGAGCATCTGTGCCAGGATCAGCTCCTGGCGCTCCTTGACCTTCTCCGGATGGTTGTACACATCATAAACCGAAGGGTTGTTGGTCAATCCGGCGAGCACGGCGCATTCCGCAAGCGTCAGCTCGGACACATCCTTGCCGAAATAGCGGTCTGCTGCAGTCTGCACGCCGTAGCAACGGTAGCCAAGATAGATCGTATTCAGATACATGGTCAGGATGCGGTCCTTATCGTTTACCACATCCTCAAGTGCGAGCGCGCGGAAAATCTCATTGATCTTGCGCTTGACCGAATAGTCGTCCTCATCTGTTGCGTTCTTAATGAGCTGCTGGGTAATGGTCGAGCCGCCGTACTGCGTACCGCCGAACAGCCAGTTTTTCACCGCGCCAAGCGTGCGTTTCCAGTCCACACCGTTGTGCGAATAAAAACGCTCGTCCTCGATCGCGACCGCAGCATCCTTTAGGTACTGCGGGATCTGCTCGCTGTCCACCCATTCGCGGCTTTCATTGCCGCTCAGGGTCTCGTATACAACATATTCCCCGCTTGTGGGATCCTTAGCATAAATAAAGCTGTTCAGGTTCAGGCCCAGTCCGCTGTTGAGCTCATTTGCCGTCTCCTGTGCGGAGGGGTTGATATAGGCATGGACATAATACGCAAACGCAATGCCGCAGAAGCAGGCGCAAAGCACACCGATAAGCAGCAGCGTCAGCAATATGCGGGAGATCGCATGCCAAACGCCCGTCCTCTTTTTCTTGCCAGTTGCCAATTCGGTTTCCTCCTTGCCCGGCGGCGGCCGTGCCGCGGGTCTTATCTAATCGGACGCAGGCGGCGGCCGATTTGTTCCCAACATACCGTGATGCAGCGATTTTTTAAGATTATCGCCGCCATCCTGATGCCGTTGCTTTTATTGCCATAACGAAAATATCATATTATTATTTATACCCTTCGGCTATTATAACACATCATACCGCAAATTCCAAACAAATTTTACATGCGTATGCGAATAGTTTACAATTTTTCCGGACATACTCAGGACAAATCCATTTCACTCCTGGGAGGCCGTGTCGTCATGTTACAGGGTTTTTACATGCTTGCTCTGCAGCGGGCGCGCCGGCAGCGGCGCATCGCGCTGCTGTTCTGCGCAGCCGCGCTTGTAAGCGCACTTTTTGCAGCACGCGCTTACTTCGCTCCCGAGGCCGTGCCTGCGGGCGCATTGGCTGAGGAGCCCTATGTTGCACAGAGCGAGGATGGCCGCCTGATCGTCTCCCGCGGGGGAGAAACCGTACTGCGCACTGCGATTGATGTGCGCACCCTGCCCGCCGCCGACCGCGAAGCGCTTGCGGACGGCATCGTCCTGGCGGACGCGGAAGCGCTGGCGCGGCTGCTGGAGGACTACGGATCGTAGCACCTAAAACTGTTTCCATTTTACACGCGCCAGCCCCGCATGGTCATATCCCGCGCTCCCGGTGCATACCGTATCAGCAAGGGGGCGTTTACCATGTTCATCACCATCACCCGCGATACCCTTTGCCGCATCGGCGCGGGCGCAGGCGTATGTGCGCTGCTCGCGGCGCTGTTTTTCCTGCTCCCACAGGACGGGCAGGACGCCGCGCAGACCGCCGCCGAAGCGCAGTCCGCCGCCTTGATCAGCGACTGGGGCCTGTCCTTCCAGACAAACGGCCAGCCGCCTGTGGGCAACGTGCCCGCGGACACGCTGCGGCAGTGGGACGCGTATTATGTAGGCGATACGAGCGAAAAGACCATCTACCTGACCTTTGATGCGGGCTATGAAAACGGCTGCACGGCCGATATCCTGGACGCGCTCAAAAAGCACAATGCACCCGCATGCTTCTTTGTGGTGGGCAATTATATTGATACCGCACCCGAGCTGGTCCAGCGCATGGTGTCCGAGGGGCACATTGTAGGCAACCACACGCTGCACCATCCGGATATGTCCAGCATCACGGACAAGGATGCCTTTGCCGTCGAGCTGACCGGGCTGGAGGAGAAATTCACCGCCCTGACCGGCCAGCCCATGCAGAAGTTCTACCGCCCGCCGCAGGGCAAGTTCAGCGAAGAGAACCTCAAGCAGGCGCAGGAGCTGGGGTACACGACCGTATTCTGGTCGCTCGCTTATGTGGACTGGTACACCGATAACCAGCCGACCGACGAGCAGGCGTTTTCCAAGCTGCTCCCGCGCATCCACAACGGAGCGATCGTGCTGCTGCACTCGACGAGCGAGACCAACGCCCGCATTCTCGACGAGCTGCTCACCAAATGGGTGGAAGAGGGCTATACCTTCGGCAGCCTGACCGAGCTGGCCGGGTGATCAGCCGCAGGCGGCGTCCTCCGCGCGGGCGAGCGCCTGTGCAAGGCTGTCATGCACCTCGCCAATGCTGATCCGGGCGCCCGCAGCCTCCATGCGTTCGGTCAGCGCGGCGATATCCCCGAACAGCCGGAGATACGCCGCCCGGTAGTTGAGTTCTTCCTCCGGTTCATATGTCTTATGATTCATGCTCATGTAAATCACCTCATGTTTATATTGTGTCATATTGACACAAAAGTCAAGTGTTTCGTTTTGACACATTAAAATTGACTGCGAGGTGATCTCTGTGAGGCTTCGCATCAAAGATTTACGCGAGGACCATGACCTGAGTCAGGAAACCGTTGCGCAGGCTCTGGGCATTCCCCGCGCTACCTATTGTAATTATGAAAACGGCAGGCGAAACATTCCCAACGCTTTATTGTGCGACCTTGCAGATTTTTATCATACGAGCGTAGATTATCTGCTTGGCCGGACGGATGATTCTGCACCACCCGTGGCATAGGGCGCGACGACTACGGCGCGCCTGTGTGCCCGCGCATCACGGGCTGAAATTGTGGCCTGCGCGGCCACACTGCGGGCAAGAGGGGAGAAACCATGGTTTCTCCCCTCTTGTCAATCACCCCTCTTCCTTCAGGACGCGCTGCGCGCGTAAAGGTAAGTGACGCCTTCCGTCTGCCACCCACCTGCTATTGCGACAGGCAGGGGATTGGCTGCCACCCCAGAGGGGTGCGGCGCACACCCCGCACCCGCACAGCACCCGGCCGGAGCGTTGCCTTCACGCGAACGATAAACATAAGCCTTACATCGCCAGCACTCCCGCCTCCCGGGTCAGGCGCAAAAACGAAACTGTCGCGACATTATCGCAAATCAAATTTTTCCACAGAATGTGGATAAAATTTGTTTGCGGTCGCGGGCAGCCGCGTACATCCCCCGGCGGGAGTGACCCGCAAGAGGGGGCAAGGCCCCCTCTTGCCCGCCCGCGCCGCGTAGGCGCACCGTCCCCGCCGCCCGCAGGCGGCGAAACCCTGCCCGTGAGGCACGGGCACTTCCCGTCCGCCTTTTTAAGGCGAAATCCCCCGGGCGCACAATGCGCGCCCCTACGGCATCAAAGAACGTAAAAACGGACCGCTTTACAGCAGTCCGTTTTATTATTTTTCCGGTCATGTCCTCCGCCGTTTGCGGAAATAACCCAGATAGAGGATCGCCGCCGCCATACTCCAAAAGTATGCCATCATATACGGCACCTCGAAGATGTTCTCAAAATAACAGTGCACCAGCACACCGCACATGCCCGCGAACATGGATACCGCCAGCACGCGCGTCCGGTCCGTCTGGTTGTAACCCGTGCGCCCAATGGAACGCAGGCACCACAAAACCAGGCCGATCAGCAGGATGATAAAGAAAATCAGGCCGATATAGCCCATCTCCACCAGCGTTTTGAGGTAGTAGTTATCCATATAGAAATATTCAAATGTCTCCGTCTCCTCAATCACCTGGTTCTGCATTGCAACTGCGCCGCCGAAACGGCCCAGGCCAAACCCCAGCCATGAATTGCCGCTGTGCAGCAGGTCCAGCCCAGTCGCCCACCGCACCGTACGGCCCGCGCGCGCGCTGGCCTCCGCATAGTCGGCGGTGAACAAATAGGTGATGCGCGTCGCGATCGACGGGATCGCCAGCAGCGCCCCTGCGCCCGCCACACCCATCAGCGCGATTAGGCGGCGGTCCAGGAAAATCGCAAACACGACAACCGCTACCACCAGTCCGCCCCATGCGCCCTTGGAGAAGGTAAAGATGCAGCACAGGCACATCATGCCGGTTGCGCAGATGGCCAGAACCTTGACCCACATCTTTTTGCTGTAATACGCAATGCCTGCCACCATGGGAGCAAACAGCACCAGCAGGCTGCCCATGATATTGGGGCTGCCGGTGATCGAATACACGCGCGTACGCACACTCGCCTCAGTGTCCGACACCCAGCTGTCCGGGATCGGCGCCGCGATGATATACTGGTAAATGCCGTGTGCCGCGACGACAAGCGCCATCAGCACCAGCGTACCGTAAAAGATCGCGAAATCGCGGTCGTCCTCGATCAGGCGGGTGGCAAGGAAGAACCAGAGCAGATACTGCACGACCGCACGGTAGCCGTCGACCGCAATACCCATGTTGGGTGAAACCGCACACATCAGGAAGAACCCGACGCCGATAAACAGCGCCAGATAGGAGTCCACCGGGGTCGCGCGCGACTGGACGGGAGCGCGCCGCATGGCCGTGTGCCACAGGATGTAGGCAATGGCCGCGAGCATCATGCATTCGTCCCAGATAGAGGCCACCGCTGCAATCGGAAAGTAGTTCCGGATCGCATAGTCCAGCGGCAGATACAGCGCCAGACAGATCAGCAGCAGGCCGCGCACGCCGACAAACCGGCAGGCCCGGCCGATCAGGCCGCCGCCCAGGAATGTGGAGACCGGCTTCCAGACAGCCAGACAGATGCGGTAAATCAGGCTGTTTGCCGCCACATCCCCGAGCCGCTCAACAAAGCGGCGCAACGCCGCCATGAAACGCGCATAGCGGCTGTTCGCCGCGGTGCAGATCGGCGCCGCACAGAAGCGCTCCCAGAACTGCCGGAAGCGGGAATCCGGGTAAGCGCCTGCAATACAGCGGAAAAATCCTGCGATCGCACCCTCATGATACCACTCGCGCAGGCGCAGGATCGCCCGGACGAGCAAACTGTTGAAAAAAATCGCTTTCATAGGCTTATTCGTCCGCAATTACAACGCTGTCGATGTTTCCAGTTGTCTCAAAATCGTTGGTTTTGACGATCAGCGTACGGCCCGCACGAACCTCCTGCGTGCCGATCGTCGGGGTTGCCGTGCCCTTGGCTACCGTGGTCTCGATGGTAAAGACCAGGTCCTTTTTGCTCGGATCGGTCGCATTGACAATACTGCCGTCCGCCGTGGTCACCTGCTGGACATAATCCTCGATCTTCATATCGGTAATCGTCGCATTGACATACGAGTTGCCGCTGACCATCTGCTTACCCACCTGGCTGTTGCGCTGCACTTCTTCAACCAGGAACGGTGTGGCGCCGCGTACACGGACGGTCACGGTCATTGCCACCTGCTCCGCAGTTGCATCCGCGATCTGGGTTGCGAACAGCTTGTAGCCTATGCCGGCCGCAACCGCGATCACTGCAAGCACAACCAGCAGGTCAACGATATTGATCACGCCAAACAGCTTGCCTTTTTCATTGATAATTTTCATGGTATTCCTCCGGTTTGGAAATAGTTCTGGAATTTACCATGCCATTATATCACAGCAGCAGAGTTTTGCAAAGCCTAAACCGCATACCTCCTTTTCAGATTGATCATGCTGGGCCAGCCTCCACCGGTTTCGCTAAACAGCAGCCCCGGACTTCGAAACGCCCCTCATGATCCTTTCGCATAACGGGTTTCCAGATCCCGCTTGCCTTGCTTTCCTTAAAAAGCCTCCCCGCCAGCAGACGGGAAGGCAGTCTTTGCAGCGCCGCCTGCGGCAGCTGTTATCTCCAGAACGCGCGCAGCCAGTCCGCCAGCCAGAAACGATATTCCACGCCGTCGTGCTCTGCCGTCCGGCTGTCCACTGCCTCCGCCGGAGCGACAGAGAACGCTGTGCACCACCACGCCGCGCGCGGCTGCACGGGCGCAAACGCGCCCGCTGCCATCACCCAGGCTGCGGCAATGAGTGCCGCAGCCGCCTGTTTTCTGTCCTTTTTCATAAAAAAACCGCCTTCCGTCATCTGGTGTTCCCAGTATGCCCGGAAGGCGGAAGGATTATACGGTTTCGGTCAGGAAGGTATCCGCAAAGCGGCGGGACAGCATTTTTGCCGCAGTCCGGGCGCGCCCTTCGTCGGAAAACAGGCCGAATACGGTCGGCCCGGAGCCGCTCATCAGCGTTCCATCCGCCCCGTTCTCAGCCAGGAATGCCTTGATCTCGCCAATCTGGCGGCGCTTGGTGGCGGTCACCAGTTCCATTACATTGGACAGGCGCTTGCAAACCCCGTTGTAATCGCCCTTCTCCAGCGCTTTGACCATGCCCGCGGTATCCGGCCGTTTTTTGATGTCGACCGCATCCATCTCGCGGTAGACGTCCTTAGTCGATACGGCAAACGGCGGTTTGCACAGCACCACCCAGCAGTGCGGCATGGGAGCGAGCGCGGTCAGCTCCTCGCCGATGCCCTCGGCCAGCATGGTGCCGCCGCGCAGGCAATAGGGCACATCCGCCCCCAGCTTCAGGCCGATGGAGCACAACTCGTCGTCAGTCAGCCCGGTGGCATGCAGCGCGGCCAGCGCGCGCAACACTGCCGCCGCGTCGGACGAGCCGCCGGCGAGTCCCGCTGCGATCGGGATGCGTTTTTCAATATGGATCTCGCACGTCCCCATCAGCACACCGGTCTCTTTATAAAACAGCTCTGCCGCGCGGAAGGCGAGGTTGCGTTCGTCCACCGGCAGATAGGGCAGGTTGCAGGTCAGGATGATGCCGCGCGGCTTTTTCTCGCCCTGCGTCACCACCACCCTGACCTCGTCGTGTAGGGCGACCGACTGCATCACCATGCGGACGGTATGGTACCCATCGGCCCGGCGGCCGGTCACATCCAGCGTCAAATTGATCTTTGCGCGCGCGCAAACCGTGGTCTCCGCGTGCGTAATCTCTTGCTTTTTGCCAAAAAACATAGGTCCTCACTTCTGTAACAGCGCTGCAGCGCAGCGCCGGTATTCAGCCCAGTCCGATCTGCTCGGGCCTGCGGTTCCGGAACACGGTCACGCTGGTAAAGCCCGCCGCGCGCGCGTTGCGGATACAGTCGTCCAGGCCGCGCCCGACCGTGTCCAGCGTATGCGAATCCGAGCCGATCGAAATGCGCTCACCGCCCATGCGGCGGTATTCATACAGGATATTCTGCGGCGGGCCGACCTTTTTCATCCAGCCGCCGAGCCCTGCAGCGTTCAGTTCCAGCGCATAGCCATGGTCGATGCACGCGCGCAGCACCTGCTCGACGCGATCCATATACTGGTCGAACGACGGCACATAGTCGCCGTGCTTCATCACGCGCAGCGGGTAATCAATGTGCGCCAGCACATCGAATCCCCCGTGCTCCTCCATTTCGAGTAGCTGGTCGAAATATTCATGCAGGAAGGCATCGCAATCCAGTTTCGTATAATCATGAAAGTAGATATCCACATCGTCTGGCATGACGTGCAGTGAACCGATCACCATGTCCAGCTCATGCGCACGGATAAATTCATCCGCAGCCGGGTCCACATGCGGCTCGCCGATTTCGATACCGGTAAGCACCTCGATTTCGCCGGCAAACGCCTGCTTTGCCGCCCGGATATCGCGCAGGCAGGCCTCCACATCGCGGTTTTCGGACGGGCCGCGCGTGCGGAAATAATCCCAGTGGTCGGTAATGCCAATAATGTCCAGCCCCGCACCCACACAGGCGCGCACCTTGTCCTCTACGGACTGGGGGCTGGCGGCATCTACTGAATAGCCTGTATGCATGTGCAGATCCACTCGCATATTTTATCCGCCTTTCTCAAAGGAACTGCAATGCGGTCTCCACAAAACAGACCACAACCGCTGCTGTCATTCCGATATTGCAAAAAATTGTCTGGATGGATGGCGTGCCCGAGCCGTGCGCCCATACCTGCCGTTTCCAGCCGCGCGCCAGCAGGATCATCCCTGCAATGGTGCATACCGGCCAGCTGAGCACATACAGCACAGGCAGCAAACCACTTTCGGGCAGCAAAAGCACGACAAACGACCCGTACGCATTAAACAGCATGTGCAGCAGGATGGGCGTTTTGATCGTGCCGGTGTAAAAATACGCATAGGCCAGCAGCAGGCCGAGCGCAAACGCATAGAAAAACTGGCTCAGGTTGGCATGGTACAGCGCGAACAGCAGCGCGCTCACAAGCGCCGCGGGCCGCTGCCCGTAACGCGCGAGCCGCCGCGCGAGCAGGCCGCGGAACAGCAGTTCCTCACACACCGGACCGAATACGCACGCTCCCAGCACCGTAACCGCCGCAGGCAGCATGGTAAAGGTTTCGGTCACCGTATCGACCGGCTGCAGGCCCGCGATGCGGTAAACCAGCTCATTCACCCAGGAACCCGCCAGCGAGCCGACCCACATCAGCGCAATGCCGATCACAAGCCAGCGTCCCAGCAGGCGCGGCGTCAGGCGGCGCCTATCCATCGGCGGTGCGGGTACCGGCCGGCACAGCCGGAATCCCAGCGGCAACGCTGCGATATAATAGCCGACCAGCGCCAACAGATAATACAGCGTCGGATTTGCCGGCAGCAGCCTGATATAGGCCGCCAACACGAGCACTCCCTGCCAGACCAATGAGCACAGCACAGCTATCGCCAGCGCCCAGCCCATCAGCGAACAATATGTTTTCTCCTGCCAGAGCTCTACCTGGTCCATACAACCCCCTGATGCACACAAAAACAGGGCAGAGCCTTACCCCCTGCCCCGTTTTTTGCTGTCCCCTGTAAATTACTTGGCTTCGTTTACCAGACGCTCGGTATCCTTTGCAATCATCAGTTCCTCATTGGTCGGGATGACCAGTACGCGGACGCGCGCCCAGTCGATGGAAATATCCATCTGCTTGCCGCGGTACTTGTTCTTCTCGGGATCGATCTTAATGCCCAGATATTCCATGTGTTCGCAAACGTCCCAGCGGACCGAACGGTCGTTCTCGCCGACGCCCGCGGTAAAGATGATGGCGTCCACGCCGCCCATCTCCGCGATGTACGAGCCGATGATCTTCTTGACCGAGATATTGAACATATCCTTGGCCAGCGCCGCGCGCGCATTGCCGTCGAGGATCGCCGTGTCCAGATCGCGGAAGTCGGACGAAACGCCCGAGATACCCAGCATACCGGACTTTTTGTTCAGGATATTGATGACCTGCTCTGCAGAGATGTTCTCGTGCTCGGACAGGAATTCAATGATCGCCGGGTCGATATTGCCCGAACGGGTGCCCATCGGCAGGCCGTCGAGCGGGGTGAAGCCCATCGAAGTATCAAAGCTCTTGCCGCGGTTGATCGCGCAGATCGAAGAACCGTTGCCGAGGTGGCAGGTGATCAGGCGCAGCTCCTCGAGCGGACGGCCGAGCATTTCCGCAGCCTGCTGGGAAACATACTTATGGCTGGTGCCGTGGAAGCCGTAGCGGCGGATCTTGTACTTCTCATAATACTCATACGGAATCGCATACATGTAGTGCGACTGCGGCATGGTCTGGTGGAACGCGGTATCAAACACGGCGACCATCGGAACATCCGGGCCCATGACCTCACGGCAAGCCTGAATACCGATCAGGTTGGGCGGGTTGTGCAGCGGCGCGAGCGGCACGCAGTCCTCGATCGCCTTGAGCACCTTCTCGGTGATGATTACGCTGTCGGTGAAGAACTCGCCGCCGTGTACGACGCGGTGGCCGACTGCATCGATCTCGCTCATCGAGGAGATGACGCCCTTTTCCGGGTCGAGCAGCACGTTGATGACCGACTGGATCGCTTCCTTATGGGTCGGCATCGCGATGTCGAACTTGAACTTCTCATCCGACTTGTTGCCGGTGTGGGTCAGTACGCCGTCGATGCCGATGCGCTCGCACAGGCCCTTGGCCATTACCTCGCCCGACTCGGTGTCGAGCAGCTGGTACTTCAGCGAAGAGCTGCCAGCGTTGATAACCAGAACTTTCATTTGCAAAACTCCCTCATGCCGTATTTGGCGGCTTGCGTCAAGCCGCGGAAGCCTATATAATAATGCTGTATCTTTATTTTACACGATTTGTCCGGAATGTACAAGCCATAATTTACCCGTAACTCACCAAAATTCCACCGCTTTTAAGGAGAATTCACCATGACCGTCTGCGGTATCGTCGCCGAATACAACCCGTTCCACGCGGGCCATGCGCACCATATTGTGCAAACGCGCCGCGCTCTGGGCGCGGATACCGCAATTGTATGCGCGATGAGCGGCAATTTTGTCCAGCGCGGCGACCTTGCGGTGATGGAGAAATACGCCCGCGCCGAGGCTGCGGTGCGCTGCGGCGCAGACCTTGTGCTGGAAACGCCGCTCGCAGCCTGCCTGTCCTCGGCGGAGGGGTTCGCGCGCGGCGCGGCCGCGCTGCTGGACGCGCTCGGGAGCGTGAGCCACCTTTCCTTCGGCGCAGAGCAGGCTGACCTCGCGCTTTTGCAGCAGGCGGCAGACCTATCCCTCCGCCAGAGCGAAGCGCTTCGGCATGGCCTTGCCGCCGGGCTTCCCTATGCCGCGGCCATGCAGCAGGCGGTCAGCGCTGCCGATCCGGCGGCGGGCGCGCTGCTCGCCTCTCCGAACAACACGCTTGGTATCGAATACCTGCGCGCGCTGGCCGCGCGCGGCAACCGGATACAGCCGCTCGCCATCGAGCGGAAAGGCGGCGCGCACGACAGCGACACCCCGGCGGACGGCCTGCCCTCAGCCTCCTACCTGCGCGGCCTGCTGGCGGACGGGGACGCCGCAGCCTGCCGCCCGCTCATGCCGGAAGCCTCTTTTGCGGTGCTCGAGCGGGAAATACAGTCTGGCGCGGCGCCGGTCACACGAAGCGCGGTCGATCTGGCGGTTCTCGCGCACCTGCGGCGGCTGGACGCGGCCACCCTGCTCCCCTTTTGCAGCGGGGACGAGGGGCTGGCGCACCGACTGGCGGACGCGATCCGCGACAATACCAGCTTTTCCTCCATCTGCACCGCCGCACAGACCCGGCGCTACCCGCTCGCGCGCGTGCGGCGCGTGCTGCTGCGCGCGTGGCTCGGCCTGCCGCAGTCCGTGCCGCCCGAGCCGCAGTATATCCGCGTGCTCGCCATCGGCAGGCAGGGACGGGGGCTCCTGCGCCGCATGAAAGATACCTGCGCCCTGCCGGTCATCATCAAGCCGGTCACCGAGCGCAGCCTTCCTGAAAACTTGCAGTCCGCCCTTGCGCGCGATGCGCTTGCGGACGACCTGTACACCCTCGCCTATCCCGCGCCCGGCCTGCGCGTCGGCGGCGGGCACTTCCGCAAAACGCCGTTCTGCCTGACGGACGGCTGATCTCCCGCCATTTCCTCCGGCGGGAAATTTTTTACGCAAACTACTTTACCTGTCGTAGTAATTCTGTTATGATTACTACGACAGATCAAGTAGCGAGGTGATGGCATGCTGGGAAGCGACGTGATGCGCGGCTATAACGACATGCTCATCCTGTGCCTGCTGCTGGCGGGCGACTCCTATGGCTATGCGATCTCGCGCGAGATCGAGCGGCGCAGCGGCGGCGAGTACCCGATCAAGGAGACAACGCTGTATTCCGCGTTCGGGCGGCTGGAAAAGCAGGGGTATATCGTCCCCTATCAGGGCAGCGAGACGCAGGGCAGGCCGCGCACCTATTACACCATCACGAACGAGGGCCGCAAAGCCTACGCCGCCAAATGCGCGGAGTGGCGGGTGCTCAAGGCCGTGGTCGACCGATTTGCAAAGGAGGATATGACAGATGGAAGCGATTCGTAACTATGTGGAGGCATTGTTCGCCGCCTTGCCGCAGCGCGAGGATGTCCTGCGGGTCAAGGCCGATATGCTGGCGAATCTGGAGGATAAGTTCAACGCCCTGCTGGACGAGGGCAAAAACGAGGCTGAAGCGACCGGGCTGGTCATTGCAAGCATCGGTTCCGCACAGGAACTGCGCAGCGAGCTCGGTCTGGATGCCGATTCTGCGGAAATCCCGTCCGAACCTGCATCCAAGACTGTCGATCCTGCGCTGGCAGAGGAGTACCGGCAGTATCAGGAGCGGAAGCATGTGCTGATTGCGGTCGCGGTCGCATTGTTCATCCTGTCGCCTTTTGCACAGAATTTGTTTGAAAAACTCTTTTACTTGGAAGCATTCGGAAACTTCCTGTTTTTCTCCATGATCGCGGCGGGCGTAGCGCTGTGCATCCTCTCCGGACGGCGGGACGACTATTATGCCGAGCTATTCTCTCTGGGCAAGGATGAAGACGATGAGGGAGACGGAGCAGAAGACGCAAACTACCGCGTGGCCACATTGTTTTCCTCCATTGCGTTCCCAATCGCCGCTGTGATATACCTGTGCATCGGCGTTCTGTGGGATCTGTGGCATCCCGGCTGGCTGATTTTTGTAGTCTGCGGTGCGCTGACCGCCGTCATCGCAGGAATCGAATGTTTCCGTCAGCAGCAATAATTGACTTTTTCCCTCTTTTGCTTTACAATACAGTTTAGCACAGTAAAGCAAAGAGGGATTTTCTTTTATGATCGGACTGGGAACCATTGTCAACTGCGGCACCGTCATCGCGGGCACTACGCTCGGCGTTTTCCTCAAGGGCGGGCTGCCGCGGCGTTTTGAAACCACCATCATGCAGGCGCTCGGCCTGTGCACGTTCTTCATCGGCATCGGCGGCGCGGTCGCCGGGCTGGTGACCATCGAGGACGGCGCACTCTCCACCCAGCACACCATGCTGCTGGTGCTCAGTCTGGTCATCGGCGCGCTGATCGGCGAGGCGCTCGATATCGAGACCCGCCTCAACGACTTCGGGACATGGTGCCAGACCCGTTTTGCGGGCGGCGGCGAGGACGGCAAGTTCGTCGAGGGCTTTGTGGCCTCCTCCCTGCTGTTCTGCGTGGGCGCGATGGCGATCGTCGGCTCGCTCGAGGACGGGTTAAACGGAAATCCATCCATCCTGATCGCAAAAGCCGTGCTGGACGGCGTGGCCGCCATCGTGTTCGCGGCCTCGCTCGGCAAGGGCGTATACCTGTCCGTGCTGCCGCTGTTCGTATATCAGGGCGGCATCACGCTGCTCGCGCGGTTCATCCGCCCCTGGCTGACCGATGCGCTGATCAGCCAGCTCTCCTGCATCGGCTCGGTGCTGATCTTCGCCATCGGCTTTAACCTGATGTTCGACAAAAAGGTCAAGGTCGGCAACCTGCTGCCTGCGATCTTCCTGCCTGTGGTGTTTTTCTTTCTGTCGCGGTTTTTCCCCGGGCTTGCAGCACTGTAATACACAAAGAGGAGGCCTAACGGCCTCCTCTTTGTATATAGTTTCGCGTATCCTGGCTTAATTTCCGGTGCTGCTCTCCGGCGTGCCGGCAGACACGCCCGCACGGTTGGCGACGGCCGCATGATTGGCCTCGTCCACCGTGATATCATAGGAAGCCGTGCCGGCTTCCCCCTCTACGCTGAACTGCATACCGGTTGAGCCGTCCTCACCCTCCTGCGGCAGCGTTACCTCGATATCGCTGCCGTCGTCGCCCTTGATCGAGTAGGTGGTCGAGCCGTCCGGGTTTAACTGGGTATCGGTTACCTCGCCGGTGAACATCACGCGGATGTTCTCGAGCAGTGCGCCGTCGGTCGCCACGTTCGCCGCGCCCGCGGCTGTCACGGTCAGCGCCGCCGCTGCCGCGGCTACCACTGCGCCCTTGCGGATATGTCCATGCTTCATGCGTCTTTCCTCCTGCCTGGTTCCGCTGCCGGAGGCACGCAGATGGGCGAATGTCGCCTTATACAGCTCTTTGTCAGTCATCGTTCCAGCCCTCCAGCTTTTGTCTCAGTTTTTGTCTGGCCCGCAGCAGGCGGGTCTGCACAGCGCTCTCGCGCAGGCCGAGCGCCTCGGCAATCTCGCGCACCGAATAGTCCTCGTAATAATACAGGTGCACGGGCACACGGTACTTCTGCGGCAGCTCCATCACCGCGAAAAACAACGCGGACTGCTCAGGATTTTCAAAGCCGAGCGTTTCGGCGTAGTCCCCGATCGGCGCGGTATACCGCCGCCATGGGGACACCAGATACCGCTTGCACTCGTTGACGGTCACGCGGATCAGCCAGTGCCGGATATGCTGCTCGTTTTCAAACGGCTTTTTCGCCTGATAGCATTTGAGCAGCGCGATCTGCACCATATCGTCCGCGTCGGCCGCGTTTTTTGTATATTGGAACGCGATGGCGAACAGGTTGTCCCGGTACCGTTCCGCGATTTCCTCAAATTGTGCCTCGTCCATGGTTCACCCCGTCTGCTGTGGTTTTGAAAGGCCCTTCATAGACAATACCCTGCGCGGAGCGGAAATATCACAAAAATCTTCTATCCGCTGTTTTTCCGGCACAACGCCCGCCCTGCCTGTACCGGGCAAAAAAGAGGGCCTTCCGGCCCTCTTTTTCCATCGTCGCTTACAGTATGTATACCTCGGTCGTCTCATACACCTCGTAGACCCGCTTGAGCGAGGCCATCTCGGTACCCGGCAGACGGCTGCAGGCACGCGCGGTCGCGACCGCGTAACGCGCCATCTCATCGAATTTCAACCCGTTGTTCATCGAATTGGCGATCGCACCGACCATGGCGTCGCCCGTGCCAACTGCGCCTTCGTCGTAGATCTTGGGGTTGGTGTTGACATACAGCGCCTCAGGCTCGTCCTTGGAAACCAGCACCGCGCCCTCCTGGCTCATGGAAACGCACACGGCGCGCGCGCCCATATCCAGCATCTTGCGCGCGGATACCACGACTACCTCGGGATCGGCAGAGGGTTTGTCGCCCACGGCCTCGGCCAGCTCGAAGATGTTCGGCTTGACAAAGTCCGGCTCAAGCTTCAGTGCCTCGAGCAGCAGCTCGCCCTGCGCGTCGATGATCAGCTTGCAGCCATGCTTTTTGATCAGCCGGCACAGCTTCTGGTAATTCTTCAGCGGGAACTCAGGCGGCATGGAGCCGGTCAAAACAAAAATATTCCCCGCGTTCAGATAGTTTTCCATCCGGTCGAGCAGGCGGAGGAAATCCGCGTCATCCAGCTTGTTGCCCGGTTCATTGACCTCGGTATGCCCGCCCTGCACATCAATAATCTGCGTATTGATACGCGTCTGCCCCGCAACATCGACAAAGTCATGGTGGATGTCTGCAGCGGTCAGCATATCCTTCATGATACGGCCATTGGTACCGGCGCAAAAGCCCAGCGCAATGCTGTTGCCGCCCAGCGCCTTGACCGCGCGGGAAACATTGATTCCCTTGCCGCCCGGCTCCAGATGGCTGGATGTCGCACGGTTGAGCTTGCCGACCACCAGCGGATGCTCAATGCGCTGCGTACGGTCAAGCGCGGGATTGAGCGTTATCGTGATAATCATGGGACGCCCCTCCTGAAGTTTTTTCTTTCCTATTATTTTACCTAATCGAACGGACAATGTAAATCCCTTTTGTGATTTTAAAGCGAAAAAGCTGTACGCCTCCGTCTCAAAACCCCATCCGTACCAGTTCCTGCACCAGGCGGACATAAAACCCGCACGCGCGGAAATACGGCGTATCGCGGCCGGAAACGTCCACCAGTTCCTGATGGGAAACGCCCTCCAGCACGCCGCGCCAGCGCCCCCAGCGGGCGGAATCCGGTGTAACGAGACCGTCGCTGTCCCCATGGGCGGGATAGAACAGGCCATGCGTCAGCAGCATGGCGGCATCCGAGCGCGATTTGCCCAGCCGCGCTCCCCAGCTCTGGTAATACACGCAGTTCGCATCCGGGTTGTCCCGGTTAAACTGCTCAAGGTACTTTGGCGTCAGCTGTTCGCCCGCGCGCAGCGAGTCGGGCTTCCCGTCCCCGTGCCTTGCCCAGTATGCATCGTTGCCGCGCGCCCAGGCCGCCACGCCCGGCCGGGCGTACAGCAGCAGCTCTGCCACGCGCGAGCCGCGGTTGGGTGTGGACAGCATGGAGAGCGACGCCACATGGCGGCCCCAGCCCATGCTGGAGATCAGGTAGCGCGCCTCCAGGCCGCCCTTGGAATGCGCGATGATGTTGACCCGCGCGCAGCCTGTTTCCTGCTGTGCACGGCGCACCGTGCGGGCCAACTGCGCTGCACCCGTTTCGATGCTGCCCCAGGCGTCCTGCCCGCCCAGATAGACCGCCGCGCCATGCGCGCGCAGCGTATCCGGGATACGCCCCCACGGCACATACAGGCCGCCCGTGTCGGTCACGCCCAGCCCGTGTGCCAAGATAACCGGGTATTTTGTCCTGCAATCCTTCATATTACTTGTGATACCTGCCGCCCGCGGCAATGTTCATCGCGCGGTACAGCTGTTCGAGCACCATGACCCGCGCAAGATGGTGCGGGAAGGTCATGGGCGACATGGACAGGCGCAGCGCCGCGCGCTGCTTGATGCGCTCCGCCATGCCGCACGAGCCGCCGATCAGCAGGCAGACCCTGCTCGTCCCGGAAACAGTCAGCTTGCCGAGATAATCCGCAAGCTGCTCGGAGGACAGCAGCCTGCCCTCGACGCACAGCGCAATCACCGCTGCTCCCTGCGGAATTTTGGCCTCGATCATCGCCGCCTCTTTGTCCAGCGCCTGCCCGATCTCGCCCTGCGAGGGCGACTGCGGCAGGCGCTGCTCGGGCAGCTCGATGATCTCCAATTTACAATATGCAGCAAGGCGCTTGGTATATTCCTTCACCGCCTCGGCCCAGAATTTTTCGCCGAGCTTACCCACGCAGATCAGCCGGACAGAGAGCACGAAACCGCCTCCTCGCCGAAAGCCACCGGCTGCTCCATACGCTCACGCGGGGCGACGATCACCTCGCACGCAGGCAGGCCGCGCAGCGCAGCCTTGGTCTGCTGGAGTGCCAGCACCGGGATGTTGTTCTTTTCGCTCAGATGCGCCAGAATGATCGTGCGCGCGCCGTTTTTGACCAGATCCGCCGCAAACACCGCACAGTCCGGGTTGGACAGATGTCCCGCCGGCCCCGCCACACGCATCTTGAGCGGGTAGGGGTACGGCCCCACCTGCAGCATGTGCGGGTCGTGGTTGCTCTCGAGCACGACCGCCTCGCAGCCGCGCAGGCACTCCGCCGCGTCGCGCGGCACAAAGCCGAGGTCGGTCGCAAAGCCGAACCGGCTGCCGCCCTGTTCGAGTATGTAGCCTACGCTCTCGGCTGCATCGTGCGGCGTGGCAAACGAGGTCACATCCACGTCGCGCACCCAGAAGCGCTCACCGCTGTCAAACACATTCAAGCGGTCCGCGCAGAGCGGCTCCTTCTCCTCGAGCGCCTCCGCCGTGCCGCGCGAGGCGAACACCGGCACGCGGCTTTTTTTGAGAAACATCGGCAACCCTTTGACGTGGTCGATATGCTCATGCGTGAGCAGTACAGCGGAAAGGTCGTCCAGCCCGAGGCCGAGCGCGGTCAATGCAGTCGTGATCTTGCGCAGGGAGACGCCGAGATCAATCAAAATCGCAGTACCCTCCGCCATATACAGGCCGCAGTTACCCGACGAGCCGCTTGCAATGCTGTAATAAAACCGTTCCGCCACTGTTTAACCTCCATAACAGAAAAAAAGCCGCGAACCATGTTCGCGGCCATGCAAATACGCCGCTGCCTGCAGCGGCAATCCGCAAAGCAGCCGTCGTACAGACGGCGAGCTTTCGGCCCGCCGCAGCGGATCGCGCTTCGCGCGATCGTCAAATCCGCAAACGGCCCTGCCGTTTGCATCCAAAAGCCCCGCTTTGCCGGGCTTTTGGATACCCCGACCCAGCCGCCCTGGGCGGCGTCCAGGGGGTATCGCGGACAAGTTTCTTCGGAACTTGTCCGCGTATATAGGGGGAATCAGATTCCCCCTATACCTGTTTACGCGCGCTGTGCCATCCCCATCGAGTCCGGGATCTCCGAACGGTACATATCCGCTCCAAGCGCCACGAATTTCTCGACCAGCGTCTCATATCCGCGCTCGATGTTCTGCACCTGCTCGACCTCGGTCACACCCTTGGCGGCCAGGCCCGCAATGACCATCGCCGCGCCTGCGCGCAGGTCGTGCGCACGCACCGGCGCGCCCTTGAATTCCTCCACGCCCTCGATGATGGCGATCTTGCCGTCCACATGGATATTCGCACCCATGCGCGCCAGCTCCTCGGTATAGCGGTAACGGCTGTCCCACACGCCCTCGGTGACGATGCTCGTACCCTCTGCCAGGCAGAGCGCGGTCGTCATCTGGGGCTGCATGTCGGTCGGGAAGCCGGGATACGGCATGGTCTTGATATTGGTCCGGGTCAGCCGCCCCTCGCGGCGCACCAGCACCGAGTCATCAAACTCGGTCACCTCGACGTTCATCTCCTTGAGCTTTGCCGTGATGCACTCCAGATGTTTGGGGATGACGTTCTTAACCAGCACCGAGCCGCCGCAGGCTGCGACCGCAGCCATAAAGGTGCCCGCCTCAATCTGGTCCGGAATGATGGAGTAGCTGCCGCCGTGCAGGCGCTCGACGCCGCGGATCTTGATTACATCCGTGCCCGCTCCCTTAACGTTTGCCCCCATCGCGTTCAAGAAGTTCGCCAGGTCCACGATATGCGGCTCCTTGGCGCAGTTTTCCATAATGGTCTGGCCCTTGGCGAGCACCGCGGCGAGCATGATGTTCATGGTCGCGCCGACCGATACCACGTCAAAGTAGATATGCGCGCCGTGCAGCCCGTCCTCGGGCGCCTCCGCGCGGATATAACCGCCCTTGGGCAGGGTAACGGTTGCCCCGAGCGCCTCAAAGCCCTTGATGTGCTGGTCGATCGGGCGCACGCCGCCGAAGTTGCAGCCGCCGGGCATGGCGACCTCGGCAAAGCCGTATTTGCCGAGCAGCACGCCGAGCAGATAATAGGAGGCGCGCAGCTTGCGCTCCAGCTCGTGCGGCTTCAGGCTCGGATGGCTTGCATTCTGGATCTCGACCGTCGTCGCATTGACGAGGCGGATCTGCGCGCCCAGCTCGCGCATGATCTCAAGCTGGAGGGTCACATCGATAATCTTGGGTACATTCTCGATGCGGACCGGGCCGTCCGCCAGCAAGGCTGCCGGGACGATGGCGACCGCTGCGTTTTTCGCCCCTGAAATCGTAACCTCGCCGTTGAGCGTCTTACCGCCGTTTATGACATACTTGGTCAAACCTACCTACTCCTCACTATTATTCTGCGCGGCCGACCGCGCCCTGTTTGACAATCCAACACAATATAAATGTATGAACAGGAATGCCGCAAGGTGCATCCGCAAAAATTCTCACCAATATATTTTACCACAATTTCTGATAAAGGAAAGCAATTTTTCAATTTTCCTGGTCTATGATCGTCTTTTTGTCACAATCCACCAAATATTCACCCGAATCGGTGACGATCTTCCAAGTTGGTGTAAGTTGCAGGCGCCGGCTGCTGTCCAGCTGCATACGGTATCCCACCTCCATGGACAACACGGTTTCCGCCGCCGAACGTCTTGAGATAAATTCCAGCAGCGCATCCGCCGCATTGCAGGAAACCCCGCTCCCGCTGACTGTTGTATACGGTATGCCGAAGCTCCACAGGCCAGACAGCGCCACATGGTTTTCCGCGTCAAACCGGACAGATATCGTACGGTTGAACACCGGCAGGCCGGCAACCGTTCCGGACAACGTCACCGTCATGCCGTCCGCCGCTGTCCGTGCATCATCGGTCTGCAGTCGCCAGTCTGCAAACAGCCTGCGCGCCACCCGCAAAGCAGCTTCCTCATTCTCCGGCATCCCCTCTTCGGTTGTAAAGCTACCCTGCACGCGCCCGTCTGCATACCACTCTATGCTCCCGCGGCTGCTTTCAAAAATCACCGTTCCGTCTTCCCGTTCGGCCCGCTCCATTTCGTCTCCCAAAGCAGCAGCAGCGACCGCTTCCTCATCCTGCCGGCTCCGGTCCACCGAAAGCTCAGGCAGTTCCTTGTCGTCCGGCAGTTTAAAATCCTCATCCAGTGTCAGGCCGTATCCCTGTGCCAGCGTGCGCAGGCTGCTGTCCAGTTCGGCCTCCCGCTGCATATTCTGCCAGAGGCGCGCTCCCAGATTGCCCAGCAAAAACAGGTTGACCGCTGCCAAAATCACGATCAGCACATTTTTAACCTTATCCCACTGCATGCGGACTCACCTCCCATCAGCTTTCTTGCTGCAGATAGAACCGCGCGGGTATATAAGTTCCGTCCTCTGCGCGGTAAGCCACCATCATGCTGCGCTCTTCCGCCATGGCGCTGGCAGCTGCCTGCCTTGCAGGCAGGACGGTCCGCCGTGTTTCGCTTGCCACAAAGCGCTGCAGACGGATGGTAGCGGAGGTCAGGGTGCCGTTATCTGCAAAGCGGAAGGTAGCGAAGTCGCTGTCCCCCAGCACCGGCACGCCGCCGTAAAGCTGCATGAAAACCAACGTCGTTTCCTCACCGTCCTGCTGCACAGCATACAACGCGGCATGCGTGTCTGTCTCACCCGCGCGCAGCGCCTCATCCAGGATCAGGCGGGCACAGTCCAGCTGTGCTTCCAGCGCGGACTGGCCGCGCACTTCCCCTTCTTCGTAGGCGCGCACCGAACTGTCGCCGCCGGCCGAAGCATACTGCAGCAGTCCGCCCGCCCCCACGCGTAAGGTGCTGGAGTTATCCACAAACACAC
The DNA here is from genome assembly GCA_019114345.1 of Candidatus Agathobaculum pullistercoris. GTDB lineage: Bacteria > Bacillota > Clostridia > Oscillospirales > Butyricicoccaceae > Agathobaculum > Agathobaculum pullistercoris. The sequence continues at coordinate 39,054 of DXFS01000084.1, read as the reverse complement.
GGATCTCACCATTTTGTTCCGTGTAAAAATCCGTATACGCTGTAAAGCCGAAAGCCTGCAGCAGCCCTTCCAAGCCTGCACTGCCCTGCGTGCCGAACAGATCCACCGCGCCTTCCTCAAGCAGCGGCAGGCTGAGCCGTTCGCTGTCAAACAGCAGGGTTTCGGGATAAACCGCGTAATCGCCGCCCGCAAAAGCGCACAGCATGCCGCGGAAGCTTTCCTGCGCAGCGGCAAGCGTATTTTCCCCGACCTGGGCCGGTGCAGCATAAAGATTGCCGTCCGATGCGCGAACAAACAGGCGCCCTGCCCCCGCACTGTAAACCAGGTTTTTCACTCCCAGGCTGCCGCCGTTTTCCCAGCTGCCGCCCATCCAGCCCGCTATCACGCTCAGCGGGATTCTTCCATGATAGCGCAGCAGCGCGCAGTCGCCAGACGAGAGCGCTGCCTCCAGCTCCTCCTCCCCGGCTTCTTCCAGCGCACCGCCCGCCAGCGCCTGCGACCAGACGGGCTGCACCGCAGCCAGCCCAGCCTCCACATCAGTCAGATTATACTGCACACCGTAAAGCTGCCCATCTACGGTCAGGGCAAGCTGCGACGGCTCCGCCGCCGCTACGCCCGATGAGCGCAGTTCATAGCCCACTGCGCCGCCAAACAGCTGGTCGTATACCCGCCGCAGCAAATTGTCTGCCGGCATCTGCGCTATGTTCATACCAATCAGCCAGTTCGCTGCGCACAGGACGGCCAGCAGCAGCACCAGTGTAACCAGCGATATGTTTTTTGCGGTATTTTTTACCGAGCGCTGTGCACCCTTCATGCCAGCCCCTCCTCACGGTTCGGGGTCAGGTCGGTCGGCAGGGTGATGGTGACCGTCGTCCCCTTGCCGTACTCACTGGCAAGGGCGATCTTGCCCTCATGCTGCTCAACGATCTCTTTGGCGATCGCAAGGCCGAGTCCCGTGCCGCCTGCAGCGCGGCTTCTGGCCTTGTCCACACGGTAGAAGCGTTCAAACAGGCGCGGCACGTCGGACGCCGGGATGCCGACGCCGTCGTCCTCCACTGTAATGCGCACACGGTTGTTCGGCACGGTGCATGCAGCCAGACGGATGTGGCCGCCCGCCGGGGTATATTTGACCGCGTTGGACAGGATGTTGACCACAACCTGTTCAATCCGTTCCCGGTCGCCCACAATCGCGGGCAGGTCATCCGGTGTATCGACCTGGAGTTCATGCCCGCTGTCCTGCGCAGTCAGCTTCATGGCATTGGCGACATTGCGCAGCATATCGGCCAGCGAGAAACGCGTCATACGCAGTTCCATGCGGCCGTAATCCAGCTTGGAAAGCGTGAGCAGGTCGGTCACGATGCGCGCCATGCGCTCGGACTCGCTTGAAATGACGCCGAGGAACTGCTTTTCGGTATCGAGCGGGATATCGCCCGCCGCATCCAGCAGTGTTTCGGTATAGGAACGGATATTGGTCAGCGGCGTACGCAGCTCATGCGACACATTGGCCACGAATTCACGGCGCGCGTCATCCAGGCGGCGCTGTTCGGTGATATCGTGGATAACCGCAATCACGCCGCCTTCGCCATCCAGCGCACCGTACGGCGCCAGCGTGACCGACAGCACGCGCCCGAAACGCGTGATTTCGCTGGTCAGGAAAGTACGCATAGCAGTCTCATCCGAATTCGGCATGTCCAGATCGGCAAACATCTCGTCAAAGGACAGTCCGTCCTCCATGCGTACACCAAGCAGGTTCTCGGTCGCAGGGTTCATATGGATCAGCTTGCCTTCGGTCGTAAATGCGGCTACACCATCCGTCATGTGCAGGAAGAGCGTATTCAACTTGTCCCTTTCGCCCTGCACTTCACCGACCGTACTCTTGAGCCGCCGCGCCATATAATTAAAGGAACGTGTCAATTCGCCGATCTCGTCCGATGACTGCACGCCGAGATCCTGGTCAAAATTGCCTTCCGCAATCGACTTGGCGCCCTCGGTAATGCGCTCAATAGGCGTAGTAATGGTCTTGGACAGCAGGAAGGACAGCAGGATCGCCGCAAGAAGCCCGAACATCATGGCCTGCATGACAATCTGGAAAAAGCGCCACGACAGGTCGGAAATCTCCTGCTTGTCATCTGCAATGTACACAATATAGTCCACCACATCGTTCCCGTCCATATCGACCGGCACCGCGACATCCATCATACTGTCCGACACAGAGGAGCGCATACCGGCTTCCCCGGCCATAGCCGAGACGATATTGCTTGTCCGTGTCAGCGTAATATTCGGGTTTGAGCCATCCAGAAAACGGCCCTGGCCGTCCAGGATATAATAGTTGCGGTAATCATCAATACCCAGCCGGCTGCGATGCGCGTCGATAATCGTCAGCAGGCCGTCCGCGCCGTTCTCCGCAGCAGCCTCCTCCATGGAAAGGATGGTATCCGTTGTGAACACGCTCTGCATCTGCTCATAAAAACTATCCAGGTAGAACGTGCTTACACTGTTGATCAGGAACGTGCCGACCACGGCCATGACCGAAATGATCATAAGCACCAGGATCAGCACCAGCTTCATGTGCAAGGACCGAAACATTTGACACCTCCAAAAGGCTTTGTTTGAAACCGCGGTTTCAAACAGGAGGCTTTGCCGCATGGCACGCGAACAAAGCCAGGGCGCGCTTTTTACGCGCCGCGAGCGGACACAAAACCGCTTCCCCGTATCAAAACCTACGTGCACGCCGCGGGTTTTGATGAAATTGCGCGCGATGCGCGGATTAGTTCGGAAAATCGCCCTGCGATTTTCATGCCAAAGCCCGGCTTTGCCGGGTTTTGGCATACCCCGACCCAGCGGCCCTGGGCCGCGTCCAGGGGATATCGCGGGCAAGTTTCTACGGAACTTGTCCGCGTATATAGGGGGAATCGGATTCCCCCTATAGGCCGGCGCAGGGCGTCAGCCCTCGCTGGCAAAGTAGTATCCCATTCCCCGCTTTGTCATGATGTAACGCGGGCTGGCCGGCTGGTCCTCGACCTTTTCGCGCAAGCGCCGGATCGCAACATCCACTGCGCGCAGATCCCCGTAATACTCATATCCCCAGACATGCTCCATCAGTTCCTCGCGCGAAAATACATGTCCGGGCGAGGCGGACAGGTAGCACAAGATATCAAACTCACGGGCAGACAGTTCGAGCGCGCGTCCGTTTTTATATACCATACCGTTATCCCGCGAGATGCGCAGCCCGCCGCCGGACGGCACCGCAGGCTTTGCCCGCTCCTCTCCCGAAAGAGTGCGCCGCATGTTGGCTTTGACACGGGCCATCAGTTCACGCATGGAGAACGGTTTGGTGATATAGTCATCTGCTCCAAGCTCAAGGCCGAGCACCTTGTCCGTCTCCTCCTCGCGGGCGGTCAGCATAATGATCGGGGTGTCATGTTTCTCGCGGATGTGCCCCAGCACCTCAAACCCGTCCATGCCGGGCAGCATGACGTCCAGCAGAATCAGGTCGGGCGCTTCCTCCAGCGCACAGCGCAGGCCCTCCGTGCCGTCGTAGGCGACGAGCGTATCGTAGCCCTCGCGCTGCAGGTTGAACACCAGAATATCCGCGATCGCTTTCTCATCCTCTATCACAAGGATCTTTTTCTTATCCATAGTTTCCTCCTTCTCAAAGGTGGATGACCGGAAACCGTTTATCAATAAAGGCCCTTCAGCTTTGCGCGGTACAGGGCGGCCATGGTTTTCGCATCCCGGATCTCATCGCGCACAATCATCTGCTCCACCTCTGCGATGGGCAGGCGCACAACCTCGACAAACTCATCCTCATCCGGCTGCATTTCGCCCTCGGCCAAGTCAAGCGCAGCGAACAGGTGCACGACATCGGTCAGGAAACCCGGCGAAGGATAGACACTCCCCAGCGGCACGATGCGCCCGGCCGTACAGCCGGTTTCTTCCTTCAGTTCGCGCGCACCGCAGTCCGCAATGCTCTCCCCCTCGCCGTGGTCCAGCTTGCCTGCCGGGATCTCCAGGATCTCTTCAGCGTACGGGTAGCGGAACTGGCGCACCAGGATGATGTTGCCGTCCCGGTCGATGGGCAGCACGCCCACGCCGCCAACATGCTCGCATACCTCGCGCGGCGCGGTTTTCCCGTTCGGCAGAAGAGCCTGGTCGAGCCGGGCCTTCATAATATGTCCCTCAAAAAAATATTCATAAGAAAGCTGTTTTTCCCGCATATCCATCATGTTTTCCTCCTTTTACGGCGTGCCGAAGCACCGCAGGATGTACGCGGTTTCGGGCGGCACAGTAATGTGCACGCCTTGGCTGTCTGCCTGGTCAAACTCGCTGTTGCTCAGCATATCCACCGCATACACGGCATACACGCGTACCGGCACGGCGTTGTGGCCGCGGTTGACCAGGATATGCAGATGCGCATGGTCGCTCATGCGCTCGTAATGCAGCAGCGCGCCCTCACTTTCCACAAAGCGCAGCTCGCCGCGCGCCAGCGTATCGCTGTCTGCGCGCAGCGTGCACAGGCGGCGGTAAAACGCGAGCAGCTCTCGGTCCTCTGCGCCCCACGGGTAAGTGCGCCGGTTGAAGGGATCTTCGAAGCCCTGCCGCCCGGCCTCGTCCCCGTAATAAATCGTCGGTGACCCGGGCATGGTGAACTGGATGACCGCAGCCAGCCTGAGCTTGCGCCGCGCATTCTCCAGCCGTTCCAGAGGCAGCGTATAATGCGCGCGGCTCTCGCGGTCCATCTTCCATTCCTGCTCGGACACGCCGAGCAGGGTGAGCGCACGCGCGGTATCGTGCGTGCCAATCACATTCATCAGGTTATAAAATACATCACGCGGATAGTTTTCGCGGATGCACTCCATGGTTTCCGCGAAATGCTCGGCCGTGCCGCCGTTCAGGAACGCAATGATCGCGTCCCGCAGCGGGTAGTTCATCACCGAGTCCAGCTCGCCGCCCTGGAAATAGGTGCGGCGCTCGGAATAGGATATCTTGTTGGACGCGTCCTCCCAGACCTCGCCGATGATCAGCGCATCCGGTTTCTCCTGCTTTGCCGCGGCGTTCAGCCGGCGGATAAATTCGTCCGGCAGCTCGTCGGCCACATCCAGCCGCCAGCCGGAGGCGCCCAGCCGCAGCCAGTGCCGCACGACGCTGTCCGCCGCTCCGAAAATATAGTCCTGATAGCTTTCGTCCATCTCGCGCACCTGCGGCAGGGTATAGATCCCCCACCAAGAACCATATTGATCCGGCCACTTCTGGAAATCGTACCAGCGATACCAGGGTGAATCCTGCGACTGGTGCGCGCCGACGCTGTGATACCGGCCCGCGCCGTTGAAATAGCGGCTGTCAAAGCCCGTGTGGTTGAACACGCCGTCCAGCACCACGCGCATGCCGCGCCCCGCCGCCTCTCTGCACAGCTCGCGGAAATCCTCCTCCGTGCCGAGCATCGGGTCAATGGTCTTGTAATCGCCCGTATCATAGCGGTGGTTGGAATACGCCTGGAAGATCGGGTTAAAGTAGATCGTGGTCACGCGCAGGCTTTCCAGATAGTCCAGCTTCTGGATGACCCCGCGCAGCGTGCCCCCGAAAAAATCGTTGTTTAGTATCTCGCCGTTTTCGTCCGGCTGGTAGGCCGGGATGTCGTCCCAGTTTTCGTGCAGCACACGCGGGGCGACGCCCTCCCCCTCGGGCTGGACAGGCGCTCCGTCCCGGCAGAAGCGGTCGGGAAAAATATTATATGAAATGCCCTCGCCGAACCAGCGCGGCGGCTGGTAATGCGGGTCGTATACGGTCAACTGGTACTTATCACCCAGTGCGTCGATGACCTCTCCGCGCCCGCCGTAGCCGCGCGCGCAATAGCGCGGGCCGTCCGCAGTATCGAGCGTGAAGTAATACCAATACAGGCCGGGATGATCCGGAGTGAAGGTTGTGCTGTACCGGTCGCGCGCACCGGCCAGCCCATACCAGCGCATGGGATAGGCCTGCGGCTCACAGCCGTCCTCCTCCACCCAGAGCGTGATATGCTCGGTGCCGTGCTCCCGCTTGGGATAGGTGGAAAACACCACGGTTTGTCCCGCCGGAACCGCGCCATACGGCGATTTGCACGCCAGCTCCCGAGAGTGATAGATACATTTGGGAATAGATTTCAAACAATTTCCCCCAGACATGCAATCATTGCAGAATATCGCAGCCTGTTGTCCGCCGCGGCGCAGTACTGCTTTATATAGTATAGCACAAACTCCCCGGCAGGTAAACAGAAAACGGCCGGCACGGTGGCTTCTGCCGCTGTATCCTGCATGGATCCGTCCCGGAACGGCAGGACTGCACAAGCCTCCCGCCATCCGTCCGATCTGCTGCCGGCCTTTCAGGTGCAAAGCAAAATACCGCGCCGAAACGATGTTCCGGCGCGGTATTTATATAGAGAGAGAAAGTATGAAAGCAAATCCTTAGAGCAGCTCTTTCTTGATGCGCTCGAGCGCCTCGGGCGCCTGCTGGTCCATCTTCTCCGGGAAGCCGAAGTAGGACACGCAGATGATATTGTCGCCGCCGACCTTGGGGGCGTCGGGTTTCAGCTGCTTGTTTGTGAAATCCATTTCGCGCAGGGTCTCAAAGATGCCGTCAAAATCCACTTCGCCCTCGCCCATCGCGGTGTGCTGGTGGATGGTGACGTCTGCGCGGCCGCGGCTGTTGAGCCAGGGCGGATTAAGGATGTAGCGGCAGTCCCTGGTCTGGTTCCAGGTGTCCGCGAGCAGGACGTGGGTCAGGTCCTCACCCGCGTATTTGAGCATGTGGCGCACGTCGCCCTTGCCCTGGTCGTAGAAGAAGCCGTGGGAGGCAGAGTACACATAGCCCAGATTCTTGGAGCGGAAGGACTTGACGATGTCGCAGGCCTCGTCGTTGAGCTCGACGAAGTCATACGGATGGGACTGCAGCTCGACGCGCAGACCCTCGCGCTCGATGATTGGCAGCAGCTCTTCCATCGACTTGTAGAACATACCGTTGCAGATCTCCTGCTGGTTGGGGTCGCCTGAAAACTCGGTGTTGATGACCGGCACGCCCATGTCGACCGCAATCTCAATGATGCGCTTCCAGTTGGCGACCGCGTGCTGGCGCTGTTCCTCGGTCGGGCCGGACCAGCGGTAAACCACGATGAAGGAGGAGATTTCCACGCCGGTCTCCTTCAGGGCCTGCTTGTACTCCGCCTGGCATTCCTTGGAGAATAGCGGATGCTTATAAAACGGGTTGATGCGCGGATGCGGGGACTGCTCGATGTACTTGTAGCCCCAGTCGGCTACCTTGTGCACATAGTCGTTGATCGACATCTGCTTTGCCAGTACATCAACGTCAAATGCAATTTTCATTTGGTGAATTCCTCCTTGTCCAGTCTTGTTCATTTTCAATTCATACGAGATATTTTCTTTTTGATGGCCCTATTATATCGCTGCTCCCTCCCTTTTCCAATGATACAAAGCACCCAAAATCTGCGAAATCCTGCTTTCTTCACTTGTGTTTTTCCAGGAAGTCTGCTACCATGGAACGAAAGGAGTGTGAATGCTATGCTGATTTCGGAAAGCGGTGTACACCAAACCTCAGAGCGGTATTTTTTCACACCATCTTCGCTTGCACGCGAGCTATTTTATTATCCGACACGCTGCGGCCACTACTTTTGCAGCCATTTGTATTCATTCAGCCACCAGTCGGAGATCGCACGGCAGGGTGACCACAACCAGAACATCATGCTGTTCCTGATCCAGTCCGGCGCCATGGAACTCGAACTATCCAACACTCCCCTGCTGGCAGCCGCCGGACAGACTGTGATATTCGACTGCCGCGAACCTTACTGTTACCAAGGCGCGGACGGACTGGAATTCACCTGGCTGCTGTTCAACGGCCTGAACACGCGGGATTTTTACCGCCGCATCCTGCAGGCGCGCGGCGGGCGGCATGCGTTCGCGCCGCCCTCTGTTTCCGAAATCGCCCGCCTGCTTGACAGCCTGCTGAGCGGCTGTGCGGCGGATGAACGCCTGAGCGAGGCCGCCTGCTCCCAACTGATACACCGTCTGCTCTGCCTGCTGCTGCTCGACGAGAGAAGCGCCGCACAAGACGGCAGCGACCGCATTGCACAGGCAATCCGCTATATGCACCGGCACCTGTCCGAGCCGCTCAGCGTACAGGATATCGCTGCTGCCGTCAACCTGAGCGCCTCGCACTTTTCACGCCAGTTTAAAGCGCGCACCGGCTACTCTCCCTATGAATATATTGTGCTGCGCCGCATTGACAAGGCGAAATATCTGCTCACCTCCACGCGGCAGACAGTGGGAGAAGTTGCCTTCGCCACCGGCTACAACAGCGAGGAAAATTTTATTCACAGCTTTCAGAAACACGTTGGCATTCCGCCCGGACTGTTCCGCAAATATCCGGTTTGATCCTGTTATTTTACAGTTTCAGCGCTGGCTGATCCACTCCCGTTTCCATTTTATATGCAAATTACATAAAATGTCACTTCTGTTTTTGGAGAAAGTGACATTTTTGTCAAATACCCAAAAATCCACCCCCCTCATGTGAAGAATAGACGTTTTCGTCCTACCCGGAGTTTGATAAGATACTCACAAAGAAATGAAAAGCAGGGAGGGAAGAAATGCATGGAATATATACTGGAGATGAAGGATATCAGCAAAACCTTCCCGGGCGTAAAAGCGCTTGATCATGTACAGCTGCAGGTACGGCCCGGCGAAGTGCATGCGCTGATGGGCGAAAACGGCGCAGGCAAATCCACGCTGATGAAGATCCTGATGGGTATCTACACCAAGGATGAGGGCGGCGAGATTTTATTCAACGGACAGCCCTATCATGCGTCCACCCCAAAAGAAGCCATGGATACCGGCGTTGCCATGATCCATCAGGAGCTGAACCCGATTCTGGATATGACCGTGTATGAAAACATTTTTGTCGGCCGCGAACTGCGCAAAAACGGTCTGGTGGACAAAAAAGCCGAGATCGAAGAGGCCCAGCGGCTGATTGAGGAATGCGGCCTGCATGTATCCCCCAAGGAAACGCTGCGGAACCTGACGGTTGCGCAGTGCCAGCTGATCGAAATCATCAAAGCGATCTCGATCAACGCAAAGGTCATCATCATGGACGAGCCGACCGCAGCAATCACCGACCGCGAGGTCGAACTGCTGTTCGGGCATATCCGCAGGCTGACCCGGAAGGGTGTCGCGATTATTTACATCTCGCACCGCATGGATGAGATCTTTTCTATCTGCGACCGTGTCAGTGTATATCGTGACGGACAGTACATCGGATCGGGCGATACGAAAGACCTGAGCGAAGCGCAGCTGATTAAAATGATGGTCGGCCGCGAGATCACGGATGTATTCCCCAAGCTCGACGCCGAGATCGGCGAAGTGATCTTTGAGGCAAAGAATATTGTCCGCGCGGACAACAAAGTCAAAAACGTCAGCTTTTCCGTCCGGCGGGGCGAAATCCTGGGAATTGGCGGCCTGGTCGGCGCAGGACGCAGCGAGCTGGTCGAAGGTATCTTCGGCATGCACGAGCTGTCCGGCGGCGAGATCTTCGTCAAGGGGAAACAGGTCAAGGTGCATTCGCCGCATGATATCATCAGGGAAGGCGTTGCCCTCATTACTGAGGACCGCAAAGGCACCGGCCTGAACCTGACCGGCACAGTCAATGACAATATCGCAATGGTTGCGATCGACAAGCTGCTGACCCACGGCCTTTACAACAAAAGCAAGGCGCGCAGCGCATCGCAGGAGTACATTGAAAAACTGAATATCAAAACTCCTTCCGGCGACCAGATCGTCGGCAACCTGTCCGGCGGCAACCAGCAGAAGGTCGTTATTGCCAAATGGCTGCTCAACGAACCGGATATCATTATTCTGGACGAGCCGACCCGCGGCATCGACGTCGGCGCAAAGCGGGATATTTACCTGCTGCTCGGCAAGCTGGTGCAGCAGGGAAAGGCGGTTATTATGATATCGTCCGAAATTCCGGAACTGATGGGTGTCTGTGACCGGATCATGGTCATGTGCGAGGGCAATTTTTCCGGCGAGGTCACACGGGATGAATTCTCCCAGGAGCGCATCATGACGCTCGCCTCCGCTATCGAGGTGTAAAAGGAAGGGGTAAACATGAAAAAGACAAAAAATGCAAAAGCGCTTCTGAGCGAATACTTTATTTTTGTAATTTTTATTGCGCTGGTCATTATTCTGACCTGTCTCAAACCGAGCTTTATCCAGCCGAGCAACCTGGTCAACATTCTCAAGCAGGCCTCTATCAACGGCATCCTGTCCTTCGGTATGATGTTCGTCATCATTGCCGGCGGCTTTGATATGTCGGTCGGCTCTACGGTTGCATTCGCCGGCATTGTCGCGGCGCTGCTGGGCCAGGGCCAGTTCCCGCTGATCGTCCCGCTGGTCGTCGCCATGCTCGCCGGCCTTGCCGTCGGTATTGTCAACGGCGTCGGCGTTGCAGTCGGTGACCTGCCGCCGTTCATTATGACGCTGGGTACCATGACCGCTGTCCGCGGCCTTGCGCTGCTGACTTCGGACGGCAAACCTGTTACCGGCATCAGCGAGTCATACAAGGCGGTAGCCGCAACTTCGGTTGCCGGCATCCCGATGCTTGCTATCTTCCTTGTAATTGTCATTCTGATTTGTTCCTTTGTGCTGGCGAAAACCGTGTATGGCCGCCGGGTTTATGCCTGCGGCGGCAACCTGCAGGCGGCGCGCGTCTCCGGCATCAACACCACCATGATCCGTATTTCCACCTTTGCCATCGCTGGCCTGCTTGCCGGTCTGAGCGGCTTCCTGATGACCTCCCGTGTCACCATCGGCCAGCCGACCGCAGCAGAGAGTTATGAGATGGATGCCATCACGGCATGCGTTGTCGGCGGCGTGTCCATGTCGGGCGGCGTCGGCAAGCCGTGGGGCGTTGTGGTCGGCTGCCTGCTGATCACGGTTATCACTAACGGCCTGGATATTCTGGGCGTGTCGTCCCACTGGCAGAAAATCGTCAAGGGCGTGATCATCGTCCTGGCGGTTCTGATCGATGTAAAGGGCAAGCGCAAGAAAAACTAAGCAGGATGTTAAGCACAGGCGGCACGCCCGCCCCTCGCTTATCATAGATATTTCTGGAGGAGGAAGAAAAATGAGTATGAAGAAGAGATTGCTGGCTATGCTGATGGCAGGCGCAATGGCGGTCGGCATGACCGCCTGCAGCACCGACACGGGCAGCGACCCGGCTGCAAGCGACAGCGGTGACAGCGGCGAGGGCGGCGCATACAAGATCGCGCTGATCGCGCAGCATCAGACAAACGCGTTCCAGATCGCCATCGCGGAGGCCGCAGAAGCCAAAGCACAGGAAATGGGCGTGGATCTGACCATCCTCAGCGCAGATCAGGATGCCGCAACCCAGATCAGCCAGATTGAACAGTGCGTCTCCGAGGGCTTTGACGCAATCCTGTTTGAGCCTGTCGATCCGGACGGCCTGGTCGATGCGGCCAAGAGTGCAGCGGATGCCGGCGTTGTTGTGATCAATATCGTTTCCGCATGCACCGACTGGGAGAACAACGGCATCTCCGCGGTTTCTTATGGCGATAACGTAACCGCTGGCGAGGTTGAAATGCAGCATGTTGCCGACCTGCTGGGCGGCAAGGGCAACATCGCGATCCTGACCGGCCCCTCCGGCGACTCCGGCGGCCTGCAGCGCATGGAAGGTTATGAAAACATTCTCGCAAACTATCCGGACATGGTTCAGGTTGTTTCCCCGGCTGACTGCCAGTGGGATACCGCCCAGGCACAGGCTACGGTAGAAAGCTGGCTGTCTGCATATGATCTGGATGCGATCGTCTGCCAGAACGACGGCATGGCAGTCGGCGCAGGCAATGCGGCAGGCGCGAACAGCGGCATCATCATCACCGGTGTTGACGGTACCCCGGACGGCTTTGAAGCGATCAACGACGGCCGCATTACCGGCACTGTGTCCCAGAATGGCGGCGCAATGGCTGAGAATGCACTCGAAGCTGCGGTGACGCTCCTCGACGGCGGCACGCTGGAAACCAACGAGATCATCACCGACAGCACCTGGATCGATGCTTCCAACGTAGCGGACTACGAATAAGCAGATCGTTTCCAGGCAATGTCTTGGCAAAATCCTGCCAAAGTGTTATGATAAATACAGGAAGAAAGGGGAAACGGATGCGTTTCCCCTTTCTCATCCGGTCTGCACGATTTCAGGGGGCTGATTATGTTAAAGGTAGTTCTTGCAGACGACGAAAATAAGGTCATTTTGCTGATGCGCAAGCTGATCGACTGGGAAGCGCTGGGCTATGAGGTTGTCGGGGTGGCAAACGACGGCCCTCATGCATTAGAATTGGTGCAGACGCAGCAGCCGCAGCTGCTTATCACTGATATCCGCATGCCGGGCTGCGACGGCATCGAACTGATCCGCCGCGCAAAGGAATTGCAGCCACAGCTGCACTTTATTGTCATCAGCGGATACCGCCAGTTCGAGTACGCACAAAGCGCGCTAAAATACGGCGTAGAAGATTATCTGCTCAAACCGCTCAAACAGGAAGAACTCAGCAGCATCCTGCTGCGCATCAAGGATAAGCTGGGGGAAGAGGCTGCGGTGGAATTTCAGCTGAAGCAGAACAGCGAGCGGCAGCAGGAGCGTTTTATCGATACCCTTAAAAACGCCGCAGATCATGACCAACCGTTTATAAATGCTGCACAGGCAGACACCGAATTCGGGCTGCACTTTGCAGATGGATGCTATTTTGCCGCGTTTGTCAAGCCCGATATCTCAAACGCCGCGCAACATCTGAACGGTTACCAGTTGATGATGCAGCATACTTTGGAGATCGTCCGGCAGGGCGTGCAGACTTTGGCAGATGAATATGCCGCTGCACTGCTGAAAGAAGGCGTAGCCATCCTGCTGTACATGAGGGAATATCAGCCGGTAGAGGTCAAGCAGTGCTTTACCAAGATCCGCAAGGAAATTGAGAAGCAACGCGACCTGTTCTGGGATATCCGCAGCACCGTCTGCATCGGCAGCCGAAAAGATCGCCTGGAGCAGGCCGGCGTTTCCATGCGGGAGGCGCTTTGGCTCTGCCGGGACCGTCTCTGCCATGTACAGCCATGGCGGGATGCAGAAATCGAAGAACCTGTATGCTCCGGGCACTATCTCATGGATGCAGCGCAGAAAAAGCGTTTCCAGGATGCAGCGGAATATCTGGATGCCAACCGTTTTGCACAGGAACTGGAAAGCAGCTATCGGTACATCTCCCGCAGGCAGCCCCTGACCGGGCAGATGCTTGAGGATTGGTTCCGCCAGGTTTTGGAAGCCAGCCTTTACGGCATGCAGCAGAACGGCAGTGTGGCAGACCGGTTTGCCCGGACCATGATAGAGGATTTCTGGCGCTGCACCAATGCACAGGATATATTCCTCCTGCTTCGGCAGAACATCCGGCAGGAAATCCTCCGTCTGGAAGGTGAAAAGGCCCTGCGCGAAACACGTCCGATTACCGAGGCCAAGCGCTATATCCAGCAGCACTATCAGGAAGCGCTGCGGCTGGAGGACGTCAGCAGCGCAGTCGGTTTCAACGCCACGTACTTTTCTGCATTATTCAAAAAAGAAACCGGTCAAAACTTCATGGATTATCTGACCGAGCTTCGTGTCAACAAATCCAAAGAACTGCTTTGCCGGGACGACCTTTCCGTCCAGGATGTGGCGGAACTGGTGGGATACCGCGATTTGAAATATTTTTCCCGGCTGTTCAAAAAGATCACCGGGGTCAGCCCGTCGGACTATAAAAAGCTTTACAGGTAGGTGGTGCTATGTGGCTCAATACAGCGCGCAGACTGCGCCAGGCGCTCCGGCGCTATCGAACCGATAAGAGCCTGGAAACCGTCCTGCATGCAGACTGGCGCCGTGCTCCCGATCTGCAGAGATTCTTCGATGATATTGAAAAGCGCCTGCACGGGGAGGAGATCACCCGTCTGCAGCAGAAGCAGGCGGAATACCTCGCTCTGCAGAACCAGATCAACCCCCATTTCCTTTACAATGCGCTTGAGGCGATCCGGTCGGACGCATTGCTGGCGGACTGCACCGAAATTGCCGAAACCACAGAAGCACTCGCCACTTTTTTCCGTTATACGATCTCCAACGTACAGGAATATGTCACTTTTTCCGATGAATTGGACAATGCAGAAAACTATTTTACCATTCAGCGCTGCCGCTTCGGCGACAAGCTCTCCATGGAGCTGGAAATGGAAAACGAGGCGCTGCTGGAAGCGCGCATGCCCAAGCTGATCCTGCAGCCGCTGGTGGAAAATGCGGTTTCACACGGCCTCGAGGGAAAGATCGAGCAGGGCACGGTCCGTATCATTGTGGAAAACAGCGCGCAGACCTTGTTCCTGCGCGTGCGGGATAACGGCATCGGCATGCCGGAAGACCAGGTAAACCGTCTCAATACACAGTTTGCTTCCGGTGATACCGCCGCCGCGAGCACGCAGCAGCGGGGCGGCATTGCACTGCGCAATGTCAACAGCCGGATCCGGCTGATGTTTGGGGAGAACTATGGCCTCCACATATTCAGCGCAGCAGGGGTTGGCACGGAATGCTGCGTTACGCTGCCGCTGCTGCTTCAGGAGGGCTGATACCAATGAAAGAGGAACTGATCCGTGTCGACAACGGGCATTTCCTGAGCGAAGGATCGGATTACCAATTCGATATTTTCATTGCCCGCGGGGAATGCATCGGAATCTATGTGGACGAGCATCTCACCTCCGGCACTGCTTATCTGGATATTTTCAAAGGCTATTCCAGCATGGCAGGCGGCGCAGCCTTCTGTTGCGGCGATCGCGTCGGAGCGGTAGAATTGAAGCGCTGGATCTTGCAGAACAGCATGATCGTGGATAAAAACCGGTTTGATTCCAAGGAGCTTACTGCGCAGGATTTTTTACTCGCGCTCGCCCGGCCTATGGGACGACTCCAGAAGAAGCAGGCAGTGCAGCGGCTGCATGCGCCGGAAACCATACAAATGGCCGAGCAGATGGGCCTGACCTTTCCGCGCGAGCGCAAGCTGTCGGCGCTGTCCATGCTGGATTATTTCCGCCTTGCTGTCTTCCGCGCTTGGTTCTGGTCATGCCAGCTTGTTGTGCTTGACCGGCTTACTGAGACCCTGCGCCGCCGGGATATGGACCAGTTGATGCACTGTGTCCAGCTGCTGCTGGGCCAGGGAACCGCCGCTTTCCTGTTTGATATGGATGAGGAATTCCTGTACCGGTATGCCAACCGGGTGGATGTTGTCAAAAACCGCAAGACCTTTTACCGGCTCTGTCCCGAGGAATACGACGGCCGCCTATACGAGATCCTTGGCTGGGAACGGCGCAACAACAGCGCAGCGCGCCCCACTCCCCAGCATTATGGGGACAAGGTCATGCTTACCGTGACCGGGCTGACCTTTCCTGCCATGCCGCCGCTGAGCTTTCAGATCCGAAGCGGTGAAATCGCCTTCCTGCGGGATGAAAACTACAACACGGTTTCTCGCATCCGCGACTGTTTTCTGGGCGAACAACGCTGGCTAAGCGGTATCTTCTGCCTGGACGGCCGGGTGTATGAGCACGCGGAACTGGCCAAAGTGATCGGCACAAAGATCGGCGTGCAGATCGAACGTCCGGACCGTCCCGGCGGCGTGCTGTTCGACAACCTGACCGCACTGGACAATTTGAGCACCTGCCTGCTTCCCAAGGCCGGACGGCACATCGTCCGCCGCAATCTCACGGAAAACATTCTAAGCGAAGCCTCCCAGTGGTTCAGCCGAGAGGCGCTGCTGCGCCCGCTCAGTGCATGGCCGCTGCCCGAACGGCTGCGTTTTTCCTATTTCAAATGGTATTTCCTCAACCCGCAGCTGCTGATCTGTTTTTTCCCCTTTACCGGTCAGGAGTCCGCTTACCACGAAATGATCATTGACATGCTGGTCGTCTGTGCCCGGCGTGGGATGGCCGTGTGGGTGGTCTCCTCGGGCATTGACGCAATCTGCGAAAAAACCGAAAACCGCGAATTTCTGCAGCGGCTGCACTATATCAACGAATAGGCAATGCCTGTTCTATCTTTTCCTCTCTTCTTTTTCGCCGGGACGGAGCCTGTGCATACAGGCTCCGCCCTTTTCTCCCGTACGGTTTCCACAGCGCATAACAATGCCGCAGCGCCATCCAGTGATGCGCGCTGCGGCGTTTTTATGCTTACCAGCTCTTCAGCTGAGCGTTGTCATGATCTGCCGCGGCTGCATGGTGAAGATGAATGAGCCGCCCTTGCAGACCGCCGCTGTGATGATCAGCAATTCCAGCGCAGCAAGGAGGAGCACCTCCACCAGTCCAAACGTAAAATCGATCTGTTCCGGCCCGGCGTAGGAGCCGCTGTCATAGTGGTACAGCGTCTCCCCTGCCAGCGCTGCCTGCCAGAGTTCATCCTCGGAGAACTGCTGTTCCTCCGGCTGCGCCGCCTCGACCGCGCTGGACAGCAGTCCGTTTCCGATCCGGCCGGCCACCGGCCCGCACACGGCCGCAGTCAGGATAAGCGCCGCCAGCGCGACGGCCGCCGCCTCCAGCACAAACTGCCCGATGATCTTCCCCTTGCGGAACCCGAGCGACAGGTAGATCGCAACCTCCCGCCGACGGCTGCGCACCCACATTGTGAATACGATGCACAGCACGACAAAGCAGCCTGCCGCAACCGCCGCGACCACGACCGCCACCAGGTTGCGGATGGACAGGAGCGGGTCGACCGTTGTCCGGTACATCGTGTCGTCCACCGCGACCTCATAATCCAGGATATTGAGGCCGTCCAGCGTTTCCAACTCGTCCATCACCGTGTCCAGCTGCGCCGGGTCATCCACAAAGAAGGTCACGTTGTCGTACTGCGCTTCCGGCGAACGGCCGGTATACAGCATGGCGTCGCTGGCTTCATGCAGATCCTTTACAGTTTCTGCATCCGCAAGCAGCCAGTTATAGGTCATGTCATGCTCATACACCCGCGACCCGGTCGGCTGATAACCGTTGACGTGGAAGATGCCGACGATCTCCAGCGCCAACGGGCCGCCCCAGATCTCCCTCACATCCTGCAGGCCGCGCGTTGTGACCGTGATGCTGTCCCCGACCGCAAGGCCGTTGCGCTCGGCAAACTGCTCCGAGACAAGCACCTTGTTCCGGTCCCCCTCCACGATGTGGCGCCCCTGCGCCAGTTCAAAGGAGCCGGTGCGGAACTCGCTGTACAATGCGGTTTCCGTATTTCCATAGATATCCGTCTTAAACTTCGCCATATATTGGCTTTCATCAACAAGCGGGTCGCTCCATGTACCCCGTTCGGTATCACTGAACGCGCCCAGGATCAGCGTCGTATCCTCCATCCAGACTATATGCCACATATCTGCATTATAGGCGCTGATCTCGTCCACCTGGCTGACGATCTGCGCAATGATATCGTCGTTCAGCCGCGGGCCGACATAGTATTTCTGTGTATTGCCGTCCGCATCCTTGACGTCCTCATACTGCGCCGGGTCGTTTTTGACATAGGACGGCACCCGCATCACAAAGCTGGTCCCCAGCTCCTGCCGGATCCCGCGCGTCACCGCGCCGATGCTGTTCCACACGGTCAGCCCTGCCGCGAGGCTGAACGAGATCACAAACAGCAGTACCAGCAGCAGGATCGTGCGCCTGTACTTCCTGGCAGATATAATGTGGCCCGTTTGAGCATCGCTTTTCCCTTCCTTCCGTCCTCTTCCCGGTTCCCTGGCCTTTATTGGCGTTGCCCTGCTTTTTTTACAGCATAGCACCCGGCGCGCAGCTCTGTCAATTACTTACAGATATATCGCTATGCGCAGCAGTTATATTTATATATTTCCACCAAAGCACGAGGGTAATTCCCGTCGTTTTCCCTGCCAGGCAGATTGCAGCAGGGGCAGGCCCCGCCGGAGCCTGCCCCCTGTTTTGCTGTATTTTCATCTGCCGAACGCCGCGGCCTGCTCCCGCGTCGGGATGGACGGCGCCGCGCCCCGCCGGGTGACCGCGATTGCCGCCGCCCGCGCAGCCAGCGCCATCGCCTGCGGCACGCCCTCGCCGCGCAGCAGCGAAGCGAGGAAAAAGCCGGTAAAGGTGTCGCCCGCCGCGGTTGTATCCACGGCCTCGGCCGGATACGCCGCCTGCCGGATGGTCTGTTCGCTGTCCGCATAGACCGCGCCCTGCGCGCCCAGCGTCAGCACTACCGCCGCGCCGGGGAATTTCTCCCGCAGGCCGCTCAGCAGGCCGTCCGCCGCTCCGTCCGTTCCCGCAAGCTGCGCCGCCTCCACCCGGTTGAGCAGGAACAGATCGACATATTCCAGCGGGAAATCCAGCACGCGCTGCTCCATCGGCGAGGGGTTGAACGCAATGCGCAGCCCTCGCTCGTGCGCCCGCCGCATGATGTACGGCAGATTGTTGATCTCATTTTGCAGCAGCAGCCAGTCGCCCGCGCTGAAATGCCGCAGCACTTCGTCCGCCTGTGCCTCAGTGACCGCGCGGTTCGCGCCGCCGTACAGCAGGATGCAGTTGTCGCCTGTTTTATCGTTCTGGATGATCGCGTTGCCCGTGCGCACCTGCTGCAATATGCTGACATGGTCAGTGTGCACGCCTGCGGCCGTCAATTCCTCCAGCAGGAAGCGGCCGTCCTCGCCGACTGCGCCCGCCATGCAGGTCTCCGCGCCCGCACGCGCCAGCGCGATCGCCTGATTGAGCCCCTTGCCGCCGCTGAACACCTGCAAAGATTCCGCCGCGAGCGTCTCGCCCGGCTGCACAAAATGATCCACCCGGTAGGTGTAGTCGATGTTCAGCGAGCCAAAGCAAAGTATTTTCATCGGTCTCCTCCGTTTTCCGTCTTACGACAGCGTCATATCCCCGTCCTTGACCCAGCCGATGCGGCGCAAGACCAGATTGATCAGCGGACACAGCACCGCAGGCAGGATGAACGAGATCAGGATCAGGCCGATCCAGTCCTGCGCGGTAACCGCTGCTTTCGCGCCCGCCGCGATATCATTCATCCAGCCGGTATAGACCCCGATCTGCCCGACCAGCCCGCAGGTGCCCATGCCCGAGGAAACGGCCGCGCCGTTCATCTCCAGATGGAACAGGCAGGTCGCGATCGGCCCGGTGATGGCCGAGGTGATAATGGGAGCGATCCAGATGCGCGGGTTTTTGACGATATTCCCCATTTGCAGCATCGAAGTGCCGATACCCTGCGACACCAGCCCGCCCCAGCGGTTTTCCGGGAAGGACATGACGGCGAAGCCGACCATCTGCGCGCAGCAGCCCGCAACCGCCGCGCCGCCGGCAAGCCCGGTCAGGCCGAGCGCCGCGCAGATCGCTGCAGAGGAGATGGGCAGCGTCAGCGCAATGCCCACGAGCACGGACACCGCAATGCCCATCAGGAACGGCTGGAGATTGGTCGCCCACATGATCAGGCTGCCGACCTGCATCGCCGCCGCGCCGAGCGCGGGCGCCCACCATGCGGACAGGCCCACGCCCACGCCGATTGTCACGAGCGGCGTGACCAGGATATCCACCTTGGTCTCACCCGCGACCGCCTTGCCGATCTCTGCGGCGATGATCGCCACAAACAGCACCGCCAGCGGGCCGCCTGCGCCGCCCAGTGCGTTGGAGGCAAAACCGACTGTAATGAGCGAGAACAGCACGAGCGGCGGGCATTTGAGTGCATAGCCGATCGCCACCGCCATCGCCGGGCCGCTCATCGCAGAGGCGAGCCCACCAACCGTATATTCGATGCCGCTCACGGTCGCGACCGGCATAGTCAAAAACGGGATGCCGAACTGCGTGCCCACAGAGTCGATGATCGTGCCGATGAGCAGTGAGCAGAACAGGCCCTGCGCCATCGCGCCGAGCGCGTCGATACCGTAGCGCCTGACTGAAATCTCAATGTTTTTGCGTTTAAGAAACGCTTTTACCTTGTCCATATTGTCCCTTCCCCCTGCTGTCCGTATGCTTTTCGCGGACAGCTGTCTGTTTTACTGTAAAGACAGCCCTGCCGCTATTATAGCACAAGCCCTGCCGGGATACAAAGGGATTTTGGCAGAATACAGAAACAGCAGGCCGTGCAGCGTGGTCATCCCCTGCGTGTCCTGTTGTTTTCCCTGCTGTCCGTCAACGAACGGGGGTATAATCGATTTCTGCCTCCTCATCTGTCGCTTCAAGTTTGAAAATGACCGGACGCAGGCCGTCGTTGCAGCTGCAGATCGCAACGCCCGGCTTGCGGATCCAGTCGCCGTAATAGAACAGCCCGTCGCCCGCGCCGTGCGCCAGAGCGAATACATATTGATAAATCGCCTTCCACGCCTCGTCGCACAGGCCGTCCGGCTTGGCATAGTCCGCGTAAAACACCTGTCCCTCGCGCAGCATCGGGCAGGCGGTCAGTCCCTCGACGCCGTATTCCGCCGCCAACTCCTTATCGAGCGTGGCCTTGAGCACTGTGATCTTTACTTTTTTCATGCTGTACCATCCCTTCTTTGTTCCGCTGCCATGGGCAGCAAAAATGCTTTGTTTTGCGGTACTGCTTCCCGGCGCGCCGCTTTTCTGCTATACTGAAAAAAAACATCCCATCCGGAAGGAGGAAGCCGCCCATGCTCACGCCGCGCTATCTGTTCACCGGCGACTTTGCCGCATTTGAACCGTATTTCCGCACCCAGCTCCATCAGGTACGCACGTTCCGCAAGGGGGACTATCTCTGGGCGCCGGGCGAGCCGTTCCGGGAGCTGCATTATATCCTCTCCGGCGTGGCGCAGACCTCCACCGCCCACGAAACCGGGCGGCGCAAGATCACATCCTTCCATGGCAGCGGCACGGTGTTTCCGGGCTACCACCTGCAGGATTTCCGCATCGAAAGCGCGATCGCTACGGTCGCCCTGACTGATATGCAGACGCTGGCGTTCACCAAGACGCAGTTTGGCCGCATGTTCGAGGAGAACGCACCGCTCGCCGCGCAGGTGGTGGAGTGGTACGCCATGTATGTCAACCTGCTGCTGTATGAGACTGCACATCAGGAGTATAACAGCACCTTTCTCAAGCTGTGCAACCTGCTCTACCTGCTCGCGGCGCACCAGCCGGGAACCGTGCTTGGCATGACGCAGGACGATCTGGCTGACCTGCTCGGCGTCAGCCGCGTGCAGCTGACGCGCGCCCTCTCTGCGCTGCGCGGGCAGGGGATCATCCGCACGCACCGCGGCCGGGTCGAGATCACTAACCTGTCCGCACTCGCGCAACACTGCTCGCTGGAAACACGGTAGCGCGTCCTTATATAAAAGGATAGCATTGGCAGACAGCCGTTGTCTGCTCCAAATGATGCATAATACAAAAAAAACAGGGCACGGAAGGTGTCCTGTTTTTTGCAGTTACTTCTCTGCCGTCCGCGGGAACACGCGCCGCCGCACTGCAAAATAGCATACCAGATGCGCGCAGATGGTCAGCGCCCATGAGATCGGATAGGAAATGTACAGGCTGAACAGCGTGTGCTGCCACTGGAAAACCGTGAAGATCCAGATAATACGGAACACGCACGCGCCCACAAGCGACACCAGCATGGGCAGGATGGAGTAGCCCAGCCCACGCACGCTGCCTGCGACAACGTCCATCATGCCGCACAAGCAATAGGTTACGCTGACCACACCCAGACGCATCATACCGTAGGCAATGACCTCGGGTTCGCCCGTATAAATGCCGAGCAGTGTTTGCCCCAACAGATGCGCGCCGTTGCCCAGCACCAGGCCGATAACGAATACCAGCGCCAAACACCGTACCAGGATCTTATCGATGCGGCCGAACTGTCTGGCCCCGAGGTTCTGGCTGGTAAAGCTCAGCGAAGTCTGGTAAAGCGCGTTCATCGAGGTATAGACAAAGCCCTCGATGTTGCTTGCTGCGGTGTTGCCCGCGACCACGGTCGCGCCGAACGAGTTGATCGACGACTGGATCAGCACATTCGAGATATTGAAGATCACGCTCTGCAGGCCCGCCGGCAGGCCGACCTGCATAATGCGCAGGAATTTGTCCCGGTGGAACCTCATGCGCCTAAGGTTGACGTTGCACATGCCGTCCTGCCGCATCAGGCACAGCACGATCAGCGTAGCGGAAATGATCTGTGAGATCACTGTCGCCACGGCAACACCCGCAACGCCCATATCCAGCACCAGCACGAACAGCAGGTCGCCTGCAACGTTTACCAGGCCCGCCAGCGTCAGGAAGTACAGCGGCCGCCGCGTATCCCCGACCGCGCGCAGGATCGCCGCGCCGAAGTTATACAGCATGGTCGCCGGCATGCCGATGAAGTACACGCGCATATACAGCACCGCCTGGCCGATCACCTCGTCCGGCGTGGCCATCCACACCAGCATAGGCCGCGCGAGCAGGATACCCAGCGCAATTAACACAAAGCCTCCGGCCACTGCGGTGATCAGTGCGGTCTGCACGGTCTCCTGCGCGTCGTCAAAGTCGTTCGCGCCGCGGAAACGCGCCACAAGCACGTTCGCACCCACGGAAATACCGATGAAAAAGTTGACCAGCAGGTTGATCAGCGAGCTGGTCGAGCCGACCGCCGCCATCGCGTTGCTGCTGACAAACCGGCCGACCACAATGATATCCGTTGCGTTGAATACCAGCTGCAGCACGCCCGAACAGATCAGCGGGATCGCGAACAGCAGGATCCGGCTGAGCAGCGGCCCGCTGCACATGTCGATTTCGTAAGATTTCCTCATTTCCCATATGCCCCCGTACCATTTCCAAATGCCATATAATATTAGTCCTCTGCCCCGGCAAAGTCAATCGCAAATCCGCCGGATTTTCCTCTTGCATCCCGCCGCGTTTCGTGCTATATTGAGGTTAGCAATCACTAACCTCTGTCCGGAAACGCAGGGAGCC
Source organism: Candidatus Agathobaculum pullistercoris (assembly GCA_019114345.1). Taxonomy (GTDB): domain Bacteria; phylum Bacillota; class Clostridia; order Oscillospirales; family Butyricicoccaceae; genus Agathobaculum; species Agathobaculum pullistercoris. The sequence goes on along the minus strand of DXFS01000084.1, from coordinate 16,084 downwards.
GAAAAGGAGTGCATCGATATGGTTAAAATCACCGTCGGGGTCGAGGGAATGCAGTGCGGGATGTGCGAGGCGCATGTCAATGACGCTGTGCGCAAGGCGTTTCCGGTGAAAAAGGTGACCTCGTCACACACCAAAAACCAGACCGTTATCCTGTCTGAGCAGCCGGTCGGCGAGCAGGCACTGCGGGACGTGATCCGCCAAGCCGGCTACGAGATGACCTCATTTACCAGCGGGCCCTATGAGAAAAAGGGGCTGTTCGGCCTGTTCCATTAAGGCCGGGCAGCCCGGCAGACAGCTCGTTTTGCCGCTATCGGTTAGTTTTGTCTAACCTTCTGCCATGCACGGACTCACTCTGCGCGATTTTACTATTTGGGAGGACTCATTTTGTTGGAAACGCTGTTGACACCGGACGCTGGAGGCGCACTGTCCGGCCGCATCCGCTGGGACGAGGTGATGGAAGGCGTGCGTGCGTGCAGCTTTGACTGCGCGTTATCCGATCCGGCAGCCATACCTGTGCTGGATCGGCTGCATTTCGAACTGCTGTTCTGCCTGTCCGGCAGCCTGCGGCTGGAAAGGCGGGACAGGCGCGTACTCAGTCTGCAGGAGGGCAGCATCCTGCTGGTATCGGACAGCAGCAATATCCACCGTCTGTCCTTTCCCAAGGGGCGGCTGGGCGGCGAACTGGTCACTGTGGATGCAGCAGCTGCGCGGGAGAGCCTCGCCCGGCTGTGCGCGCTGCTTGGCGGGCTGCAGTTGGATACTGCGCAGGTCCGCAGCCTGATGCAGGCGCATGGCGGCTCGGCTGTGATCCGCGATTCCGCCTGGACGGATGCAGTGTCCGCCGCATTGCGGCCGCTTCCCGCAGAAGACCGCGCGCGATACAGCGTGCTCAAGGCAACCGAACTGCTCTATCTGCTGTGCAGCGACAATGCGCTGCTGCCTGCTCCGTCGTCCGCGCCGCCTTATCACGACCGCTACCAAGCCGGTATCGCACAGCAGGTGCAGGAGTACATGGTGGCCCACCTGTCCGAGCCCATGACCATCGCGCAGCTCGCCGCGCGTTTCCACACCTCCCCTACGGCGCTGAAAGACTGTTTCCGGCAGCTGTACGGCCGCCCGCTGCACCAGTACCTGCTGGAATGCCGCGTGCAAAAAGCAGCTGCGCTGCTGCGCGAAGGCCGCCTGCCGGTGACGGAGGTCGCCGCGGCGGTCGGCTACACCAGCGCCAGCCAGTTCGGCGTGGCCTTCAAGCGGCGGTTCCATTTGACGCCGTCACAGTTCCGGCGCCTGTCTCGCGAGGAAAAAAACCAAAACCGCGTGTTTCTGTCCAAATCCGAGTGAATGATTTCCCAGCCCATGCTATCCTTAAAGGAACGAACGATCGTCCAAACGATCCGGGAGGTGTTTGCCTTGAAACAGCATCGTTTTTGGGCCTGGGGCGCGGTGATCTGCATGATCATGGTCATGATCACGGGATACAAGCGCAAATGACATACTGGGAGGAATCATCATGAACATTTATAAGAATCTGGCGGTATTTGCCGGCGGCGTATTGTTCGGTTCGGCCGGCATCAAGCTGCTGTCCAGCAAGGACGCGAAAAAGGTCTATACCCATGCGGCTGCAGCTGCGCTGCGCATGAAGGACTCGGTCATGGGTACCGTGACCAGCGTACAGGAAAACGCGGCGGATATCCTCGCTTCCGCGCAGGATATCAACGAGGCCCGTGCGGCGCAGGAAGAGTCTGCTGCCATCGAGGACTGCGCAGAGAAGGCCGTCTCCGAGGAATAAGCAATATTGGTTTTGTCGGGAAGAGGGACGTACGGACGGCCCTCTTTTTTCCCGTTTGGAGGTAACACATGAAAGCAACCATTGTTCACGAAAGCCGCGGACGGCTGCGCATCCGGCTCGCCCAGCGCCGCATGACGCTCGAGCAGGCCGACCTGCTCGAAGCGTACCTGCAAACGCAGGCAGGCGTGACGCAGGCCGCCGTACACGAGCGCACCTGCTGCGCGGTCATCCGCTACACCGGCAGCCGCGCCGCGGTGCTGGAGGCCGTCGCCCGCTTCCGCTATGACGCGCCGCAGGTCTTGGCGCTCGCTCCACTGTACAGCAGCCGCGCGCTCAACCGCCAGTATCAGGAAAAGCTGGTCGGCAAGGTGCTCGCCAAGGCTGCCTGCGCGCTCTTCCTGCCTGCGCCGCTGCAGATCGCGCGCGTGTGCTGGCTGTCCGTTCCATTCCTGCGGCGCGGCCTGCGCCGCCTGCTGCGCGGACAGCTCCGGGTCGAACTGCTCGATGCGCTATCGATCGGCCTGTCCATGGCGCGGCGCGACTTCGGCACCGCGGGCTCGGTCATGTTCCTGCTCGAACTGGGCGAGCTGCTCGAAGAGTGGACGCATAAAAAGTCGGTGGACGACCTTGCGCGCTGCATGTCGCTGAACGTCGACCGCGTATGGCTTAAGGCCGAGGGCGGCGATGTGCTCGTCCCCATTGCACAGATCGCAGAGGGCGACCGCATCGCGGTACGCATGGGCGGCGTCATCCCGCTGGACGGCCGCGTGGCCGAGGGCGAGGTCATGGTCAACCAGGCCTCGCTCACCGGCGAGTCCCTGCCGGTCGCCAAGCGGCCGGGCACCCATGTCTACGCGGGGACGGTCGTGGAAGAAGGGGACTGCGTGATCGAGGTCACCCAGCACGCAGGCGACAGTCGGTATGACAAGATCGTCCGGATGATCGAGCAGTCCGAGCAACTCAAGAGCGCAGCGGAGAGCCGCGCTTCCCATCTGGCGGACAAACTCGTACCCTATACGCTTGCGGGCAGCGTGCTCAGCCTCGGACTCACACGCAATGTCACCCGCGCGCTGTCCGTGCTGATGGTGGATTTCTCATGCGCGCTCAAGCTCGCCATGCCGCTGGCAGTGCTGTCCGCCATGCGCGAGGCCGGCGAACGGCACATCACGGTCAAGGGCGGCAAATTCCTGGAGGCCGTGGCCGAAGCGGATACCGTCATCTTTGACAAAACCGGCACGCTGACCCACGCCTGCCCGCGGGTGGCGCAGGTCATCCCGTTCGGCGGGCGCAGCGAGCGCGAGATGCTGCGCGTTGCCGCCTGTCTGGAAGAACACTTCCCGCACTCGATGGCAAATGCGGTCGTGCGTGCAGCCAAAGAGCGCAATCTCGCACACGAAGAGATGCACTCGCAGGTGGAATACCTGGTCGCACACGGTATTTCCAGCACGGTAGACGGCGAAAAGGTCATCATCGGCAGCGCGCATTTCGTCTTTGAGGACGAAAAATGCGCCATCCCCGCCGGGGAGCAGGACGCGTTCGACGCACTGCCGCCCGCATACTCGCATCTGTACCTTGCCATCGGCGGCGAGCTTGCGGCAGTCATCTGCATCTCCGACCCGCTGCGTGAGGAGGCCCGCGCTGCCATGCAGGCGCTGCGCAGCCTAGGCATCAAACGCACGGTCATGCTGACCGGTGACAGCGCACGCACCGCAGCGGCCATTGCGGCTGAGGTCGGTGTGGACGATTACCGCGCCGAGGTATTGCCTGAGGACAAGGCGCGTTTTGTCGAAGCCGAGCGTGCAGCGGGGCGCACGGTCATCATGATCGGCGACGGCATCAACGACTCTCCTGCCCTGTCCGCGGCGGATGTCGGCATCGCCATCAGCGACGGAGCGGCCATTGCCCGCGAGATCGCGGACATCACTATCGCGGCGGACAGCCTGTTCGAGCTGGTCACACTGCGGTGCATCGCGCAGCGCCTGATGCGCCGCATCCACAGTAACTACCGCTTTGTGATCGGCTTCAACAGCACGCTGATCGGGCTGGGCGTTGCAGGCGTGCTCGCCCCGGCCTCCTCCGCCATGCTGCACAACCTGTCCACGCTGGGCATCAGCCTGCGCAGCATGACAAACCTGCTCCCACCCGCGGCGGCGGAGCAGACGTAAATACAGCAAATGCAAAGGGGCTGCGAACCTGATCAGGTCCGCAGCCCCTCTCTTTTATAAGTACAGTTCGTTTTCCTGCCGTTTTTCCATAAACGGGGCGAGCTTCTGCGAAAGCATTTGCAAAACCGGCGCGGGCAGGGAACGTGCCTTCTGCGGACACACCGCCACGCATCGCATGCAAGTGATGCATTTCGCCGCATCTGTCTGCGCCGGATTTTCAGGCGAAATCGCACCTGCCGGGCACTCCCGCGCGCAGGTGCCGCATGCATTGCAGGCTTCCGTTACCTGCGGAGCAGTAGGCATGCCCGCCCATTTCTTATAGGGACGGTTACCCGGCGCATGCGGTGCATCCGTCCCTCCCTGCTCAATCTTGGCCGCGATACGTGCGCCGAAATCCGCCAGCTGCGCCGCATCCTGTGCGTCCGGGCGGCCGGCTGCAAGCGGACGCACGATCGAGTGCTCCGCCAGCAAAGCGGCGGAAGCGATCACACGGAACCCCTGTGCTGCCAGCAGGTCATCCAGCTCGACGAGCGCATCCTCATACGCGCGGCCGCCGTAAACCGCCGCGGCGATCACACGCGCCCCGCCGCCCTGGCACGCCCGCAGCCTTTCTGCCATCAGCGCCGGAAGCCGTCCTCCGTAAACCGGCCCTGCAATGAGCACCACATCGTCCTTCCCAAACGAATGTACCTGCGCGTCCGGCCGGCAAAGGTCGGCCTCCTGCACCGTACGCGCAATGTTTCCCGCCAGCAGCAGCGCTGCCCGGCGCGTACCGCCCGTAGGACTGAAGTATACTGCTGTGATTCTGTCCAGCATCCTGATCATCCTTTCTCTGCCCATACTGTTGCTTCCAGTATACCACGTTCTGCCCCGCGAAACAAACAAAGGAACGGCTGCCGCAGCAGCCGTCCCCTTGCTGTGATATATGATATGTAATGTGTGATGCTCAGCCGTAAATCTTGGAGATGCACTCGCGGCACATGTCGGTCCACTTGCGGAACCGCATCGGATCGTGGCCGATGGTATGGGTGTCCTTGAGGATGATCTCGAACGCCGTGCCCTTGCCGTCGGTCATGAGCTGCATGGTGTTCTTGCGCATCAGATCCTCATCCCAGCCGTTCGTGATCAGCGACGGGTTGGGCTTGCACGAGAAGATCGCCTTCATGCCGATCTGGTCGCGCATGGATGCCACGTCCGCCCACGGCGATACCGAAATGCGGCGGATGTTCGGGATCTTGAGCACGTCCGGCAGCTTCTTTTCGAGGTTGTCGCAGCAGCCGTACGCCGACAGGCCGAAGTTGGACAGCAGGCGGCTCTCGTAGTCGATCGCAAACTCCTTGGTCATCTCGGGCGATACCGAAACAAACTCCTGAGACTCGGCATACGCCCACAGGTTCTTGAAGGTGAGTTCGTCGCCCGGCTTGAGGTCGGGCAGGTCATGGGTGTAGCCGTAGCCACCCGTGCCGTTGTACTGGCAGCCGTTGTTCATTTCGAGCAGGCCCATGTCGAGCTGCTGCTGGTAGAGATTGAGGTAGCCCTTCTCGAGCACACGCAGAATGGCGTGCATCTGATCCGGATAGTCATACAGGTCATACAGCGCGCTCTCATAGCCGCGGATCTTGGTGTAGGTCTCCATCCACGAGAAGGCGATGTAGGTATTGCCGCACCAGTGCACATCCAGAATGTCGCCCAGCAGGTCCTGATGGATCTCGAGGTCGCGCTTGGAGCCTTCCTCGTCGTAAATCACCTTGGGAGCAACGAGCAGCTCTTCGATGCCGCCCTCTTCCATCTCGTCGTCCGAGATCAGCGGGTCGAACTCGGCCGCGGTCTCGTCGAACTTGTAATCCTTGCGCCAGAACGGGTTAATGGTCGAAATGGTCGGCACATGCACGGACTCGTTGGTAAACGCATTGTGCGCCTGACGGCCCTCAATCGACCATCCGGTATCCGAAATGCGCTTGCGGCAGTCCCAGCGCATCTCTGCCGGCACGTCGTCGTTGATAACCTCGGCGCGGTAGATGCGCGCGCGCAGCGTCCACTCGATCTCGCGGGCGACCGGATCCTCGCACACAAGGCTCTCCGGGGTGACGATCTCGCGCCATGCCCCCTCAGGCGAGCAGTCGATCACCGGCTGATCGGTTTTGAGGTCGTTGTGCGCATACCACAGCTTGCGGCGCTCTTCCATGATGGGCTGGTTTGCCAGCTCGGCCAGACGTTTGGCCAGATCGCGGATGACTTCGCGTTCGTTTGCAGTAATCATATGTCATGTCTCCTTATGCATGATGGCGGGTATGGGGTGTTTCCGCGTCCCCGCCGCGGCGCCGTACCCCCATGGGGCAGCACCGCGCAGGCACGCTTGACAGAGAGAGAGGAAATATGCGTTATACTTCGCCGCGCGCTTCGCGCTCAGCCAGATCCTGCATGATCTGATCGTACTTCTTATCCAGCTGATACAGCGCCAGTACGATGATGATGACCGCCCAGATCACCAGCGGGCCGATCTTGTAAACATTGACGATCATGTTCAGCGCGCTGTCCGGCTGAGCCGTGCCGCCGGTAGTCGAGCTGATGAACCCGGCAAGGCCGAGGAGGGAGGTGATTGCGAACGAGGTCAGGCCTGCGCCAACCTTTGCGCCGACCGAACCGCCTGCGAATACCATGCTCTCCTGACGGACGTGGGTCTTCCACTGGCCGTATTCGACCGCGTCGCCCAGCATGCCGAATACCACAGAGTTGAACGGCGCCAGGCCGATGGCACGCACGATGCAGCTGAAGAACAGCCACTGGACGCTGTACGGATTGAGGAAGAACACGAGCTGGCCGACAAAGGCGAGGATCGCGCCGGCAAGGGACATATTGCGCTTGCCGAACCGCTTGAGCAGCATCGGGCTGCAGAAGGTGCCTGCAACGAGGACCAGCGTCTCGACCAGATACAGGGTGGAGTACAGCCAGGTGTCATTGTCGAAGATATAGCGGCAGTAATACGGGAGAATGGTGCCGGTAAAGGTAAAGATCGAGTTCTGCATCGCCCACAGGATCAGGATCGCCCAGAAGTAACGGTTGGTGGCCAGCGCCTTGAGCGATCTACCGAGCGGGATCTTGGCCTGATTCTGGACCGCCTCGATCTGCACGGTCTCCTTGCAGAACGCAAAGTTGATGACCAGCAGAATGACGGCCAGCACGCCCCAGATGCTCATTGTCTTGACCCAAGCCATCTGGTCGTTGCCGAAGATCTGAATAAGCGGCAGCGACACGGTAACCGCGAGGATGCGGCCGAACGGGGACAGGCCCATGCGCACGATGCTCAGGTAAGCGCGCTCGTCCGAGTCTCGGGTCATCATGGCGGACAGCGAGCCGTACGGCAGGTTGATCGCGGTGTAGCAGACCGTGGTGCAGAAATTATAGGTCACAAAGATGTACAGGAACTGCAAAAACGCAGTGGTGTGCGGGACGGTGAACAGCAGCACTGCGCTGATCGCAAACGGGACACTCATCCACAGCAGCCAGGGACGGGATTTGCCCCATTTGGAGTGGGTGTGCTCGACAACCACGCCCATGATCATATCGGATACGCCGTCAAATACGCGGCTGAGCAGCATGACAAGGCCGACGGTAGCCGCCGGGATGCCGGCATAGTCCGTATAGAACAGGGTGAGGATCGTGCTCATCATGCCGAATACCAGGTTGCACGCGGTATCGCCGCAGCCATAGGCAAATCGTACGCCCCAGCCCAGCTTGCCGCTGGCTTCCGGTGGGGATTTCAAGGTGGTTTGATTCATGTTTTCCATCCTTTCTTCCAAAGCTTCTCTTTTTCTCCTATATTTCACCCGCTGCATTTGCGTCGCGCGCACACATCTGCGACGGAAAAATATCTTTATTTTGCTTTTTCTATTTATCTTATTTATTTATTAATCTTGTTCTTTAACTTCCAATAATCTTTCTCGTTCTCTCGAATTGCTTGATTGTAATTCGCTGTTTCTTATCCTTTATCATGGTTTAAGTTTATCATTTTTGCAATAAACCCGTTAGAATGAAATGCTTTAAAAATTAGCACAAAACAAAACTTATTTATCTTGCTTTATATAATACTGCCAAACCGCCCCTCTGTCGCTTGTTATAATTCACTATTCTTGTTTTGTCGATTTTGCTTTTCATTCGAGTGGATCTGCGATACAATAAAAGCAGAGAAAATGCTGGAAGGAGAAGCGCCCATGTCCGCTCAGGCAAACTACATCGACCGTGATGCCCCGGACAACTCAGGCATCACACTGCTGCACGAAAAAATGACCGACGGCAGCATTCCCGGCCCGGCATCCCGCCCTCCTCTGCACCGCCACCGTTTTTATGAGCTTGTTCTGGTGCTGCGTGGCAGCTGCGAATTTTTCTCCGGCCAGGGCCGGATGTCGCTCATTCCCGGCGATCTGCTTTTGCTGCCGCCCGACCGGCCGCATACTTATTATCTGCAAAACGGCGCGCAGGCCTGCCGCTGCCAGTTCGAACCGGATGTCTTTTCCGGCGTCCCTTCCGCCTCCCTGCAGGATATGGTATACTGGAACATGCCGCAAGGAAATGCTGCGGAAAAACGGCTGCGCGAACTGCGCGCCTTTGAAACAGAGGCGCGCGCCGCAGGCGGGCCTGTGCTGCTGCACATGAGTGCTGCCAGCATGCAGGGCCTGCTCCATCTCTCATACGCCGAGCTGGACAGCCTGTATCCCATCCTGCAGAGCATCGGCCGGGAACAGGAAGAGCGGCATTTCGGATTTGAGCAGATGAAACTGCTGCAGCTGCAGGCGCTGCTGGTCTTTATCCGCCGCATCCAGCTCAGCCAGTTTGAGCTGGTCAGCCGCGAATCCTCCTGGAAGGAAGCGATGATCGGCGAGGTGCTCACCCGCATCGACCAGAACCTGGCACAGGAAATCGACTTTGAAGCCATTGCCCACAGCCGTGGCATCACGCTGACGTATTTCCGCAGCCTGTTCAAGGAGATCACCGGCATGCCGCCGACCGATTATCTCAACCGCGTGCGTATCCTGCACGCGCTCGAACTGCTGCAGACCAGCGACGCGCCGGTCGCCGAGATCGGGCGCAAGGTTGGCATTTATGATGCAAACTATTTTTCCCGCCTGTTCAAAAAGATCACCGGCTATCCGCCGCGCTATTTCAAAGCGATATCCCCGCAAAAGGGCGAATCGCACGCCCAGGAGGTAACAGATGAAAACGTATGAGATCGGTGTACTGCCCGAGTCCGAATGGTTTTTCTTTTCCCCGTCCGAAGAGACCAAAAAAATGTTCTACTATCACACCATGTGCGGTCATTTTTACTGCAGCCGGGATTACTACATCAAGCGTGAGACCTATCCTCCCCTGCTGTTGGTCTACGTCACGCGCGGAACGTTCTTTCTTGAGCTGAAGGATGACACATATGAAGCACATGCCGGACAGATCGCGTTTTTTGACTGCCGGCAGCCGCATTACTACCACGCCTCGGACGATCTGGAGTTTTACTTTGTCCACTTCGACGGCCCGCAGGCACACGAGCTCTGCCGCTATATCAACCAGACCAGCGGCCTGATTATCGAGGGCGAAAATAACGGCGCCATCCTGCGCATGATGGAGGATATGGTGATGTTCTATCAGGACGGCGGCAGCGAAAGCGTGTTTGAAACCTCTGCGCGCATCTATCAGATGCTTATGCTGCTCAACAATCCCATTCAGTCGCCGCGGCTGAAGAAGAACGACGATTCCATGAGCCGTGTGGTCAGCTACATCCGCAGCCATGTCGGCAAGCGCATCACCCTGCAGGAAATGGCGGACATCGCCGGGCTGAGCCTGTATTATTTCTCGCACCTGTTCAAGGAGATGACCGGCCAGTCCCCGAACGAATTTGTCATCTATTCGCGTATTGACCGCGCAAAAGCGCTGCTTCTCACCTCCGACCTGTCCATTGCCGAGATCTCGCGCGAGGTCGGCTATCCGAACAGCAGCAACCTGATCACCCTTTTCACCAAGCGCGTCGGCTGTCCGCCCGCCCAGTTCCGCAAGGAAAACCGCGTTTCCGCACCAGCTGAGCCGTAAACCTTACATATGAAAAAACCGTCCCGCATCGTTTTCAATGCGGGACGGTTTTATATTGTGATCAAAGTTCCAGGCTGCTTTTCTGCTCCGGAATGTTATGTTTTCTCGCGTAGCCGCTCAGGATCAGGGTGAGCGCGCCGTCGCCGGTCACATTGCAGGCCGTGCCGAAGCTGTCCTGCAGGGCAAAGATCGTCAGCATCAGCGCAAGGCCGGTATCGTCAAACCCAAGCACGCTCGAGATCAGGCCCAGCGACGCCACCACCGTGCCGCCCGGCACGCCGGGGGCGCCGATCGCAAACACGCCGAGCAGCAGGCAGAACAGTACCATGGATGTCAGCGACGGGATATAGCCGTACAGGATCTGCGACACGGTCATAACAAAGAATACCTCGGTCAGCACCGAGCCGCACAGGTGGATGTTCGCGAACAGCGGGATGCCGAAATCCACCATATCATCACGCAGGGGCGGTACGGACTTTTTCGCGCAGCGCAGCGCAACCGCAAGCGTTGCCGCCGAGGACATGGTACCCACTGCCGTCAAATAGGCCGGGCCGTAATGGCGGATGATATCCAGCGGGTTGGCACGCGCATACAGCCCGCCTACGGCATACAGTACCGCCAGCCAGATATAATGGCCCGCCATCACGATCAGCACCACCTTGATAAACACCGGCAGCTGCCGTGTGATCGTACCCTGCCAGGACAGCTCGCAGAAGGTCAGCGCGATAAACAGCGGCAGCAGCGGGATGACCACACTGGTCACCATGCGCAGGACCATGCGCTGGAACTCATCCAGCAGGCTGGCAAAGGTCCTGGCACGCGTCCATGCGGCAGTAAGACCGAGCAGGATAGACAGCACCAGCGCGCTCATTACGCTCATGATCACCGGGATATCCAGCTGGAAAACCGCCTCCGGCAGTTCGCGCAGCCCCTCCGCTGCGGATACGATGGACAGATGCGGGATCAGCGCATACCCCGCCCCCATTGACAGCAGCGCCGCAAAAATCGAGGACAGGTAAGCGCACAGAATGGCAATGCCCAGCATACGCGAGGCGTTGCTGCCCATTTTGGTGATGGATGGTGCGATAAAGCCAATGATGATCAGCGGTACGCAGAAGTTGATCAGCTGGCCGATAATATATTTGGCCGTCACGACCACATTCATCACTGCCGTACCCGCAAACTGCCCCAGCACAATGCCGAGCACAACGCCGAGCAGCAGCCGGAAAGGCAGGCTGTCCCATATTTTTTTCACAGGAATTCCCCCTCATTTTTCGAGATCCACAGATAGGTTCCCATTGTAACATGCGGCACGGCAGTTGTCAAAATGTCGGCCGATTTTCTCCCTGTCCTCCGATGAATTGCGGATAAAAACATCGTTTTTTGTCACTTTTACCGGAGGCGCAAAACCGCCTCCCCAAGGGAGGCGGTTTGAGGGCCGGTCCATGCCGCTCAGTCAATGATTTGAATACTCTCGATCACCGGCTGGTTTTCCGCCAATACGGTGCCGTTATTATCCTCGACCGGGGTGTTTTCGCAGATATCATCCACAATGTCCATGCCGCTGGTCACATAGCCGAAGCAGGCATACTGCCCGTCCAGATAGGTGCTGTCCTCATGGACGATGAAAAACTGGGAGGATGCGCTGTCCGGATCGTTCGAGCGCGCCATCGAGATCGCACCGCGCGTGTGCGACAGGTCGTTCTCAATGCCGTTCCCGCTGAACTCACCTGTGATGGTCTGATCCGAGCCGCCGGTACCGTCCCCGTTCGGGTCACCCCCCTGCATCATAAAGCCGTTGATGATGCGGTGGAAGGTCAGCCCGTCGTAAAAGCCGCTCTCGGCCAGGTCCATGAAATTCTGCACGGTGATCGGCGCAGCGTCCCCATCCAGCTCGACCGAGATCGTGCCTTTGCCCGCGATCGTGATCTCGGCATGATGGGTGCCGATCCCCTCAGCCTGTGCTTGGGTCTCGGTCTGCGCGGTATCCTGCTGCACGCTGCCGTCCGTATCCTGGGCCGTCTGCGTGCCCGTGCTGCTGCACCCGCCCAGCACCAGGGCTGCCAGCAGGGTAAAAGTCAGAAAAATACGTTTTTTCATGTCAGGTTCTCCTTTTTTGCGGTCTGCGTCTATTGTACCCCGAAACCTGCGGATAATCCAGCAAAATTTCCATCTGCACTGCATTATTACGCAAATCTACACAAAAAGGCGGCTGCACAGAAGTCTGTGCAGCCGTCGGCAGCCCTACAGTCCGAACGTGAGCGCCTTGACCGCCGCCGCGATCAGTATAGCCGCGCCGATGAGAGCCGCGATCCCGTAGATCTTGCGGGATTCCGGGTCATTCCCCGCCTGCCTGCGATAGTACAGGCCGGCGGTCAGGATCGCAGCCCCGATCAGCAGAATGATGATCGTGACCATTCCTTTTCCTCCAGGTCAGTAAAAATGCGGAGTTGATGATGACAAAGACCGAGCCTGCATTATGGACCAGCGCACCGACAACCGGGTTCAAGATACCGGTGATGGCGAGCACGATCGCAACAAAATTCAGCGTCATGGAGAAGGTCAGGTTGCATTTGATGACCAGCATCATGTGCCGCGCCAGACGGAGCAGATGCGGCACCTCGCTTATCTCGTCGTTGACCAGCGCGATATCCGCCGCATCGACCGCAATGTCGCTGCCTACGCCGCCCATGGCGATACCCACATACGCTTTTTTGAGCGCCGGGGCGTCATTGATACCATCGCCGATCATGCACACCTGCTGTCCCTGCGCCTGCGATGCATCGATGTAGTCCAGCTTATCCTCGGGCAGGCAGGCGGCACGCATTTCGGTGATGCCGAGCTGGGACGCAATATGGCCGGCCGCATTTGCATGGTCGCCCGTGAGCAGCACGGGCTGCACGCCTGCGCGCCTGACCTGTGCGATCGTGTCCGCCGCATCCGGCCGCAGGGTGTCAGACAGGGCGATCAGCCCGGCGAGTGCGCCGTCCGCCGCCAGCCAGATCACGGTGCAGCCTTCCTCCAGATACCGGTCCGCGCACGAAGCAGCCTGCTCGCCGACCGCAATGTGTTCTTCCTCCAAAAGCGCCGGATTACCCGCAAGGATGGCCCGGCCGTCCACCATGGCCTGCACGCCGCGGCCGGGCAGCATGCGGAAGCCTTCGGACGGCGGCGCTTCTCCACCGCCCTTCTCCCGGAAGCAGCGCACAACCGCCTTGCCCAGCGGATGCTCGGAACGCTGCTCAGCCGCTGCAGCCCAGGCATACATTGCCTGCCCGGACACATCCTGCAAAAAGCTGTGCACCGCAACCACCCGCGGCATGCCATAGGTCAGCGTGCCGGTCTTGTCAAAGGTGATTTTGGATACCGCTGCAAGCCGCTCGAGCGCATCACCCTCGCGTACAAGGAAGCCATGCCGGGTCGCGTTGCCGATCGCGGCCATGATGGCGGTCGGTGTGGCAAGCACAAGCGCACACGGGCAGAACACGACCAGAATGGTTACCGCGCGGATGACCTCGCCGGTGATCAGCCAGGTCAGCACCGCAGCGGTCAGCGCAACCACCACGACCCAGGTCGCCCAGCGGTCGGCAATACCGACGATCCTGGCCTTGCCCGCGTCCGCGGACTGCACCAGCCGGATCATGCGCTGGATCGAGCTGTCCTCCCCGACCCTGGTCGCCCGCATATCGAAGGAGCCGAACTGGTTGACCGTGCCGCTCGAGACCTCGTCCCCCTCGCCCTTGTCCACGGGCAGGGATTCGCCGGTCATGACCGCCTGATTGATCGAGGTCTGCCCGGTCGTGATCACGCCGTCCACCGGAACGGTCTCACCCGGCAGCACGCGCAGCAGGTCGCCGACCTGCACCTGCTCGGCAGGAAGGACCTGCTCTTTACCATCCCGCAGTACGCGTGCGGTGCGCGGGGTCAGGTGGACGAGCTTTTCGATGCCCGCCCGCGCCCGCGCGACGGTCAAATCCTCGAGCAGCGCGCCGAGCTGCATGATGAACGCGACCTCGCCCGCGGCGAAGTCCTCGCCGATGATGACCGATGCGATCAGCGCGATGGACACCAGCACATCCGCCTTGATGTCGAACGCGGTCACCAGCCCGATGACCGCCTCGAGGATAATGGGGATACCGCACAGGATGATCGCGACCCACGCCGCATCAAACGGGAGCGGCAGCAGGTCGAAAATGCTGATCAGCAGCGCGATGCCGCCCAGCGCCAGACAGGCGACATCCTTTTTCGTCCCGCCCCATTCCAGAAATTTTTCCAGCTTCTCCATATCGCAAAGCCTCCTTATACCCAATGGGGTATATGTATATTATACCTATAGGGGTATAGGTTGTCAAGGCATAAAACACAGCCCCGGCCGTTTTCAGCCGGGGCTGTCCTGCCCGGCCGGGACCGTTGTCCCGACCGGGTTCAGTTCATATTCGCAAACCGTTCCACTGCCTTGGTGAAATTTGCAATGGTCTGGTCTGCGTCGCCGTGTTCGATGCCGTCGCGCACACAATGCTTGATATGTCCTTCGAGCACGACCTGCCCGCACTTGTGCAGCGCGGACTTTGCAGCGTTGATCTGCGCCAGCACGTCCTCACAGGGGACGTCCTCATCCACCATGCGGTCGATTGCCTGTACCTGCCCGATGATCTTTTTCAGGCGTCGGTGCAGGTTGTCCGCATCCATACACTGTCTCATTGGCACACCTCCGTACCATAAGGGGTATATGTATATTATCCACGCAGAGACGCTCTCTGTCAAGCCTGTACCAGTCTTACCGCATCATCCGGCGGCGATGGTATTGCGATAGTGCTGCAGCGCATCATTCCAGGAGGAAAAATCCGCTGCGCCGCGCTTGTCCGACAGCTCGAAACGCTGCGTCAGATACTGCCCGAGATAGCGCGTCACCTTGACGGCGCCGCTGTAATTGAGGTGGTCACCCTTGTCGCGGGTATCGGTCTCCCAGTTGACCGGCACCTCATCCGGCATGGTATTCATGTCCAGATAGGTCAGCCCGTGTTCTGCCGCAAAAGCTGCAATGCTGTTGTGACGCGCATAGTTCCAGTTGAGTGTGCTCGGCGTGCTGACCAGAATGAGCTGCGCTCCGTTCTCTTCGCAAAGCGCCATCATTTCCGCAAGGCAGGCGCGGTTGAGCAGGGGGATCTCCTGTTCGGCGTCCGTGGGAAGCATATACTTCCGTGTATCCGCCGGGACGACCTTGGTGTTATAACGGAACCCCTTGAGGTCATCCGTCCAGGTATAGCGCGCCTCGCCGCCGAAATCATTGACGGAAAGCGTCTTCCAGCGGTCATGGTAACGCAGCACGGAAAACAGCACCTTAGCCCGGGACAGCAAATAGTCGTTCAGTTTATATGTGCGGAAGATCGCATTGGTTTCCAGTATCACCACGCGCGGGCTCTGGTGTTCGAACGCCTGCCGCAGGTAACGGTAAGAATCATACAGCGGCTGCGCCGAGGTGCTGCACAGGTAGGAGGTAAACCCGTGCTGCTCCCACAACTGCATCGGCGAGATCGAGCTGTAAGCCTCGCTGTCTCCCACGACCAGCACATCAATCGAATTATCCCGCTCGCCCAGGATACCGCCCGCAAGCATTTCCTCATCGGTAAAGCCGAACGACTTGTGATTGTTCTTGGGCATGAACAGCCAGGAGGCCGCCAGCAGCAGTACGCCGAGCAGGAACAGGAAACAGGTTCCTTTGATTGCCGGAAACAGGATGCGTGTTTTCATCGGTCACCTCCTCAGAATGCAGCATAGATCGGGTCTACCGGCACATAGCCCACACCGTACGCCCCGAAAATAACGATAAACAGGATCAGTGCATAATACACCGTCCAGCGCAGGGCAATATGCCGCCGCGCAATCCCCTCCCGCAGGGGAATGCCGCGCTCCCGCAGCACGCCGACTGCCAGCACCGCTAGCACAGCGACAAGCACGATAAAGAAATCATGCTTGTCCATGCCCAGCTGCAGGAACGTGCCGTCCGTAAAAGAGTGCGTAGTAAAGCCGGTCACCATGCGGCGAAACATGGCAA